>JBKPOS010000001.1:0-15060 GCA_046733215.1 Gemmatimonadota bacterium
CTCGTTCCAGAACACCAGCGCAACCCCGTCATCCCGGAACCGAAGCAGGTTCTCGGCGAAGTTGAGCCGAGCCCCTGGGAACCAGTGGGGGCCCTGGATGGGATCCGGCGGCCCCATGTGGTCGCCGCCAACCAGCACCCGATCCCATGGCAGTCCGGCCCTGGCCTCCGCGACCACTCCCACGAACCGCCATACCGCTGCCCAGAAATCCGTCGGATTCGCGACTGACCACTCATAGAGCGGCGCATAGGTCGGGGCGTGCGAGGCGTGCTCGCGCATGAACCGCGTGAGGTTAGCGCTAGCCACCCGGTCCGCCGAAGGAGTCCAGATCGGTAGCATTGGCGCGGAAGTCCTCATGTGACCCCTCGCACGGCGATCGTCCTCGAGCAGCGTCCACCGCTCGTTTCGCTCGATGCCGTACCGAAACGGTGACTGCCTAGAGCGTTGTGGCTGCTCCGCAGCAGTGGCATCGACGCATCCACGGAATCAGACCCAATGCGATGTATTTGTGCTGATTTCGCCGCGGAGTCGTGTGGCACATGGAGTGCATGACGCCCGGCCGGCGACCCTTCGCCGGCTCCACCGACGCGTTTCGACCGGTCCTCAGGCGGTCTGGCGCGTTGGCGGCCCGGTCCGAAGGGCCGCGCTACTTTCGGCCCTAGCTGGTCGGCGGGTTGAAGGCCGCGTGCTGCTGCTCGACCCAGGACCGGTGATAGTTCGGGTCTTCAAACGAGGTGGCTGCCTTGGCCACCTTGAGCGGCCGGAATGAATCCATCATGACCGCCAGCTCGTTCGTGAACTTCTGCCCGATACTCGCCTCTGCCCGCCCCGGATGCGGTCCGTGCGGCAGCCCGTCGGGGTGGTGGGTGATGCTTCCGTACTCGATCCCCTTCCGGCTCATGAACTCGCTCGAGGCGTAAAACAGCACCTCGTCGGAGTCCACGTTGCTGTGGTTGTATGGGGCCGGGATTGCCTGGGGGTCGAAGTCATAGGGCCGGGGACAGAAGCTGCAGATGACAAACCCATCGCCCTGAAAGGTTTGATGCACCGGCGGCGGCTGATGGATCCGGCCGACGATCGGTTCAAAGTCGTGGATGCTGAAGATCCACGGGTAGAAGTAGCCGTCCCATCCCACCACGTCGAACGGGTGGTGGTCCAGCATCAACTCGTTCACCTGGTCATACTGCTTCACCAGGATCGGGAAATCGCCGGTCTCATCGTGCGTGCGCAGCTCCACCGGTCGCCGGATGTCCCGCTCGGAATACGGGGCCCCCTCGAGTAGCTGTCCGACGTCGTTGCGATAGCGCTTGGGCCAGCGCACGTGTCCCCGGCTTTCGAACACCAGGAGCTTGGTGGGGCCGGCGGCCAAGTCCAGGCGCCACCGGTGCGTGATGTTTCGGTGGATGATTACGTAGTCGCCGGCGCGGAACGGCAGATCGCCAAACACCGATTCGAGAACTCCATTTCCCTCAACCACATAGGCCACCTCGTCGGCCATCGAGTTCCGGTAGAAATGAGCGTCCTGCTCGTCCGGCTCGACGTACAACATTGCGATCTCATTATTGAAGAGGATAGGAATTCGATCGAGGGTCGGGCTACCGCCGGTCTTGGCCCGGGCGGTGAGAAAGTGCCGGTGACGCAGCGAGGTGTCGTCGTCGGCCTCCCACACGATTTCCTTGACGCGTCGTGCCGATTTCACCGTAGTAGGCGGGTGCACATGGTAAAGCAGGGACGACGTGCCGACGAATCCTTCGTGGCCCATCAACTCTTCGGCATAGATCCCACCGTCCGGCTTACGAAAGACGGTGTGCCGCTTACGAGGCATCGAGCCGAGGGTGTGATAGATAGGCATTACAACCTCCAAACTGCGTGAACGGTGAACAGTGAACGGTAAACGGGCCCCACCCTGCAGCCCCGTTCACCGTTCACCGTTTACGGTTTACGCTTTATCAAAGATTTCCTCTCGCCGCCTGCTCCCGCTCGATCGCCTCGAACAGGGCCTTGAAATTGCCTGCGCCGAAGCTCTTGGCGCCCTTTCTCTGAATAATCTCGAAGAAGAGCGTGGGGCGGTCCTGAACCGGCTTGGTAAAAATCTGCAGGAGATAACCCTCGTCGTCGCGGTCGACCAGGATGCCCAGCTCTCGGAGCGGGGCAATGTCTTCATCGATCCGGCCGACCCGGTCGAGTACGGTGTCGTAGTATGTCAGGGGCACGCGGAGAAACTCCACTCCCCGGTTTCGCAGCGCCGTGACAGTGGCGACGATGTCGTCGGTGGCAATCGCGATGTGCTGCACGCCCGGGCCCCGATAGAACTCGAGATACTCGTCAATCTGCGACTTCTTGCGACCCTCCGCCGGTTCATTCAATGGAAACTTGATGCGCCCGTTGCCGTTGGCGACGACTTTGGACATCAGGGCGGAGTACTCCGTGGAAATCGTCTTGTCGTCGAACGAGATGAGATTGTAGAAGCCAAGCACCTGCTCGTAGTACTGGACCCACCGATTCATCGCGCCCAGTTCTACGTTGCCCACGCAGTGATCGACGAAGCGCAGTCCGACGGGGGACGGATTGAAACAGGAGTCCACCGCCCTGAATCCGGGCAGAAAGGCGCCTCGATAGTTGCCGCGCTCCACCAGCGAATGGATGGTCTCGCCGTACGTGTGGATCCCCGCAATAACGACCTCGCCGTCATCGTCTTCGAGTACAGTCGGCTCGTAGGCCGGCTTCGCACCTCGCTCGACGGCGTTTCGGAAGGCCGTGCGGGCGTCGTCCACCCAGAGGGCGATGTCCCTCACCCCATCGCCATGCGCATTGACGTGGGCGGCAATCGGATGATCGGGACGGAGTGCGGTTGTCAGCACCAGCCGAACCTTGTCCTGCTCGAGCGCATAGCTCGCCCTGTCCCGGACACCCGTCTCGGGCCCGCGGTACGCCGCGAGCCGATATCCAAACGCAGCGCAGTAGTAGAGCGATGCCTGTTTGGCGTTGCCTACATAAAACTCGATGAAATCGGTCCCGTTGATCGGGAAGGTGTCGGTGGTGGCCGGAGCTGTGTTGAGCGCCTCGGTGGGCATGGCGCGGTCCTGGGGTCGGAGTGACTCGGGTAAGGTAGTCGGAAAAAAGGGGGAAGGGGAGAAAGGGAGAACGGGAGAAAAGGGATAGAACGTGCAAGGCTGGAGCGCTGACGCATCTCCCCGCCGTCCCGAACATCGGAGCCGTCGATGTGCGCGTCACCCAGGGCGTTCGCGATTCTCACCGCCCTCATCCCGATTACCCCGTTTGCCGTTCTCCCTTTCTCCTTTTCGCCCGTCTTTGGTCAGGGCTGGATTGAGATCGAGAGGCCTGTCCTTCCTGGGCGGCCGCTGGGCAACGTGGTCCGGGCCAGCTCCGATGTGCGGGTAACAGTGAACGGGCATGTCGCGCAGATCGCGGTCGAGGAGCGGTTCCGCAACGACGGTGGCGGCCTCGCGGAAGGGAGTTATCTCTACCCGCTCCCCTCGGAAGCGGTCTTTCAGAACTTCTCGCTCTGGAACGGCGAAACTGAGCTCAAGGGAGAGATGCTCAACGCCGAACAGGCCCGCCGAGTGTACGAAGAAATCGTGCGACGCCGCAAGGACCCTGCTCTGCTTACGCTGGCCGGCCATCGTCTGGTTCGTGCGCAGGTCTTTCCCATTCAGCCGGGTGAAACCCGGAAGGTCGTGCTGCGTTATACCCAACTGCTGACTCGCGCCGGCGATGCGCTCCGCTTGCAGTACGCCGCCGGCGATCGAGGTGGTACGTCGGGGTCCGGCTTCCACGTCACAGTCGAAAACGCCGAGCGGCTGGGAGAGCCCTACTCTCCGACCCATCGTCTGGAGACCCGCCGCGAGGGAAACCGCCTCCAGATCACGCTTGCTTCCAACAGCGCCGGCGATGTGCAGCTTTTTTTCCCTCTCGCGAAGGGATTGGTCGCGACCAGCGTCGTGACCCATTCGCCCGTGGGCGAGGACGGCTACTTCATGCTGCTCATGGCGCCAGGGCCGGAAACCCAGTCGACGTCGCTGCCTCGCGACGTCACGTTGGTCGTGGATGTATCGGGCTCCATGTCGGGCGAGAAGCTGGAGCAGGCGCAGGCTGGCCTGCGCCAGGCTCTCGCCACGCTCGCCCCCCAAGACCGATTCCGGCTGATCGCCTTTTCATCGGGTGTCCGCGAGTTCAGCCCGGGTTTTACACCCGCAAGCCGAGCCGCCATAGACTCCGCGCGCCGGTTCGTGGATGATCTCAACGCGGATGGGGGTACCAACATTGCCGGGGCGCTCGACGCAGCCCTCGACGGGCCGGTCGAATCCAACCGGCTTCCCATCGTTCTGTTCCTGACAGATGGGCTTCCGTCCACCGGCGAGCAGGCTCCGGATCGGATCGCCGAGCGGGCGAGCCAACGGCTGGCGGGCCGCCGGATCTTCACAGTGGGAGTGGGACACGACGTCAACACCTATCTGCTCGATCGGCTTGCGACAGAGGGACGCGGAAGTGTCGAATACGTAGCCCCGGGCTCGAGCGTCGAGACCGCGATCGGTGCTATAACCACGCGAGTTCGCCATCCCGCGCTGGTCAATCTGCGAATCGAAAGCTCGCCGGTGGGGCTGACGGAGTTGGCGCCGGGGCAGCTGCCGGATCTGTTCCAGGGAGAGGAGTTGGTCTTGCTAGGCCGCTATCGTGGCCACAGATCCGGAGAGGTCGTTATCACTGGCGAACGGAACGGCCGGCGGGAGCGGTTCGCCGTACGAGCCGACTTTCCGGAAACTCGGATCCAGGACGATTACATCCCCCGGCTTTGGGCTGCCCGGCGGGTCGGCGATCTAACCCGTCAGATCCGCCTCGAAGGCGCTACCTCCGACCTCGTAACCAGAGTTCGCGACCTTGGACTCAGGTACGGCATATTGACGGAGTACACGTCGTATCTGGTGCAGGAGCCGGATGCCTTGGCGTCCGACCCGCGTGGCAGGCCCTTCCTGATGGAAGACGAGTCTCGGACAGGTGGTCCCGAGAGCGCGCGCCGGCAAACGGGCCGGGCCGCGTTCGAAGCGGCTCAATCGGCCGCTAAACTGGCACGGGTAAACAGCCTGGACGCTGCAGCCGAAGCGTCCCCGGTTCCCGCTTTGAATGACTCGCAGAGTGGCCCGGCTTCTGCAACCCGCACCGCTTCTGGTCGGGTCTTTATTCGGCGCGGTGACGTATGGACTGATGCAGGTCACGGAGATACCGTCAAAGTGACGGCCGTGGCATCATTCAGTGATGCGTATTTCTCGTTGGTCCGCGTGCTGCCGGAGTTGGCCGAGTGTCTACGCCTGGGCGACGACGTGTTGATCGCCGGGCACCGCGTGAGCATCCGGATAGGGCACGGTGGCGTCGAGCGGTGGCAGAGTGGCGAGTTGGACCAGATCGTTCGCGATTTCCGAGGAGTCTGAGCGTGAGCCCGCGCGTGGCATGACCGGGGACGCAGGACGACTGTTCGAGGAGTACTACGACTCGCTGGTTCGGATGCTCTGGCGCCGGACCGGCGATCGCGATCGCGCCGAGGAGTTGGCACAGGAAACCTTCGTGCGCGCCGTGGCAGCGCAGCCCCGGAATCCCCGGTCATGGCTCTTTGCGGTCGCCTTAAACCTGGTCCGGGAGGAGGCCCGAAAGACTCTACGCCAGGGAAGACGGCTCCAGTTGCTCAAGAACGAGCTCGAGCCGGCAGCACCCTCGGCAGAGGACGTTATGGAGCGGGACGAGCGCGCAGCCAGAGTTCGGGCGGCGCTCGAGCAACTCAATGACCGCGATCGGGAGGCTCTGCTGCTCAAGGCGGAGGGCTTCAACTACGACGAGATCGCCGAAACCCTGGGGCTTGCGAAGGGCGCTGTGGGAACGACATTGGCCCGCGCTCGGCGCCGCCTGGTAGAGGCGTATCACGATATGGAAGGTCAAGCGAAGCATGCCGCACGTTGATGAAGGCACGCTGCACGCATTGCTCGACGGGGAGCTCGGCGCGGCCGAGGTGCTCGAAGTGCAGACGCATTTCGCCACCTGTGCCGCCTGTGCCGCGCGGCTGGACGAAGCTCGGCAAATGCTTGCGGAAACCGAGCGCCTGGTAGCCGCCCTCGAGCCGCCCGCAGGCGGCGGCGCCGCCCGTGCCCCTCGACTGGTGGTCGGCCGTCCGATGATTCCCGTGGATCCGGTGGTCCTGATCCCGCACAATCCCACCCCGACCGAAGTACGGCGCAGTCGATTCAAGATCATGGCGTGGGCCGCTTCGTTTCTGGTCATTGTCGGCGCCGGTTTTCTCGGCTTGGAGATGCGCAATAGCCTCCCCGGAAACCGTAGGCCCAGCTCGCTCCGAATCCGCCCGGAAGAATTCACCTTCGCCAACGACAGGACCGCCGATTCGGGTGGATCCGGCCGGGCCGCGAGCAAGCCGGCGCCGGCCGCAGTCGACAGTCTCAGCCAATCAACGGTCCCAAGCCCGCAAGCGCTCGCTGAGAAAGCTCCCTCCGCTCCCGCGCCGCGAGCGGCCACGCCGCCGGCAGGCCCGGCTCCCGACAAGGGCGCTGCAAACCAGGCAGCGCCGGCTCAGCCAAAGACTCCACCGCCCCCGGCCAAGACCGGTGCATCACCGTCTACCGCCAAGGGCGGAACACCTGTAGCCGAGCTCGCGGTCGGCGCAGCGGCGGGGAAAGCAGCTGGTGGCACACCGCCGGCACGAACAGCTCCCGGCAAAGCCGAGGCGGCGCCAGCACCCGCAGCGCCGGTTAAGGAGACCGCCGGCACGCCGCAGTCCAGCGACGAGTCAAAAGCGACAGAGGATCAGGCCACTCAGCGCTCCCAGGGCCAGTCGGCTGAGGATCGAGATGCATCCGTGGATCGAGCGCTATCCGATAAGGCTACCGCTGATCTCGATCGCGAGCAGATGCGGCAGCGCGCCGCAGCCGCGACCGCTGCTCTCGATCGCGAGCGCGAAGAGGAGCGCGCTGCTGCCGCGGAAGCAGCTCGCCGTCAGGAAGCCGCCGCAGCGGAATCGAGCCCTCCCACCGTCGACCAGAAGGCCAACGTCTCACGACGGATCGGTCTGGATGAGGCGGCACGCCAGTTGGGCGGCCCTTTGCATGCAATCGATGGGATGACCCGTCAACTCGTTGGACTAGTATCACCGCGGGTCGTCCCAGGAGCGGACACCGCTCGGCCGGTCGTGCGCGCCGTTTACGTCGATCGAAATGGGCGGACGCTCTACCTTGATCAGCAGCGGGCTCGGCCAGGGCAGCTCGACTTGCCGTTCACCCCGCAGGTCGGACCGAACGGTCAGCTTTCCTGGATGGTCGGACCCGTGCTGCTGGTGCTTCAGAGCGATCTACCACAGGATTCGCTGCGGGCACTGGCTCGTCGCGTGCGCTGAGCCGAGTTCTCACAGGCGACCGCCGACGCGAACGGCGCCCCGAGCGAGGCTCCACTGCAGCAGCGGGGGCGTCACCAGCGTTGTGACCATCACCATGATGACCACGGCTGAGTAAGTCCCCCGATCGATCACCGGTTCGCCATCGAGGGCGAGGCCCAGGCCGATGTTGGCGAAAATGAGGCCGACTTCCCCCCGGGGGATCATCCCGATCCCGATCGAGATCGAATCCAACCTCGTGCCGAGGGCTCCCAACGCGCACAACTGCTTGCCGATGATTGCAGCAACGGTCAGCAGCCCCGCCAACACGAGAACCTCGCGATTGCTGAACGCGGCCAGGTCCACGCCCATCCCGACCAGCACGAAGAAGACAGGCACCAGAAACGACGTGATGGGGTGGATCAACTCCTCCAGAAGGTGCTCACCTTTCTGCGTGAAGTCGTGGTAGTGTCCCCGCTCGAGAATGAGGCCCGCCGCAAAAGCCCCGACGATCGGTGCAAGGCCGATCGCGGAAGCGAGCCATGCGAGCAGGAAGCAGAAAACCAGGGCGGTGGCCAGTAGGATGCCCTTTCCGCGAAGACGGGCGGTCAGGCGAAATATCCGAGGTGACAGCCAGAGGCCCAGCGACAGGGCGCCGAAAAGAAAGACGACCGCCTTGACGATGATCAAGGCGACACCCACCCATGACAGCGTGGATCCAGCACCCGCGGCTGCGATCAGGCCTCCCACGACCGCCAGGATGACAAGCCCCAAAACATCGTCAATAACGGCAGCCCCGAGGATGATGCGCGCTTCGGGTTCCTGTGCCCGTCCCAGGTCACGGAGAACGCGAGCGGTAATCCCAACGCTGGTGGCGGTGAGCACGGCACCCAGAAACGCATGGGCGTACGTGCTATGCTCGGGCAGCAGCAGCGCTCCCACGCCCCAGCCGAGCAGCCACGGAGCGACAACACCCAGCACTGCCACGAGCAGCGATCGGAGCCCCACTTTCAACATGTCACCCACGGTGGACTCGAGGGCAACTTCGAACAGGAGCAGGATCACTCCCAGGCGTGCGAGCGCGTCGATGGTACCGTTGGCCTTGACGGCTTCGAGCCCGCTGATTCCGAGAAGATGCAGGTTACCCAGCAGGACGCCGACCACCAGCTCGCCTAATACCGGGGGCTGGCCGATTCGCTCGGCAAGATGACCCCCCAGCTTTGCCATTCCGAGAATGACGGCCAGCGCGAGAGCGACAAAGGCGATGGGATCGGCATGGGCGGTCATCGCGTTTCGACACCGGGTGGGATCGAAACCGAGAGCTTCTGCGTCTCCTTTGCCTCGCCGAATCTGAGCGTGACCGTGTACTCCCCCGGCCCGACCAGTCGGTCCTTATCCTGCCCACCGTAGTCGTTGATCAGATCCTTGGTGAGCCGCACGTCCCAGCTGACTCGTCCGATGCCCGCCATGCCAGGCTGCGTGAAGTTGGCCACTGGCTTTTCCCCAGCACCGGTGATCGACACCTTGACCGAGTCGCCGGTATACCGGCGGAGATACCAGCTGATGACGGCCCCTTCCGGTGGATTCTGCCCTCGGAACACCGACGTTCCGGCGCTCTCCTTCCACCCCGGAAGCAACGGACGACCGGTGACCGGGCGAACGCTGAAGAGATATGCGTCTTTCCCCTGCACCTCGGGTGTCAGCTCCTCCAAGGGTCCGATGTCGTCGAGGATGTAGATGCTCCGTCCGTGAGTCGCGACCAAGAGATCGCGGTCGCGCGGGTGGATCAGGATGTCGTCAATCGCGACCGCGGGGAGGCGCCCCACCTTCGACCAGTGTCCCCCACGATCAAGGCTGGCCCAGAGCGAGAACTCCGTCCCGGCGAACAGGAGGTTCGGGTTCCTGGGATCTTCCCGGATCACCTTGACCGGGCCTCCATCCGGCAGATTCCCCACGATGCTTTGCCATGACTTTCCACCGTCGGCCGTACGGTAGAGGAGCGGGTGGTAGTTGCCGGTCCGATGGCCGTCGATGGCCACATACGCGACGAGCGGATCATGGGCGCCGGGCTCCACCCGCGATATCCATAACCCCTTCGCGGCCGCGGGGAGGCTCTGGGTGAGATCGGTCCAGGCGGTGCCGTCGTTCTCGGTCTTCCACAGCTTGCCGTCGTCCGTGCCGGCCCACAGCAGGCCTTGCCGTACGGGCGATTCGGCCAGCGTGTAGATCACGCCGTAGGTCTCGGCGCCGCTTCCCAGCGCGGTCATCTTGCTCAGCTCTCCGGTAGAGAGATCACCACTGATCGCGCGCCACGCCTCGCCTTTGTTCGTGAGCCGAAATACGCGCTCGGCCCCGTAGTACAGAACCCCCTTGTCGTGGGCGCTCTGAATCAGCGGCGAGTTCCAGTGATATCGATAGCTGGGACTGCCTTCGGTCGGCTCGGGTCGAAGATTTTTCGCTTGCCCGGTCCGCAAGTCGAAGCGGAAGATGTAGCCCTGCTGGGATTCGGCATAAACCAGATTGGAATCGGTTGGATCGAAGACGCAGTACGATCCATCTCCGCCGCCGATCTGAATCCAGTCTTCGTTGAGAATCCCATCCTTGGACCAGGTGGCACTGGGGCCGAGCCAATTCGTGTTGTCCTGCAAGCCGCCGCAGATCCGGTACGGCCTGCTCTGATCCACGTTGATGCGATAGAACTCTCCCCCCGCGAACCGATTCTGGAATTCCCATCCGCCGCCACCCGTCACGCTCTGGTAGAGGCCTCCGTCGGTGCCGAGCAGGAGCCGCTTGGGCCAGCGGGAATCGATCACGAGATCGTGATTGTCGGCATGGACGCCTCGGAAGCGATCCTCCCGCCACGTCTTTCCCCCGTCTTCCGAGACGTGCAGCATGAAGCCGAGGACGTAGATCAGCTTATCGTTGCTGGGATCGATCCGGATCTGGCTGAAATAGAACGGGCGCGGGTTGAGGGTGCTCATGCGCACCCAATGCTCGCCGGCGTCGTCGGAACGGAACACACCGCCGGCCTTGCTCTCGACGTCCTCGATCCCGGAGGTGCCTTCGGCATCGCTCTGCACCACCGCGTAGACCACCTTGGGGTCCTTGGCCCAGATCGCGAGGCCGATGCGCTGGGTTCGAGTGGGCAGGCCTTCGGTGAGCTTCTTCCAAGTCGCCCCACCGTCCGTGCTCTTCCAGATCCCCCCGAGATCCTTCCCGTCCGTAGCCGCGGCTCCCGAAATGAAGGTCCAGGGATACCGGCGGCGAGCGTAGAGGGCCGCGTACAACACGTTCGGATTGGCCGGGTCGAGCGCGATATCACCGCAGCCGACCCGGTCGCCGTAGGGAGCCGCCGCGCCAAGGACCAGCTTCCAGGTCGCGCCTGCGTCGGTCGTCTTGTAACACCCCCGCTCGCCACCGGGAATCCAGAGATCGCCCGTGGCGGCGACCCACGCCGTCTTCGGATCGGTGGGATGAACGACGATGCGGGCGATGGTCTTGCTCCCTTTGAGACCGACGTTCGTCCAGGTCGCGCCGGCGTCCGTCGAGCGGTAGACGCCGTCGCCCCAGCTCGAGCTGTTCCGGTCGTTGGCCTCGCCGGTGCCGACCCAGATCACGCTGGTGTCAGACGGTGCAATCGCGATCGCCCCGATGGCGGCGACCGGTTCATTCTCGAAGACGGCCTTGAAGGCCTGTCCATTGTCGATGGTCTTCAGGATCCCGCCCGTGCCCAGGCCAACGTAGTAGGTCCACGGGTTGTTTCGATCGAGCGCAATCGCGGATACCCGTCCTCCCATCATGGCCGGTCCGATGCTCCGAGCCTTGTAGGCGGTCGGCACGATCAGCGAATCGAGCATCGGCGCCGGCGCGGTCGCCGCAGCCTTGGCCGGCTTCTTCTGCTTGGTCTTGGGCTGCTGGGCGGCGAGGGGGAGGGCGAAGGAGACAAGAATGAGGGTAGGCACGGACGCATAAAGACGCATGCGGGATCCCGGCGAAAAAGGCGTGAACGGTGAACGGTGAACGGTAAACGGGAACTGCGTGAACGGTGAACAGTAAACAGTGAACAGGGAGCTCCGTGAATTCCAGGAGCCCCCCGTTCACCGTTCACCGCTTACCGTTTACGCAGTTTCCGTCATGTCCCCAACGGGCTGCACCCCGGCTCCGCGCCACGAGAGCGGCACTCGTCGTCCGGGACCAGCAAGCGAGTTGGGACGCTGCTCGCGCCGAAGTTGTTGTTCGGCGGCGTGCTGTTGGAAAAGCCGGGTGGAATCGGGATGGTGTTCAGGCGACCGTACCGTCTCGCATCCACCCAGGTGGCTCCCTGCTCCCACAAGAGCGAATACTTGCGGTTGTACAGGAGCTCGGTGATCGCCTGATCGGTCGTTCCGAGCGAGCCGAGATTAGGCAAGAGGCCGGAGTTGGTCCGGATGTAGTTGATGTCCGTCAGTGCGGTGCCCAGCTGGTTGAGGCCGATATTCGCCTCCGCGCGCAACAACGCCAGCTCTTCACTGCGGATTACGGGAATCGGCGCCGAGGGATTCGGCTCGCCGTTGTTCAGGTAGATGGTGAACTTGTGCGTCCCTAGGATGCCAATGCCGCCCAGTTGCTGCGGCGTGCCGGCCGTCTGCGGCGCTATCTTGGCTACAGCACGCTGGTCCGGGGTGGTACCGTCGGTCTGCTTTTGCGCCAGATCGATCAGCAAAGGAAGTGCAAAGAAGTTCGGTGCGTCGAGTGCGTCCGACAGCGGATTCGGCGTGTCACCGGCGCCGGGCGAGTAATCGACGTACACGCCCTTCCTGAACTGGGTCGGATCTCCGTCAGCGAACGCCGGCGCAGCCAGCGCCAGCGCCGCCAGGGCGGCGTTGTAACATGCCGTTGGCCCGCAGGTCGAGTTGAGCGCCGTGGCCCTGAAGATGTAAGCCTTGGCTGCGAGCGCGCGGTTGAACGACGAGAACGCCGCCGGAGTGTCGAATCCGGTGTACCCCGCCGGTAACGTGAACGGGAAGGCGGCACCGCCGGCTGCCAGGTTGTTTAAGGCGTCGTTCAAGGTCGCGATAATGTACCCGTATACGCTGTCCTCGCTCACAAATGGCGCCGGCGGAGCCGTGATCGGCTGACCCACGTCCACCGGAGCGCCCACCGAGCCGTGTGACGTAATCACATAGAATAGCGCCAGGGCCTTGAGGGTCTTGGCAAAACCGAGCGAGGCCGACACCTCTGCCGACGACAGTGCTTCAGTACCCGGTGCCTGAGTGGCCTTGGGAACGGCGGTGATATAGGTGTTGGCGTTCAGCACTTCCCGATACTCGTTGATCCATATGGCGGCCCCGAATCCAGTGCCCTGGAGCGGCCCGAAATAGGGCTCCTGGTAGTCGGGCTGGTTGTTACCCGACAGGTTGACGCCTTCCCGTCCCATAGATCCGAGACGCCAGATGTAATCGTCCGCATCGACCCGAATACCCACCAGCAATCCGGTGGCCGCCACCGCGAGTTTGGTGCGGGTCGGATTGTCGGTCAGATCCTCCAGCGTGGGCTGGTTTGGGTTGGTAACATTGAAATCACCGCAGGCGCCGATCAGCAGGGCACCCGCGAGAGAGGCCACCAGCTTGAGGCGGCGCGGTGCGTGTGTCTGCATGGTCAGAACCCCAGCGAGATGTTGAACAGGAAGCTGCGCATCGGCGGATAGGGACCCAGGTCGATGTTTCGCACGATCGCCTGTTGCCCGTAATTGCTGACCTCGGGGTCATACCCGAAGTAATCCGTGAAGAGCAACAGATTGCGACCGGTCACGCTGACTCGAAGATCGTTCGCCCCCATAACAGCGCGCGCCCACTTGCGCGGCAAGGTCAGGCCGATCGATGCCTCGCGAAGCTTTACGAAGCTGGTGGACTGCACGAACGGCCTGGCATCGCCCGTGTTGTTGCAGGCGTCGAAGCCGTACTGGCCGCGGGGCCGGTTGGACCCGTCGGGATTGGTGATGACCGGTCCGTCGAAGTCTGGCGAGAGACCGTTGCAGTCATACAGGGAGAGCGTCTGGTTCTGCGCCACACCACCCTGCTGCCAGTCGAAAAGGAAGGAGAAGAACAACTTGCCGATGGTGACGTCGTTCGAGAGCGAGAGTCTGAAGTTCGGGTTGGCTTCGCCCAGGAACAGCGTCTGCAGGTTGCCATCGGCATCGGGCACCGAACCCACGATCTGAGTGATCGGGCGCCCCGTCTGCACCAGGAATTCGCCGAAGGCAAGACCGAATCCTGCGTTGGCCGGCCGGAATGTAGTAATTCCCTCCGGCAGCGCGTCCACATTGGTCCGGACTCGGTTGAAGGTAGAGCGCACCAGCCAACTCGTGTTCTGCTTCTGAATAGGCGCAAAACCCAGCGCGACTTCGAACCCAGAGTTGCGGAACTGGCCGCCGTTGATGACTTCCTGATTGAAGCCGGTGGAAGGCGATGGCGTCAGATTGAGCAGGAGATCCACCGTCTTCCGATAGTAGGCAGTGAACTCGAAGGTGGCCCGACCCTGCCAAAACGCGGCGTCGACGCCGCCCTCGAACTCCTTAATGCGCTCCGGTTGGATGGTCGAGAGGCCGGCCGTCTGGCTCACCTGGGTTCCCGCGTTGCCGCCGATTGTGGTGCCGCCCTGCAGCGTGGTGAACTTCTGCCCGAAGAGCGGCTGGTTGCCCGTCTCACCATATGCGGCGCGGAATTTGAGATCGCCACCCTCGCCGAACAGATTGGCGAAGCGATATCCAGCGGAGAACTTGGGGTAGAAGTAGTACTTGCTGTCGTCCCCGTTGGCGCTGGACTTCTCCCCGCGTACACCTGCGGTGAACAGCAACCGATCGTTCATCAAGCCCAGCTCTTCCTGACCGTAGAACGCGAAGGTGCGCTCGGTGGTCCGGAGCTCGAACTGTTTGCCGAGGGTCGCACCCTGGTCGATGTTGGTCTGCCCCGGAATCAGTCCTTCGGCCACCACCTGCGCCCGGTTGAGGTTTCGGTCCTCGTACTGGACGCCCGCCGACGTCGTGGCACGCCAGGACCCGGGACTGTAAGTGTGGATCGCGCTCGCGTTCCAGTTGAGGAACCGGCTGTCGCCGTTGGCCAGCGCGGAAACACCGGGCAAGGCGTTGGGCTGCTGGAAGAACAGCTCGGGCGGCGCGATGACGGTGGCCTTCTGGGTGAACAGGTCGGCCCCGGCGGCACCGACCAGCTTGAGGCTGGAACGCTCGGTGGTCAGCGCCAGGAACGAGAGGTTGGCGCCCCCGGTAAAGCGGTTGACCACTTCATCGTTCGTTGAGAGCTCGGCAGTCTGCAGCGGGTTACTCTGGAGGTAGGTCACCTCCGGTTCCCGGAACGATCCGTCCGAATTGAAGAGCGGCAGGAAGCTCGGAATGTACGCCAGCGCGTAGGTAACGCTGCCGCCGTTGTTGTCGTTGTTGGTGATACCGCGGTCGGTCTGATTCCGTGTGAAGCCAGTGCTGACCTGCAGGTCCCATTGCCTGGCCAGCTTCTGGTCTACATTGACCCGGACAGTTGCCTTCTTCGCGAAAGTGTTCGTCACGATGCCCGGGTTGTCTGTAAAGCCACCTGACACGTAGTACTTGGTATTCTCATCACCGCCGCTCACGTCCCCCAGCGTTTCCCAGGCGAACGGCTTGTTGCCGGCAAGTTCCTGCA
>JBKPOS010000002.1:0-24339 GCA_046733215.1 Gemmatimonadota bacterium
GTCCAGCTTTGCGACCGGAACCAATCCCGGCGGCCACGGCATCTACGATTTCATTCGGCGTGATCCACAATCGTATCTCGCGGATTTTTCGTTGAACCGATTCGAGCAGAAGAACATGTTCCTACCCCCGCGCGCCGTGAACCTGCGGCGGGGCGAGGCCGTCTGGGACGTTCTTTCCAAAGCGGGCATTCTTTCGGCAGTGATCCGTTGTCCCTGCACATTCCCTCCCGATGACGTCAAAGGGCACATGCTCTCCGGGATGGGAGTGCCGGATCTTCGGGGCGGTCTGGGCACCCCCGGCTTTTACACCACCGATCCGGGCGCCCGCCGCGGCGAGAGCGAGCACCTGATTCCGATTCAGCTCACCGACGACACGGTCAAAACCCGGCTTATCGGACCCCGCCATCCCAAGACTCGGGCCGACCTGGAGCAGGCCATGTCGCTCCGGATCGATCGGGCTGGCCGCCGTGTGCTCATTCGCATTGACGGGACCGACGGCGAACTTGCTGCCGAGCTGGGCGGTTGGACCGGCTGGATCAAAGTGAAGTTCAAGGCGGGACTGCTTCAGAGCATGAGCGGTATGGTCCGATTCCTCTTGATCGGTCTCGATCCCCACCTCGAGCTCTACGTTTCTCCCGTCAACTTCGATCCCGCAGCGGCTCTGCTGTATCCCATTTCGGCGCCGGCGGAGTTTGCCAAGGAGTTGGCGGAGGAAGTCGGCACCTTCTACACCACCGGCATGGTGGAAGATCACGGCGGTCTCAACAACGGCCGATTCGGCGAGGGAGCCTACCTGGCCCAGTGCGCCGACGTCATGGTGGAGCGTGAGCGGATGCTACAGCACGAGCTCAGCCGCTTGCGTGACGGCTTCGTCTTCTGCCTCTTCGATACGCCGGACCGGATTCAGCACATGTTCTGGCGATTCCTCGAGCGGGATCATCCGGCGCAACGGGCCGCTCCAGTCGAGGGATTCGACGATGTCATCGAGCAGCACTATCGCACCTGCGACGCCATATTGGGCCGGGTGCTCGAGGCGGTGGACGATGATACGCTGGTGATCACGCTCAGCGACCACGGCTTCACCAGCTTCCGGCGTGGGGTCCACTTGAACGGATGGCTCCTCAAGGAGGGCCTCCTGGCGCTCAAGCCCGGTGTCGCTCCCGGAGAGGAAGCCGGAGAGTATCTCCGATCGGTCGACTGGGCTCGCACAAAGGCATACGCCGTGGGAATCGGAAGCGTCTACCTGAATCTGCGCGGACGAGAGGGCGAAGGGATCGTCACGCCTGACGAGGCTTCAGCGCTTAGCCAGCGGATCGAAGACGGCCTCACCGGGCTCAAAGATCCAATCTCCGGTGAGGTGGCGATTCGGGGCGTCACCGCGCGACGCGCAGCGTATTCGGGGCCGTATGCCACCGAGTCGCCCGATCTGGTGGTTCGCTTTTCGGAGGGCTACCGCGCATCGTGGACCACTGCGGTTGGGGGCGTGCCCGCTGACCTGTTCGAAGACAACGTCAAGCGCTGGAGCGGCGACCACATCGTTGACCCTGCGCTGGTTCCCGGCATCCTGCTCATGAACCGGTCGTTCCGAAGCGAAGGGGCTCGGCTGGTGGACCTGGCGCCCACGATTCTCGCCGCTCTCGGTGCGCCTCGCGGATCGGCAATGGAAGGAGAGGAGCTCCTCTCATGAAGATTCTCGTCATCGGCCTCGACTGCGCCGCTCCCGAAATCCTCCTGCAGGACCAGCGGCTCACCAACATTCGGCGGCTCATGGAGGCCGGATGCTACGGTCGGCTCGAAAGCGTGATTCCCCCGATCACAGTGCCGGCCTGGATGTGCATGTCTACCAGCCAGGATCCCGGCTCGCTGGGCGTCTACGGTTTTCGGAATCGATCGGACCACTCCTACGGCGGGCTTAAAATCGCGAACGCGAAGTCCATTCAGGAGCTTGCTATGTGGGACCAGGTGGCGCGCGAGGGTGGCCGCTCGGTCTTGATCGGCGTGCCGCCGTCGTATCCTCCCCGCAAGGTCAACGGCATCTGTGTGGGCTGCTTTCTGACGCCCGACCCCGTCGCCGACGAGTACACCCATCCCGCTTCGGTGAAAGCCGAAATCGCGAACCTGGTCGGTGAGTATGAGGTGGACGTAAAGGGTTTCCGCACCGACCGCAAGGAGTGGCTTCGGGGCGAGATCTTCCGAATGAGCAAGAAGCTGTTCCAGGTCGTCCGCCACTACCTCGCCAATGCGGACTGGCAATACTTCCACTTCGTGGACATCGGACTCGACCGAGTCCACCACGGCTTCTGGAGCCACCACGATCCCGAGCACGTACTGCACGACCCGAACAGTCCTTTCCGGGACGTGATCAGGGACTACTACCTCCACCTGGACGAAGAGATCGGGCGGGTTCTGGAGCTGCTCACCGACGACACCGTGGTGTTGGTGGTCTCGGATCACGGGGCCCAGCGCCTCGAAGGCGGCTTTTGTGTCAACGAGTGGCTGGTGCAAGAGGGGCTGCTGGTTCTCAACCAGCAGCCGAAGACGGTCACCGCCTTCGACAAGCTCGACGTCAACTGGGCCAAGACCAAGGTGTGGAGCGAGGGCGGCTACTACGCGCGGGTGTTCTTCAACGTGAAGGGCCGCGAGCCCGAAGGGGTGATCGACCAGGCGGACTACGAGTCGTTTCGGGACGAGGTCAAGGGGCGGCTCGAGGCTCTTCCGGACGACCAGGGGAAGTCCATGGGGACGCTCGTCTTCAAGCCGAACGAGATCTATCGGAATCTCCGCAACGTCCCGCCTGATCTCATCGCACACTTCGGGGCGCTTTACTGGCGATCGATAGGTGGGGTGGGATACGGCCGGCTGCACATCCAGGAAAACGACACCGGGCCTGACGACTGCAATCACGCCCAATATGGAGCGTTCATCCTGGCCGCGTCGAACCTGCCGCTGCAAGGCGAGGTCAGCGGTGCGCGCTTACTCGATGTCGGTCCGACGTTGCTCGAGCTGGGTGGCTACGATGTGCCGTCGTCGATGCAGGGGAGGTCACTGGTGGCAGGCGTCACCCCGCAGCGACCCTCGACGACGTCAGCCGACGGCGAGGCGATCATCAAGGAGCGACTTGCGGGTCTGGGCTACATCTCCTGAACGATCGTTGGGCCCGGGACGAGACCGCATGCGCTCTTGCACGGCGGCAAGAATCTGAGTGCCGGCCTGCTCGATGGTCATCGTACCAGGATCGACCCGAACCTCGGGGCTGAGCGGCGCTTCGTAGGGATCGTCCACACCGGTAAAGTTGCGGATCTCTTCCCGCCGGGCTTGTGCATAGAGGCCCTTGGGGTCGCGACGTTCACATTCGGCGACCGGCGTGGCTACATGCACCTCGAGGAAGTTTCGGCAGACGCTGCGGACGAAGGCGCGGGAGTCGGCGTACGGCGATACAGTCGCGGCCACGACGCAAACGCCTTGCTGCTCGAGTTTGCTCGCGAGAAAGCCCAGGCGCCGCACGTGCTCGTCGCGCTCAGGTCGGGTGAAGCCGGTCTGCGGAAAGAGTCGACGAACCATCTCGCCGTCGAGTTGCTCGACCTTGAAGCCCTTGCGGCGGAGCGCATCGGAGACCCATTGAGAGAGCGTGCTCTTGCCCGAGGCGGGGAGTCCCGTCAGCCAGACAACCACAGGCTGCACTTCCTCACGGCCGAATCGCAGGCGTTCCCATGCGCGCTCGTGCAACCAGAAGAACCCGATCTTGGACACGAATTCGAAGAGGCCCACCGCAAGCGAGAGCACCAAACGGCGGGTGACCACCAATACGATCAGCGACGTGGCTATCGTGCCCATGACGCGCCAGGATACCGCCTTGGCTACGGATCGGGCATGAGTCTCTCGGTACACGCTATCGTCTCCCCCTGGAGGCCAGATCAATCATCGGACCCGACTCCCCCAATGATGAAGCCGGTGTTGTCGAGCCCCGGCGTGTTGTAGCGAAGCGGCGACGACCGTGGCCGACCGTCGCCACTTTCGCGAAACACACAATCACCTGCCGCCACGTCCCACTCCATGGTGCGCCCGAATCGCGGGTAAATGTCTGCCTTTCCTTCGGCAATCCAGCAGAATTTGAGCGAGCTACCGGCCCGAACCCGGCTTTTTATAGGTACCGTCGTCAGAAATTGCTCCAGCTCCGCAGATGGATGGGACCGACTTTCCGCCACCACGAGAGGCGTTCCCGGCGGCACAGGATATGATAGGAGCCGCTCCGCCGGACGGCCGCTCTTGCGCTTCCAGGCGCCCAGCCCCCGTCCGGCCACATAAAGCAGGTCCAGAGCCGGAGCGAACACGACTCCGAGAACGGGCTCGCCGTCGCTGATCAGCGCAATATTGACCGTGAACTCACCGTTGCGCTGAATGAATTCCTTGGTTCCGTCGAGCGGATCCACCAGCCAGAACCGGCGCCAGCTCTGGCGGACGTCGGCGGGAGGCAGATCGCCCTCTTCGGAGACTACCGGGACATCGGGCGTCCATCGAGCGAGAGCTTGGCTGATTACAGTATGCGCCGCGCGATCGGCCGCCGTGATGGGGCTCTTATCAGCCTTGAGCTCGGCCGACTGCTCGCCGTGGTAGTGCGCGAGGATTGCGTCACCAGCGCGGCGTGCAATGGCTTCCAGCTGCTCAAGTGATGCCGCGCTGAGTTCGGGTACGGAAGCGGACGGTGTCATGGGAGCCGAAAATAACTAGCAACTTCAGTGCCTGCCCGGCTAACTTCGTCAGTCCTTCACCCCTCGAGGAGACAGCGTGGCGGAAACGATCGCGGATGTCCTGGTACCGCCCCACGGCGGCGTATTGGTTGATTTGCTGGCGGCCGAGGCGCAGCTGGCGGACCTCAAGGCCGCGGCGACGCGGCTGCCCTCTATACAGATCTCGGATCGTGCGGTGTGCGACCTCGAGTTACTGGCCACCGGCGCATTCTCCCCCCTCGATCGCTTCATGGGCCGCGCCGACTACGACCGCGTGCTGGGCGAGATGCGGCTGGCCGGCGGAGCACTCTTTCCGATTCCGGTGGCGCTTCCGGTCGAGGAGGGGGCCGCGGTGAAGCTCGACACCGAGGTCGCACTGCGCGATGCCAAGAACAACCTCCTCGCGACCATGCTGATCGAAGAGATTTATCCCTGGGATCGCGAAGAGCTCGGCCGTCAGGCGCTGGGGACAACGGATGCCAAACATCCTTTGCTCGCGGAAAGCCGGCGTTGGGGGCCATTGAACATCTCAGGCAAGCTCACCGTGCTCCGCCTGCCGCCACATCACGACTTTCAGGGACTCCGGCTAACCCCGGCCCAGGTACGGAACAAACTGCTTGCGATGGGGCACAAGAATGTGGTCGCGTTCCAGACGAGGAATCCGCTCCATCGGGTTCACGAAGAGCTGACGAAGCGGGCAATCCGCGCCGTGGACGGCGCGTTGTTGCTGCACCCGTCAGTGGGAATGACCAAGCCCGGCGATGTCGATCACTACACGCGCGTGCGCACCTATCAGGCGCTGGCGCGACATCACTACGACCCGGACCGCATCCTGCTTTCGCTGCTTCCGCTGGCCATGCGCATGGCCGGGCCGCGGGAAGCGCTGTGGCACGCGATCATCCGGCGCAACCACGGCGCGAACCACTTTATCGTCGGCCGCGACCACGCTGGACCGGGCAACGACTCGAGCGGCAAGCCGTTCTACGGCCCCTATGATGCGCAGGAGCTGGTCAGGAAACACCAGTCCGAGCTGGGCATCTCGATGGTTCCGTTCCACGAGCTCACTTACTTGCCGGACGAGGACCGGTACGAAGAGATCTCGAAGGTGAAACAGGGGGTGCGCACGGCCACCATTTCCGGCACCCAGGTGCGTAACGACTACCTGAATCAGGGGCGGTCGTTGCCCGAGTGGTTCACGCGACCTGAAGTCGCGCGGATTCTGGGCGAGGCATATCCGCCTCGGCTGCACCAGGGCGTGTGCGTGTGGTTTACCGGTCTCAGCGGATCGGGCAAGTCCACCACCGCTGATGTGCTGACGGCCTTCCTGCTCGAGCGGGGGCGGCAGGTGACCGTGCTCGACGGCGACGTCGTCCGGACGATGCTCTCCAAGGGGCTCGGTTTCAGTCGGGAAGACCGGGACATGAACATCCGCCGCATCGGATATGTTGCCGCCGAGATCGTGCGGCACGGTGGATTGGTCATCTGTGCCGCGGTGAGTCCGTATCGGGCAACCCGGGACGAAGCCCGCGCCATGGCCGGGGCCGACCGTTTCATCGAAGTATTCGTGGATACGCCGCTGGAGGAATGCGAGCGTCGGGACATCAAGGGGATCTACGCACAGGCCCGCCGGGGCGAGATCAAGAACTTCACCGGCATCAGCGATCCCTACGAACCCCCGCTCAAGCCGGAGCTTACGCTCACGACGGTGGGCCACACACCGGAGCAGAATGCCCGGCTGATTCTGGACTATCTGATGAAGCAGGGATTGGTGGCTGCGGACCCGGACGCGGATGCGGCGGACTGAGAGAGAGCTATCAGCTATCAGCTATCAGCTACTCCCCTTCCGGGGAGGCTCCGCCCCCCGTGGCGCTCCTCTGATAGCTGATAGCTGATAGCTGAGTGAGGCCGCCGGATCGCCCACCAGAGTCCCGTCAAAAAAGACGCCGCGAGCACAAGCAACGCTATACGGCGGATGACGAGGGCCAGCTGTAAGTCGTAGCCCAACGCGTTGAAGTGGTCGAGCAGATAAAACCAGTCGTGCTCCCCACCATCCGGACTGAAGCTCACCAGCGGAAGCTCCTGCGCCACCGCGTCACCCACGTAGACCGCGAGGTTGCTCAGGCTGAACGAGAGCCAGCACCCCGCGGCGCTGGCGCCGAAGTAATCACGCCGGGCGAGCAGCAGTGCGCCGGCGCCGATCGGGACCAACAGTTGCATGAGGCTGCCCCCGGCCACGCCCATGAACTGCCCCATGAAGGCGAAGAACAAATGGCCGAACTCGTGGGACCCGAAGATGATGCCGGAGAAGATGCTCCAGTAGTCGGGATCGGTGAGGTGACGCCAGCCGGTCCACCCGAGCCAGATGAGCAGCGGCAATCGCCAATAGGGCCCGAGCCGGGTCCAGGCGTCCGGGCTTTCGGTGTCCGGGGCGTTGGAGGCGCCTGTCATGGCCACGAGCGGGGCAAGTCCGGTGCCCTCCATCGAGGGGTCTTTCTGGTGGGGCTCCGAGGGCCAAAGCGCGGGCTGCAAAGCCGCTTAGGGCTGTGGGAGGTCGTCGGTGGTTGACACCGGACAGGGCCACCCCGTATATACATGCAGCATGATGCAAACCGACGCTGCATTCGCCCTGATGTGTTGTTGTCGCTCGCGGAGCCACAGGGTTCGCGCGCGCGGCGCCATTCTCTGGCGAACGTAGCGGACGGAACGAACCCGACGGGCTCCGGTGTTAGCACACACGGAGCCACGTCGGGAGCAGCGAGGCCCGCGGGATTGCTCCCCCGGGCCTTTTTCCTTTTCGGGAGCAAGTCGGCAAGTGGCAGAAGCGATTACCAAAGAGCACGTCCTCCGGCGGAATTCGATCGAGCGCCTCAAAGTCGAGAAACTTCCGCTCGATATCCTGGCCGAGCTGCCGTTCCTCGCAACCCGAAGCTACGAGGCCGTTCCGGAGGAAGACATCGTCAGGCTCAAGTGGTACGGGCTATACCACGACAAGCCCAAGACCGGCTTTTTCATGCTGCGGGTCAAGACGCCCGGAGGGTTGCTGACTCCGGCCAAGCTGCGCACCATCGCGCGGCTCTCGGTCGAGTTGGGCCGCGAGTACGCCGAGATCACCACCCGTCAGAACGTTCAGCTTCATTGGCTCGAGCTGCGTCATCTGCCGCAGGTGTTCGCTCGGCTTACAACCGCTGGCTTTAACCAGGCCGGCGCCTGCGGCGATACGGTTCGGAACATCACCGGCTGCCCAGTGGCGGGCCTCGATGCGGCCGAAGTATTCGATGCCACTCCGGTGCTGCGCCAAGCGGCGCGCTTCTTCGACGGTAATCCCGACTACGCCGATTTGCCCCGCAAGCTGAAGATCACGGTGACTGCATGCCCCCATCAGTGCACGGTGCCCGAGATCAATTGCATCGCGCTGGTGCCGGTCCACCATCACGGCCGAGCCGGGTTTGCGGTTCGAGTGGGCGGCGGACTCGCCAGCGTGCCACGGCTGTCTCGAGGGCTGGGCGTCTTCGTGGAGCCGTCGGAAGCAGTTACGGTCCTGGCGGCGATTCTCGACGTCTGGAAAGAGACGCTCAAGTACCGGATGTCGCGGGTGAAGGCGCGTCTCAAGTTCATGATCGACGATGTGGGACCGGAGGAGTTCCGGCGCCTGGTTGAAGAGCGACTGGGCAGGCGGCTGGCCGATGGGCCGTTGCCGTTGCCGCTGGCCGGCGGACACGCACCCGGAGTGCATCCACAGCGGCAGGCTGGTCTCAACTACATCGCGTTTCCGGTGACTGCAGGGCTGGTCCAGGGACGCCAGCTGCTCCGTATCGCCGACGTCGCCGAACGATTCGGCGGGGAGATCCGGCTCACGCGAGAGCAGAATTTCATGATCACGCACGTCCCCAGCGATGCTGTGGCCGACACCGTCGCCGAGCTGGAGGGTATCGGCTTTCCGCTCGGGCTCAACCGGATGCGGGCTACCAGCGTTGCCTGCACCGGCTCGCCTCTCTGCAACTTCGCCGTGTCGCTCACCAAGCCCAGGCTGGTCGAGATCATGGATCGGCTGGAGGCCTCGTTCGGCAACCAGGTGGAGGACCTCCGGATCAATCTCGACGGCTGTCCCCATGCCTGTGCCCAGCACTGGATCGGCGATATCGGGCTCCAGGGAACGACTCTGCGCGAGCGGACGCCGGAAGGCGAGAAGCAGGAGGCCTACGATCTCTACCTGAGGGGAGGACAGGGGGTGAACGCGGCGATCGGAGTGCCGCTGGTGCGCCGAGTGCCGGCGCCGGAAGTCGGCGCGCACGTGGAGCGCTTGGTGCGGGTATGGCTGGACGAGCGCTCAGAATGGGAATCGTTCAAGAGCTTTGCCGACCGTCAGCCGGACGAGCGGCTGGTCGCGGTGGCGGCCGATGTGTCAATCGATGAGGCGCGGAGCCGGCTTCGTCGGCGCGACAGCCGCGCGGAGGTGGTCGATGTCTGAGGCAGTCGCGAGGATCCTGCCGGCGGATGAGCCGGAGCTGCTCGACGATGTCGAAGCGGGAGAGCTGGCGGTCGCGTTCGACGACAAGCCCCCCGAGGAGCTCCTTGCCTGGGGACTCGAGCGGTTCGGCGACCGTATCGCACTCTGCACCAGCTTTCAGGCGGAAGGAATGGTCCTCCTCGACATGGCCTGGAGGCTGGATCCGAAAGTGCGGGTCTTCACCCTCGATACCGGCCGACTGCACCAGGAGACCTACGACATCATCGACACCGTTAGAAAGCGCTATCAACTCGAAATCGAGGTGCATTCGCCCGATGCCCGCGAGCTGGAGGCGATGACCCGCAAGCACGGTGTCAATCTGTTCTATGAGTCGGTGCCGCAACGGCTCTTGTGCTGCCAGGTGCGCAAGGTACGCCCACTCCAGCGGGCCCTGAACAGCCTCGACGCATGGATCACGGGACTCAGGCGTGAGACCTGGGCCAGCCGCGCCGACATCCGAAAGATCGAGCTGGACCACGAGCATGGCGGAATCGCCAAGCTCAATCCGCTGGCAGACTGGACTCACGACGAGATCTGGGATTACCTGCGCGCCAACGAAGTCCCCTACCATCCCCTGTACGATCAGGGCTTTACCAGTATCGGATGCGCCCCGTGCACCCGGCGCACCGCACCCGGCGAGGATCCTCGCGCGGGGCGATGGTGGTGGGAGAAGAACGCGCCCAAAGAGTGCGGGATGCACTGCACCATCGAGACTGGCGGGTTTGAGCACGAATTGGAGGTGCTGGTTGAGCGTTCGCGTTGAAGAGCCCGCGCGCGAGGCGCTAGCCGTGGAAGCCGCGGCACTGAGCGAAGCGGTGAGCGATCCCGAGACGAGCGCCGGGTACGCCGACCTTTCTCGCGCGCTGGTCGACGGAGAAGTCAGGGATCCGCTGCTTCCTCCGCTGGAACGGCTGCTCGAGCTGACCTTGCGCACCGGTCGCGTTCGCCGGCTGCATGGGCCGCAAGCGGAGGCCGCTGCGGTCCGCCTCTATCAAGCGACCCCGGCAGGGCGCGCGCTCGGTAGCAGTCTTTCCGAGGTGAACGAGGCGCTGGCAGCGTTGCGGGGCCGTGCGCTCGACGGCGTCAGCTTCACTTCCAAGGGACCGGGAGCGTACGGACTCGCCATTCGGACCGGCGACGCACAGATCTCGCTCGAGATCACCCCCGAAGGCGTCGCGGTTCGAGATGTAAACGTCGGTGAATGATATGACCGCTCCCCCTCGGCCCAACTACTACCCCGTGCTGCTCGACCTCCGTAATCGGCGGGCCGTGGTCGTCGGTGGTGGAACCGTTGCCGAAGGGAAAGTCGGTCCGCTGCTGGAGGCGGGCGCCGAGGTGACCGTGATCGCGCCCGCGTTGACGCCCGGCCTCTCGCTGCGGGCCCGCGAGGATCGACTGGTGCATGTCGGTCGGAGTTACCAACCGGGTGACCTCATGGATGCTCACCTCGTGATCGCGGCGACCGACGATCCCGAGGTGAATCACGCCGTACATGCGGAGGCAGAAAAGCGGCGAATTCCAGTAAACGTGGTGGACGATCCCGCCTACTGCGGCTTCATCCTGCCGTCGATCCTACGCCAGGGAGAGCTGGTCGTCGCGGTCTCGACCTCAGGCAACGCCCCGGCCCTCGCTGTTCGCATCCGCGAACGGCTCGAGAGAGAGCTGGGCGATGAGTACGGACGATTCCTCGAGCTGGCAGGGTCCATTCGTGCGCCTCTGGCCGACAGGTTCCCGGACTTTCAGATCCGTAAGCGGCTCTGGTACCGCCTGGTAGACTCAGATGTGCTGGCGCTTCTTCGCGCAGGAGAGGAGGACCGCGCTCGGCAGCGAATGTCAGAGATTATGGGCGTAGAGATCCCGTCGGGATCCGCGCGCCACGTCGGGGCACAGAACTCCAGGTCGCGCGTAGACAACGTCACCAATGCATCGAGCGGGACCAAGGCTGTCGGAACCGTATTCCTGGTCGGCGCCGGTCCGGGCGACCCCAAGCTCATCACCACTCGGGGCCTCGAGGTTCTTCGGCGAGCCGATGTCGTAGTGTACGACCGGCTGGTGAGTCACGCGCTGCTGGACGAGGCGCCTGCCGATGCGGACCTGGTATATGCGGGAAAAGCACCCGGTGGCCACTGCATGCCGCAGGAAGGGATCAATGCTCTGTTGGTACGGGAAGCCAAGCTGAAAAAGTCGGTCGTGCGCCTCAAAGGCGGCGATCCCTTCGTCTTCGGTCGCGGAGTCGAGGAGGCGCTCGCGTGCGCCCAAGCTGGGGTACCCTGGGAGGTCGTGCCCGGTGTTTCGAGTGTGGTGGGCGTGACTGCGCGGGCGTCGATCCCGGTCACTACCCGCGGGTACGGCGGAAGCTTTGCGGTCGCGACGGCGCATCGGGCGCAGGACGGCAGCGATCCGCTCGATTGGGGAGCGCTGGCCCGCATGGCTACGCTGATTGTACTGATGGGAGTGGAGCGGCTGGCCGACGTGGTCGAGAATCTGCGGATCAACGGTCGTTCGGCGGACACTCCCATCGCTCTGATCGAGAACGGAACCTTGCCGACCGAGCGAGTGGTAGATGGGACGCTGGCCGATATCATCGAGAAGGCTCGGCGGGAGGGCATTGGCTCACCGGCGGTCATCGTCGTGGGTGAGGTAGTGCGCCTGCGCGACGCGCTTCTGGCGACTGCGTCGGTTGTACAGGGAATGAAGCGCGAGGTTGCTTAAGCCGCCGATCCGCTGCCAATTGGCATGCAGGGCCGGGTCGATTCCGTCGCATATCACGGATTGACAAATTACCCATCAAATAAGCTGGAATATGCCGTGGTATTACACGGCTTGCGGCGCCCCATCCCATTCATAACCACTTAAGTCATTCAATCTTAAAAATTTAACTGTTGCGACCACCGGCGGCACATGGCCTGCCCATAGCCCCTCCGGACGGGAGCATAACGGACTATGGCCGCGACCTACTCGACAACGAATGGCGATCGCCTCGATCCCGCGCTCGCTTCCGCACTTGCAGCTGCTCTGCGCGGACTACGCTTCGGATCCATAGAGGTTGTCGTGCACGACTCCAAAGTCGTGCAGCTCGAACGGCGCGAGCGTGTGCGGCTCGCGAGCTCCGAATCGGGCTCGAATAGCGGGCAATAGACATGGTGGCTCAACGCCCTTGGCCGACCGGACTGCCGGAGGCCCTTGACTCGAAAGCGAGGGTTTCGTGCGCGTGGTCCGGTTTGGATGGGCAATGACAATGCTAAGTGTCGGATTCGCCGGGACTGTTGGAAGCGTCCGGCCCGCTGAGGCGCAGCAGGATACCACGCGCGCCGTGGCGCAACCAGATACGGCTTCAGTCGAGGAGCGCCTGCAGGAGCTGGATCAGGAGATCCGGGTACTCAAGCGTCAGCGCGAGCTGGAGCAGGACAGCCTGGCCACGGCCGCCAAGGACCGGCCCAAGCTGAGCACGGACAAGGACGGCTTCTGGCTTCGCTCCTCGGATGGGAAGTTCGCGCTGCATCTCGGCGGCTACATCCAGGCCGACAGCCGCACGTTCCTCGACGATCCTGCCAACCGTCTCACCAACACGTTTCTGCTGCGCCGGGCCCGCGCGCTGATCGAGGGCACGGTATTCAAGTACTTCGACTTTCGTCTGCTGCCGGACTGGGGCGGTGGCACTGCAGTCATCCAGGACGGCTACGTGGCCGCGAAAATTCAGCCGTACCTCAAGCTCCAGGCCGGGAAGTTCAAGGGCCCGGTCGGCCTCGAGCGGCTGCAGTCGGCGACGGACATCCTGTTCATCGAGCGCGCCTTTCCTACGGCGATCGCACCCAACCGCGATCTGGGCTTCGAGCTCACTGGCGACGTTGCGGACACGCTGGTGCACTACGACATCGGGATTTTTGATGGCGACGTGGACGGAGGGAGCCTCGATACCGACCTGGGCGACGGTAAAGACCTGGAGGCCAGGCTCTACTTCACGCCGTTCAAGCGGTCGAGCATTGTGTTCCTGAACGGCCTGAGTGTGGGAGTTGGGGGCACTATCGGGAACGAGCGCGGCACTCAGGCTTCACCCGCGCTTCCGTTATACAGGACCCCCGGGCAGAACACCTTCTTCAGCTATCGCAGCGATACCACGGCCGTCGCCGCCGTAGCCAACGGTCAGCGCTGGCGGATTTCGCCTCAGGCGTATTGGCGCATCGGGCCGTTGGGGCTTCTGGGCGAGTGGATTCGCTCATCGCAGGAGGTGAGCCGTGGCGCAGCCACCGCCGAGATTCGAGCGACGGCGTGGCAGGCGGCGGGCTCGTTCGCGCTGACGGGGGAGAAGGCGAGCTACCGCGGCTTGTCTCCCAAGAAACCGGTCACAGCCGGGGGCTACGGTGCCTTCGAAGTCGTGGGACGATACAGTGAGCTCACCGTTGACGATGAAGCGTTTCCCACCTTCGCCAATCCAGCGCGCTCGGCCCGCAAGGCAAAAGAATGGGCGGTGGGCCTCAACTGGTACGCCGAGCGGCGGATAAAGATCGCGGTGAACTATGGCCAGACGAGTTTCGACGGCGGCGCCGCCGGCGGTGCGGATCGTGATACCGAGAAGGCGCTGCTCACCCGGTTCCAGGTGGCGTTCTGAGGGCACCATGGGCCCTAATGCTATGAACCAAGCGAGAGAAACTATGCGACGTGCAACCACATATGCGACGGGTCTGTTGTTGCCACTGGCGCTGCTCGGAGCGGCCTGCGCCGGATCAGAAGCACAATCGGCGCCGAAGAACGTAACGCTGCTCAATGTGTCGTACGATCCGACCCGCGAGCTGTACCAGGAAGTGAACACCGCCTTCGCGGCTTTCTGGAAGGGAAAGACCGGACAGAGCGTCACGGTGCAGCAGTCGCACGGCGGCTCCGGGAAGCAGGCCCGCGCGGTGATTGACGGACTCCCCGCCGACGTCGTGACGCTGGCGCTGGCGTACGACATCGACGCCATTGCCCAGCGAAACATTCTCGGCAGGGACTGGCAAAAGCGCCTGCCCAATAACAGCGCACCTTATACCTCGACCATTGTGCTGCTGGTGCGCAAGGGAAATCCGAAGCACATCAAGGACTGGGACGATCTGATCCGACCTGGGATCTCCGTCATCACGCCGAATCCCAAGACCAGCGGCGGCGCCCGTTGGAACTATCTCGCCGCGTGGGGCTACGCGCTTCGGCGCTGGGGCGGCGACGAAGCCAAGGCGCGGGAGTTCGTGGCCAAGCTCTATCACAACGTCCCGGTGCTCGACAGCGGCGCTCGCGGCTCGACGACCACCTTCGTGGAGCGGGGCATCGGCGACGTGCTGATCGCCTGGGAGAATGAGGCCATCCTCGCGGCCAAGGAGCTGGGGCAGGACAAGTTCGAGATTGTGGTTCCGACCCTGAGCATTCTGGCGGAGCCGCCGGTGGCCGTGGTGGACAAAGTGGTGAAACGGCATGGGACCGAGGCGGTGGCCCAGGGTTATCTCCAGTTCCTCTATTCCGACCAGGGGCAGGAGATCGCGGCCAAGCATTTCTATCGTCCCCGGAACCAGGCGATCGCGCAGAAGTACTCGGCCCAGTTCCCCAAGATCAACCTGTTCACAATCGACGAGGTATTCGGTGGGTGGGCGAAGGCCCAGGCCACCCATTTCGCGGACGGCGGCGTTTTCGATCAGATCTACCAGCCGGGTAAGGCATGAGGGTCCGGCGCCAGAAGAGCGCGCTGCCCGGGTTCGGGCTCGCGTTAGGGTTTACCCTGACGTACCTGGGCCTCGTAGTACTCCTTCCGCTCTCTACCATCTTCGTGAAGAGCAGCGGCCTTGGGTGGCACGCCTTCTGGGAAGCCGTCACGTCGCCGCGGGTGCTGGCGTCCTATCGTCTCAGCTTCTTCGCGTCGCTCATCGCGGCGGCCGTAAACTCCGTGTTCGGTGTGCTGGTCGCCTGGGTGCTGGTGCGCTACAAATTTCCCGGCCGCCGCCTCATGGATGCGCTGGTCGATCTGCCGTTCGCACTCCCAACGGCAGTCGCGGGCATCGCGCTCACCACACTTTACGCGCCTAACGGCTGGATGGGCTCCCAGCTTGCTCCCCTTGGTATTCAGGTTGCCTACGCACCACTCGGCGTCATGCTGGCGCTCACCTTCATCGGACTCCCGTTCGTAGTGCGTACGGTGCAACCGGTGCTTCAGGATCTGGACGCGGACGTCGAGGAAGCGGCGGCCAGCCTGGGCGCCACGCGGGGTCAGATTTTTTGGAAGGTGCTCCTCCCCATGCTGGGGCCGGCGATTCTCACCGGCTTTGCGCTGGCCTTCGCACGCGCGATCGGTGAATACGGATCGGTGGTGTTCATCTCCGGCAACATGCCGATGAAGACCGAGATCGCACCTCTCCTCATCATGACCAAGCTGGAGCAGTTCGACTATGCCGGCGCGACCGCGATCGCGGTGGTGATGCTAGTGGCGTCTTTCGCCTTGTTGCTCGCCATCAACGTGCTGCAGTGGCTGGGTCGCCGGCAGGCGGCCGGGTGAGAGGCAGATGACTACCGTTGTGGGCACTGCCCCCCCGGGTATAGCACCGCGCCCCATGACGGCGGCGACGACGGAGTCACCGCTGGTGCGCTGGAGCCTCACGGCCATCGCCCTGGCGTTCATGGGATTGTTCCTGGTGTTGCCGCTTGCCTCGGTCTTCGCCGAGGCGCTGGCGAAGGGGTGGGCGGCGTACGGAAGGGAGCTGGTCACGCCGGACGCGCTGGCGGCCATTAGGCTTACCTTGCTCGCGGCAGGAATCGCGGTGCCGCTCAATCTCGTCTTCGGCATCGCCGCCGCCTGGGCCATCGCGAAGTTTTCGTTTCCGGGCAAGAACCTGCTGATCACGTTCATCGACCTTCCGTTCGCGGTCTCGCCCGTGATCTCCGGCATGATCTATGTGCTGCTGTTCGGCACGCAGGGGTGGCTCGGCCCCTGGCTGGACGAGCACAACATCACGATCATCTTCGCCGTGCCGGGAATCGTCCTCGCCACGATCTTCGTGACATTCCCCTTTGTCGCCCGCGAGCTGATTCCGCTGATGGAAGCGCAGGGCACAGAAGACGAAGAGGCGGCCGTGGTGCTCGGGGCCACCGGGTGGCAGACCTTCTGGCGGGTTACCCTCCCCAATATCCGTTGGGGCGTCCTCTACGGCGTGATCCTCTGCAATGCCCGCGCAATGGGAGAGTTCGGCGCCGTATCGGTTGTGTCGGGACACATCCGGGGCGTGACCAACACGATGCCGCTCCACGTCGAGATTCTCTACAACGAATACAACTTCGTGGGCGCATTTGCGGTGGCCTCGCTGCTCGCCCTGCTCGCCTTGGTGACGCTGGCCGCGAAGGCCCTGGTCGAGTGGCGGCTTCAGCGAGAGTAGGATAGCCTTCGGAGAAGCCCACGCTGGGAGCTTGCCGTGCGATGGACACCGGGTGGTCGGAGCCAGGACCTCGAAGATCGACGGGGCGAAGGCGGCTCCGGTGGCGGGTTTATTCCGGGCGGCGGGCGGGGCCTCGGATTGGGCGGCCTGGTCATTCTTCTCATCCTTAGTCTCATCTTCAAGCGCGATTTCCTGGGATTACTCGGCGGAGACGGCGGGCAAGGAGGGGCGCCCACCGGACAAGTCGCGACCTCCCCCGAAGAAGAGAAGCTGACAGACTTCGTTTCGTTCGTTCTGGACGACGCGCAGGGGACCTGGGAGCGCCTGTTCGCCGCTCGCGGCAGCTCATACCGACATGCGAAGCTCGTCTTGTTCCGCGACGCGATACAATCGGCTTGTGGTTTCGCCCAGTCGGCGACGGGGCCGTTCTACTGTCCGGGTGACGAAAAGGTTTACATCGACCTCGGGTTCTATGACGAGCTGCGCCGGCGCTTCGGCGCTCCGGGCGACTTTGCGGAGGCCTACGTCCTGGCGCACGAGATCGGCCATCACGTCCAGCGACTGCTCGGCACCGAGGAGCAGGTACAGAAAGCGCAGCAGCGTCGGCCGGATTTGGGGAACGAACTGTCGGTCAGACTCGAGCTGCAGGCGGACTGCTATGCGGGCGTGTGGGCCAATTCCACGGCGCACCGTGACATCCTGGAGCAGGGAGACGTAGAAGAAGGGCTAAATGCGGCCGCCGCGGTCGGGGACGACCGGATTCAGCGAATGGGCGGCGGCGCCGTGCATCCGGAGGCGTTTACTCACGGCAGCTCGCAGCAACGCACCCAGTGGTTCCAGGCCGGATTCAAGTCGGGCCAGATCGACGCGTGCGACACGTTTCGTGATCGGTAATGGCCGGCTACTCGTCGAAGACGCTCGCTGATAAGCTCGGCATCAAGCCCGGTACCATTGTGACTGCCCTCGCTGCTCCTCCCGCTTACATCGACCTGCTCAAACCGGTGCCGGCCGATGTCACCTTCGTCAACCGGCTGGGCAAGCAGGCCCGCTTCATCCATTGCTTCGTAACGAGTCGGAGCGAGTTGGAAAAGGAGTTTCCGACGCTGGCTCGCTCGTTGGCGGATGACGGTATGGCGTGGATCTCGTGGCCCAAGAAATCGGCGAACACCGGAACCGACCTCACCGAAGATGTCGTGCGCGAGATCGGCCTTCGAGCCGGGCTGGTCGACGTCAAGGTATGCGCGGTAGACGAGTTGTGGTCGGGACTCAAGTTCGTCCGGCGGCTGGCGAACCGGCGGTCGTGACACGCTTCTGGTAGGCTCAGTGGCATCGAGCTCCTACAGCCGGATCTATGAAATGGTTCGCCGCATTCCGCGCGGGAAAGTTGCCACCTATGGACAGATCGCGGAGCTGGCCGGTCTGCCGGGCCACGCTCGGCAGGTGGGCTATGCGATGCATGCGTTGTCCTCCACCACTTCGCTTCCCTGGCACCGAGTCATCAATGCAAAGGGTGAGGTGAGCCGGCGGCGCCGGCCGGGCGAAGAGTTGTCGCAACGAATGCGGTTGGAGGAAGAGGGGGTGGGGTTCGACCTTCGTGGGCGAGTGGCATTGAAGCGAGTGCGCTGGCGGCCGAAGACCCGGGGTCGCCGGAGCAAGGCTCGCAGGCGGAAATCCGGATGAGTGATCTGCCCGCCATCCGCACCGAGCGGCTGCTGCTGGGTCGGTTCGACCCGGAGGAGATACCCGAGCTGGAGAAGCTGGCGGGGGCGCCCGAAATCGCCGATACGACCTTGTCGATCCCACACCCGTACCAACGATCGGACGCAGAGCGTTTTCTCACGCTTCAGACGAAGGGCGCGGAGGAAGGAAAGGAGTTGATTTTCGCGCTCCATCGCCAACCTGACGGTCGGCTGGTCGGATGTGCCTCTCTCCGCGACATCGACGCCGAGAATCTGCAGGCCGAGCTGGGGTACTGGATTGGCGTCCCCTACTGGAATCAGGGATTTGCCACCGAAGCGGCTCGCGCGCTCGTGCACTATGGCCTCGAGCAGCTCGGGCTCAATCGGATTTATGCCCACCACATGGCGCGGAACCGACCCTCGGGGCGGGTCCTGGAGCGGATCGGCATGCAATGCGAAGGCGTTTTGCGCCAGCGAGTGCGCAAATGGGGCCGGTTCGAGGACGTAGTACTCTATGCCATCCTGCGTCAGCAGCTGGTCGGGAGACCGCAGGCGGCATCGGGCAGCATCGATATTGCTTGACAGCGGGAGGCCGGCTCCATATCTGTGAAGCGCCGCGCGACCCCCCGACGTTCCTGCGGCGACTGAGGTGAAGCGGTGGGCAGGAAGACAACAAGACCCCGGTCGTCCGAGGGGATGTATCGCGGCATCGTAGAGCAGAGCCAGGGCTTGATCTGCGTCCACGATCTTACCGGTGTTCTTCGCTACACCAACCCAGCCTCGGCAGCAGAGCTCGGCGTCACCCCGGCGGATCTCATCGGCCGCAATGGACGAACTCTGCTTGCTCCCTGGCTGCAACCGCTTTTCGATGAGTATCTCGAACGGATCCGGCGTGAGAAGATCGATCACGGCGTTCTGCGGCTGAGCCGTCGCGACGGAGAAGAGCGGCTATGGGCCTACCGGAACGTCCTGCACGAAGGCGACACCGATGAGCCCTACGTCATCGGCCACGCCGTCGATATCACCGACTACTGGCGAACCAAGCAGAAGCTCCGGGAAAGCGAGCAGCGATCCGGTGCAGTACTGGCGGCTCTCGAAGAAGGCATCGTCTTCTGCGATGCGAGCGGGTCGGTGAAGGAAAGCAATGCGAGCGCGGAGCGGATTCTGGGAACGTCGCCGGAGCACCTTTTCGGCAAGGGGGCGGCCGATTCCCCATGGCGCATCATCCTGCCTGATGGCTCACCATCGCCCCTCGACCAACGCCCGGATGTCGTCACGCTGCGCACCGGCGAGCCATGCCTTCGGGTGGTGCTCGGCCTGGATCAAGGGAACGGGACGGTTCAGTGGCTCGAGATCAATTCGCAGGCACTCATTGGACGCAAGAGCAAGGTGCCATACGGTGCCGTCATCTCGTTTACCGACGTGACTGAGCGGCGGCTGCAGGAGTCGGCGCGGGAACGGGAGCTGGAGGCGGCGCTTGCCGGGCTCAAAGTGCTGCGCGGCTTGCTCCCGATCTGTGCTTCGTGCAAGAAAATCCGGGGCGACGATGGCGACTGGGTCCAGCTCGAGACCTATATCACACGCCACTCGGAGGCCGACTTCACCCACGGTCTTTGCCCAACCTGCCTGGCCGAGCTGGACTCGACGCTCGGACCCTAGCGACTCGGCGGAGCCAGCTGCTCCGCCTTCCACTGCATGGCCTGATAGATCCGACTTCTGGGACTGGGGTGATCGTAGAACAGGAACTCTTCGATCGGTCCCGGATCGACCTTCCGATATTCCACCAGCTTGAGATCGACCAGAGCTGATGCGTCCGGCTCGCGTACGGCGTTGAGGCCGAAGATATCGGCCGCAGCTTCGTCGGCGCGAATAAAGTTGTTGAACGCCGGGGTGAGTACAAAGAAGTAGGTGGAGAGAATCAGAATCGCGAGCGGAAATCCCGCTGGATCGTCAAAGCCACGCAGCCCCCACCGATCGCCCCAGCGGGCCATGGCCCAGAGAAATCCGGACCGCAGTATCGCGAAGCCCGCCACGATCACCAGGGTAAAGAACAGGATGTACATGTAGACGTGATGGAGCACGTAGTGTCCCATCTCGTGTCCCATGACCGATTCGATTTCAGGCAATGTCGAACGACGGAGCAGATTGTCATTGAGGCTGATCCGTTGGGTCCCCAGGATGCCGGACACGTTCGCGCTCACCCGTGTCGACTGACGCGACTCGTCCACGAGGTACACCTTGTCGGTCTCGATTCCGTTGGTTCGAGCGAGCCGGAGAATGGGATCGCGGATCCGAGCATCGGTCAGTGGGCTGTACTTGTTGAACAGAGGGGCAATAAAGACCGGCCCGATCAACGAGCCGATAATCAGGAACGCCACACACGCTGCGGCGCCCCACGCGGGCCAGCTCCGGGGCAGCTTGCGCACAACAGCGTAGAGCACGGCGACGGCGATGCCGCCCAAGATGAGATTGACTGCGAGAGCCTTTGCCTGGTCGCCCAGCCAGCCACCGAAGCTCTGCGTCGCGAGTCCGTACGCGTGCTCCCGCACGAAGCCGGTATAGACAGTCCAGGGGAACGTGAGCACACCGCCAATGATCGTGAAGGCTCCGTAGTACAGGAAAGTCCTGGCCCACCGCCATGGTCCGAGACGGTCAGCCCAATCGCGGAGCCGTCGCGACCAGCCCAGGTGGAGAAACAGAAGCAGGACTGCAACGGAAATCAGGAAACCCCAGAGCTGAATCCAGTAGCCACCTTCGAAGTACGCATCGGAGCGGGCCCGATCCTTGGCGGGAATCGTTGCGATGTACGCCGCCGTTGCCGCCGCCGGATCGAAGGGTACGCCGGGCCGAATGCGAGCCGCTTCGGGAATGGCGCTTTCCGGAATGGAGTCCATCGTGGCGGCAAGAGTGGGCACGGAGGTCTGGGCCATCGCGCCGCGAGGGACCAGAGCCACTCCGGCGATGACGAGGAGCAGAGCAAGTGCACGGCGTTTCGAGCGCATCGACAGGACTCCTGGTGTCGGGTGGGCTGTTCAGCCCTTACGTAATGCGGCCTCCGCGGGTGTCGCGCCAGATCCTCCACTCGGTTAGCTGGTCGGTCGTCGGCGGAGGGCCTATTCTTGAAGATCACCTTCCGCGGCGTCTATGAACTCAGCCGCGCAGCTGCAGTCTGCCGTAGCGACATCCTACCAGATCCAGCGCGAGCTCGGACGTGGCGGCATGGCTGTCGTCTATTTGGCGCACGATCTTCGTCACGACCGCCTCGTGGCGATCAAAGCTCTCGAGCCCCGGCTGGCTGTCCTGCTCGGGCGTGAGCGGTTTCTGCGGGAGATCCGGATCGCGGCGAAGCTGCAGCATCCGCACATCGTGCCGGTGCACGACTCCGGAGCCTATGAGTATGGTCCGGAGTCGGTCGGCCTTTACTACGTGATGCCGTATGTGGAGGGAGAGTCGCTCAGAGCACGGCTTGCCCGCGAGGGGCGGCTTCCGATTCCTTATGCTGTTCGCGTGGCACGTGAGGTGGCAGAAGCCCTGGCGTGCGCGCATGCCCACGGCGTGCTGCACCGTGATATCAAGCCGGAAAATATTCTGCTCTCGCAAGGCCACGCCCAGGTTGCCGACTTCGGGATCGCAAAGCCGCTCGCTCCAGCCGAAGGGGGATCAGGCGCGCAGACCAGCGTCACAGAGACTGGCCTGGTAATCGGGACAGCCGCGTACATGAGCCCTGAACAAGCCAGTGGCGAACGGGCGCTGGACGCGCGGACCGACCTTTACTCGCTCGGCTGCGTCCTCTACGAAATGCTCGTTGGACATCCGCCTTTCAGCGGCGTTACACCGCAAGCCGCATTGGTGTCGCGACTGACCAGCGACCCACCGACGGCGCGCTCCCTCAGACCAGAATTGCCGGCAGGGCTCGACGCGGCGTTGAGCCGTGCGCTGGCGCGAGACCCTCGTGCCCGATTCGGAACTGCCGGCGAACTAGAGCAAGCGTTGTCCGATGCGATGGACCAGGCTCCTCGCACCTCGGCTGCGGCAGGGGGCGCGACGGTGTGGCTTCCCGTGCGGGCCGGGACCGGCAGCAGGCGGGTTTGGCTTGGCGTCATGGCGGCGATCGGCTTCCTGATTATTGCGGGGGGAGTCGCCGCTCTGTGGCGCAGCCGGATGCGGACTGGGCTTCATGCCGGCACAGCTGGCCCCATCGCCTTGGCAGTGTTGCCATTCCACATGCTGGGCGGATCGGGCCAGACGTCGCCGCTCGCGGTCGGCGTTCCGGATGCAATCATCAGCCGGCTAGCCGAGGCACGCAGGCTGCGATTGCGACCAACCTCTGCAATCCTTCGGTATGCCGGTCGAGATCTCGACCTATCATCCGTCGGACGTGAGCTGGCGGTGGATTATCTGCTGACTGGGACGGTGCAGGATGCCGGCGATCGCCTGCGGGTAAGTGTCCAGCTGGTGCGAGCCGGTGACGGGGCCCCGCTCTGGGGCACGCACTACGATTTGGGGCGACAGGACTTGCTGACGTTGCAGGACTCGATCGCCGAGCGGGTTAGTGGCATCCTGGCTGTGCGCATGACTGCCGCAGAGCAGGAGCGGGTGTACCGTCGCTACACCAGCAATGGCGCGGCGTACGAGGCGTTCCTGCGGGGCCGTGCCGAGTTGGCCCGCCTGTCCGAGCCGGGTGCCCGCGCGGCCGTCTCTGCCTTTGAGCAGTCATTGGCCTTCGACAGCAACTATGCCCTGGCGCACGCCGGGCTCGCCATGGCGTCGGCGGACATGCATCTGCGATTCGCGACCGGTGCCGAGGTGAATGAATGGGGCGAGCGAGCGCGCCGTGAGGCGGCTCGCGCGCTGGCCCTCGACTCCAATGTGGCGGAGGCCCATCTCGCGCAAGCGGCGGTCTATCGTAAGTCCGAGTTCGATTGGGATGCGACTATCCGGGAGAGCCGTCGCGCCCTAGCTCTGAACCCAAGTCTCGATCTTCCTCACTACTTCATTGCCGGCGCCTACTATCACCTCGGCCTCCTCGAGCGGGCCGAGGCAGAGCTGCGCGATGCGGCGTCAGCCGACCCCACCAATCGCAACGAGCAACTGCGCACTCGGGGCGTGCTAGCCTTTTTTCGAGGTGACTTCACTAACGCCGTCCGTCTCTTCGAAGAGCAACGGCGGGAGAGCGGGAGCTCTGTCTCCGACTCCTATCTGGTCCAGGCGTACTGGTTCGTTGGCGATACAACCCATGCGCTGGCGCTGATCGACAGCTTGATCCGATCGGCCTCGGCGCCGGCTACAGCTCGTGCTCGCGCCAGTCTGGCGAGCTTTCTGGCAGCACGGGAAGGTCGACGAGCCTTAGCGCTGCTCGATACGCTCGAAACCGCGGCCTACATGGATCACCACGTCGCGTACAGCATGGCTGCGGCGTACGCTCAGTTGGGCCGGTTGAAGAAGGCCCGCAGCTGGCTTCGACGCAGCCTTGAGACCGGGTTCGCTTGTTATCCGTGGGTCATGCGCGATCCGCTGGTCGCACCGCTGCGGCGGGATCAGGCATCCCGGGACTTGTTCGCTGAATTCAAGCAGAAGTGGGAGGAGGCGCGGAGGCGCTACAAAGGCTGAGGGCGTCGATTGGTGCCATGACGGTCCACTGGCACCATGATGTAGGTGCCATCAGCCCGCCGCTCGGCCCGCCAACCGTTCCAACCATCCGGCGACAACAACTGGCGTTCACGGTCGAGGCGGGCGGTGCGGTAGCGCGCGGCAAAAACCAGATCCCGCAGCGGCTGCGGCCAATGAAGCAGCGCCCAAAGGCTGGCTGTTGCCACAGCGAGGAGCAACAGCTGAACTATCGCCCACGGCTGCGGCCCGGTGCGCCCGGCCGCGTCCCAGAGGTACAACGCCAGCAAGGATGCGGCGAGTGCCGGTACCAGGCGTGGCAGAATGTAGTAGCGGTAATAGTTCAAGAAATTGACGTCTTGCAGCCGTTCCCACTGCGCGGCAAGCGAGAGACGGCGGGCCCGGAGTGCGTACTCGATGCGATCGGCCAG
>JBKPOS010000003.1:0-49256 GCA_046733215.1 Gemmatimonadota bacterium
CGCAACGAACACGGCCACGCAATGCCCGCACCGGCGACGTTCCGCCTCCTTCGGGTCGCCGGCGTAGATGTCAATCATGATGTGCATGCTACTGGTGCCAGTCCGAATCACCTCCGACCGGAGCTCGACCACGTTGCCGACCCGGATTGGATGAATGAAGTGAATTCCTCCGACATAGACGGTGACGCAGTAGCTCCCGCTCCACGCTGCGGCGCAGGTGTATCCGGCCTGGTCGACCCATTTCATCACGGCGCCGCCATGCACATTGCCGCCGAAGTTGACGTGTCCGGGCTCCGCGAGAAATCGCAAGACGCTTTGCCGCTGCACAGGGGACTCGCATTCGGTTAAGGTCTTGACCGCACGCTGGTCAGTGCCAGCTTCCTTGGCTCATGGCCGAGCCTACTCCACCACGCTCATCACAGCCGCCTCAACCGGCGGCGCCTTCCACTCCACCTGCGGCTCCCGCTTCGCGACGCCGCGGCTGTGGTTGCGTGCCGTTCGTCGTGGCAGGCGCTCTGGCGGCGGTCGCGGCAGGCGGATACTTGCTCGCCCTGCCTACCTTCGAGTTCACCAACGAGCTCAAGGGACCGGTTCGACTCGAAATTGGCCAGAAAGTTCGTCTAGTTAACCCCGGCGAAACTGTCCGCATTCGGCTCGGTCGGAAGCTCCTCGTGGCGCAATGGGCTCTGCAACGACCCCTGTCGGCGGATCGGCAGCCAATGGGAGAAGCACTCCTTGGCTCATGGGTGGTACCGGCGCCGCGGGGAACGCTCCGGCGCGCGGCAGGGCCCCGGCTGGACACCGGGGACTACTTCGCGCCGCTCATCACCAATGCGACCGAGAGCAACCTGCGGATCGTCGTGAATGCGGGATTGGACGGGGCACTCGACTGCGGCTGTGCTGTGCGACCCGGTGCGCATCACGTCTATCTCGGTTACTACCGACTCTACCGGAACAGCACGGTTCAGGCAACGGACCCGCAGGGACGACGCGCGACGTTCCACGATCTCGGTCCTGCGGCGCAAGCAGGGGAATGGGTGGTGGGGCTCCGATTCGGTAGCGGGGATTTTCGTTGAGTGAGCTATCAGCTATCAGAGAGAGCCGCCCGTGAGGCATCGGAGCATCCCGGGAGCGGAGTAACTGATAGCTGATAGCTTCCTCACCGTTTACGCTTTTGGTTCTTCATCAGATTTCCCTGTCGCACCGCATCGAATCCAAATCGATCCCGAACTTCGTCGACTGCCTGCGTGAGACGGCGCTGGCGTGACCGCTGCTCCGTTTCGAAGAGATCAGGGGAGGCCGCAGTGCCCAGGTTGGTCGCGGCGATGCCGATCAGGCGCACAGCGCGATTCCGCCGGCGAACGTCGGCGAAGGCCGGCCGGAAGAGCGCGCGCGCTGCGCCGAGCAGCTCGGCATCGAGATCGGTCGGCTCCTGCAGAGTGTGGCGGCGAGTCACAGTGTAGAAGTCATCATGCCGGAGTTTGAGCGTCACCGTCTTGGCGACGAGCCCCTCTTCCCGCAGCTGTGAAGCCACCCGCGCAGTGAGCAGTGCGAGGGTGCGGTCGAGCCATTCCGGGTCGCGCACGTCCCGGCTCAGGGTTGTCTCCCTGCTTACCGATCTCGGCAGCCGTTCGGCATGAAGCGCTGTCCCGCCGTAGCCTTCCGCCCGCAGTTTGAGCAGCCTTGCATCACCTCCCAACAAATCGGTAAGCTCCATCAGAGACATTGCCTGCACCTGGACCACGTCGGTGAGACCCAGCGCCGCCCATCGCGCCGCCGTTTTGGGCCCGATGCCGGGGAGCGCGCGCAGCGGGAGTCCGGCGAGAAAGCCGGGCTCCCATCCGGCTCGGACCTCCATCAATCCCCGCGGCTTGGCTGTATCGGAGGCGACCTTGGCGATCATTCGGTTGGACCCGATGCCGATGCTGCAGGCGAGGCCGGTGTCGGTGCGAATTGCGTCCCGCAACCCCTCGGCTACCGGGAACAGTGAAACCGGATGCAGCCGGTCGGTCCCGGTGAAGTCGAGATAGCCCTCATCCAGCGAGGCCATGACAACGGTGGGAGAAAATCGGCTAAGAACGCGTCGCACTGCGCGAGATGCATCTCGATAGTGATTGAAGGAACCTTGGAAGAACGTCGCCTGGGGGCAGCGGCGAACCGCTTCTGCGATCGGCATTCCGGCCCGAATGCCGTAGGCGCGCGCGCCGTACGAAGCGGACTGCACCACGCCCCGCTGGTCGCGGCGACCGCCCACCACGAGTAACTCGAGGTCGCGGAGCTCCGGGTGTCGCTGTCGGCAGACCTCGACGAAGAAGGCGTCGAGGTCCACGTGCATGATGCGCGTGCTCATCGTATCTTGCGCCTCTCTACCGCGGCTCCACGCCCCAGGCGAGAGGAGTGCCCGTCATGCTGAGCGCCCCGATGCAGGATGCATTCAACGAGCAGATCAAGAACGAGTTTTACTCGGCGTACATCTATCTGTCGATGGCCGCCTTCTTCGACGACATCAATCTTCCCGGCATGGCCAGCTGGATGCGGGTGCAGGCGCGAGAAGAGGCAATACACGCGATCAAGATATTCGATCATCTGCTCGATCGCGGCGCGCGCGTAAAGCTCCGTGCGATTCCCCAACCGCCGGTGGAGTTCGCCTCTCCGCTCGACGTATTCGAACAGGCCTACAAGCACGAGCAGATGGTCACCAAAGCCATTCACGATCTCTACGCCAAGGCAATTCAGGAGAAGGACTTCGCCACCTCCGTCTTCCTCGACTGGTTCGTGAAGGAACAGGTCGAGGAGGAAAAGACTGCTCTTGTCATCGTGGAGCACATCAAGATGGTCGCCGAGGATCGGCCGGGGCTACTATTGCTCGACCGCGAGCTGGCTCAGCGGAAAGGCGCCGGCGAAACCACCTCGGCGCAAACAACTACGTGAAGGCAGCTTTTCTCGGACTGGGCGCGATCGGTGAGCCCATGGCTGCCCGACTCTCCAGTCGGGTCGATCTCGTCGTGTGGAACCGAACCCGGGCGCGGGCCGACACTTTTGCGCGGGCGAACAAGGCTCGCGTCGCCGCCACTCCGCGTGAGGCAGCGATCGGCACTGAGGTCGTCCTCACCTGCCTGCCTACTTCCGGGGAGGTCGAGCGACTGCTGGACGGGCCGGACGGTCTCGAGCCGGGCCTCGGCCCCGGCGCGCTGCTGTTGGACTGCACCTCAGGCGACCCATCGACGTCGCGACGAATTGCGGGCCGATTGGCAGCGAAACAAATCGGTTTCGCCGACTGCCCAGTGAGTGGCGGCACCGCGGGGGCTCAAGCCGGGACCCTGACGATCATGGTGGGGGCTGAGCCCGGCGTTTTCGCTCGCGCCCAACCGGTGCTCGAGGCCTTCGGCGGGCGGATCGAACACATGGGACCGGTAGGCGCCGGACATGCCATGAAAGCAGTCAACAACGCTCTCCTCGCCGCACATTTGCAGGCATTCGGCGAAGGATTCGCCGCCCTGGCAAAGGCGGGCGTGCCCGCTCGCAAAGCAGTCGAGGTCCTCAATGCCTCGAGCGGCCGATCATTCGTGAGCGAGTCCCTTGTCCCCGACCGGGTGCTCACTGGCCGCTGGCCCCAAACGTTTCGCTTGGCTCTGCTGGAGAAAGACGTTCGGATCGCGCTCGGTTTGTTGGACGAGACGGGGGTTGGGGGACCGCTGCTGCATCTGGTGGGTCAATTGTTCAGCCAGGCCCGGGCAGTCCTGGGCGAGGCAGCGGACCACGTCGAGATTATCCGTCTGATTGAACAGGAGGCCGGCGTCGAAATTCGCGGTTGAGCCGGCCCTTGCTCCAGTGGTGGGCGTCTGACGAGTTTCCCTTCGCTATGTCCGTTCCGACAACCATCGGATGAGCGAGGACTGGGGGTCCATTCGGCAGGAGGCAGCCCAGGTGCTGCTTGCCGAGGGTACCGCGTTCGAGGGCTGCCTGCATCTGCTCCTGCGGCTGCAACATCCGGCGGGACCCGAGACGCCGCTCGACATGCTCAACCGGGCAGACCCGTTTTTCGCGCTCACCGGCGCCACGAAGGGCGTGGTATTCGTACCGAAAGCCCAAACGGCCGTGGTAACCTGTCCGCATCAGGCGCCGGCGGATCCGGAGCGGCTCTCCGCGGCCAAGCTCATCGCCCTCCATGTTACAGTCGTGGGCGGCCGGGAATTTCAGGGCAGGGCTGCAATCGAGCTGCCGCCCGGACGAAGCCGGGCGCTCGATTACGTGAACGGTCCCGGCACCTTCTTCGCACTGTGGAACGATGAAGTCACCCATTACATCAACAAGCTATTGGTGCGGACCATCCGCCCCCTGGACTGACGAGGCAGCGTGGCCCGACTCGACCAATTGATCCGGGTGCTGCACGAGCAGCGCGCGGAGTCCCTCCAGCTGGCAGTGGGGAAGCCGGCTGTGCTGCTGCGGGACGGAACCACGCGCCCGGTCACCAAGGAGGCGCTCACCGATGCACAGATCGCTGCGCTGCTTCGGGAAATCGCTCCCGCGGAGGCTGCCGGAGGCATCGGATCGCCCGAGGCGATGCGATTCGGGTACAAGTCTCCTTCCGGGAGCGTGCAAGTCGAGGCGCGGCCGGGTGACGTGACCCTTCGGCCGGCGGGGGCGGGAAGCCGGAGCGAAAGCGAAGCACGCGGGCTGCGGACTGCCATCGAGGCTCTGCTCCGACAGCTGGTCGAGTCGAGCGCCTCGGACCTTCATCTCAGGACGGGAGAGCCTCCGGTTCTCCGGCAGGACGGCGAGCTGGTGCGGCTCGAAATCGAGCCGATCAGCGCCGAACGGCTGGAAGGGATGCTGACCAGCATCATGGGCTCGAAGGAGTTGACCGAGTTTCGCGAGACCAACGACACCGACTGGGCCTACGAGCTGGAGGGCCTGGCTCGATTCCGATGCAATGCGGGGCGCGACCGGCGCGGTCCGATGGCTGTGTTCCGGACCATCCCGGGTCGGGTGATGACTGCCGACGAGATGGGCCTCAGCCGGGAGGTGCAGAACCTCTGCTACCTCACCAAAGGCCTGGTGCTGGTGACAGGACCAACGGGCTCGGGCAAGTCCACTACGCTCGCCGCGCTGGTCGATCTGATCAATCGGACCCGGACCGATCACATCCTCACGATCGAAGACCCGATCGAGTTCGTCCATCAAAGCAAGAAATGTCTGGTCACCCAGCGTCAGGTTGGACTGCACACACGCTCGTTCAAGCAGGCATTGCGGGCGGCCCTGCGGGAGGATCCGGATATCGTGCTGGTGGGTGAGATGCGGGATCTCGAGACCGTATCGATCGCGTTGGAAACGGCTGAGACCGGACACCTGGTCTTCGGCACGTTGCATACGACGACGGCGGCCAGCACGATCGATCGCATCATCGACCAGTTCCCGGCCGACCGTCAGTCGCAAGTGCGCGTGATGCTGTCGGAATCGCTGCGCGGCGTCATTGCTCAGACGCTCTGTCGCAAACTCGGTGGCGGACGGGTAGCCGCGCGCGAAATCCTGCTAACCATTCCGGCCGTCTCCAACCTGATCCGTGAGGGAAAGACGTTTCAGATCCCTTCCATCATGCAAACCAACCGCAAGGCCGGCATGGTAACGCTCAATGACGCGTTGATCGAGCTGGTGGATCAGGGCTTGGTCGAGCCGAAGGAAGCCTACATGAAAGCGGTCGAAAAGACCGGCTTCGCGCAGGCGCTCAAGGCCAAACGCCACGACATTGCCTTCCTCAGCGAGGCATGAGCTCTCCCGACCAGGCAAAGCCGATTCTCGTGCTGGTGGCGCCCCAGGACATCGTCAACGTCGCCAGCGCGGTCCGAATCGCCAAGAACTTCGGCATTGACCGGATTCGGCTGGTGAATCCGGAAATGGAGATCGACGCTTACCGAATCGAAGGCATTGCGCACAACACGGCGGATCTGGTCGCCAGCATCACCGTCCACCAAGCGCTGCCGGACGCATTGGCAGACTGCATTTACACGGCCGTCTTGACGGGACGTGAGCGCGCCGCCAAGCGAACTCGACTCCGGCCACGGGAGGCCGCGGTGGAGTTGGTGTCCCGGGCGGAAGAAGGGCCGGTGGCAATCGTCGCCGGTCGGGAGGATTCGGGGCTCACCAACGAAGAGCTGGATTGCTGCGACGCGCTGGTCACCATATCGACCGACCCCGCCCACCCGTCGCTCAATCTGGCCCAGGCAGTGGCAATCATGTCGTATGAAAGCTGGCTCTCCCGGGGAGGCGATCGGCTACCATTCAAGCGACCGCGCCGAACCGCCCCGGCGGCTCCCAATGGGCTGCTCGAGACGCTGTTCGCCGACTGGAGCCGAGCGCTCTGGGCCATCGACTTCTTCAAGACCAGGCAACCCGCCAACGTAATGCGTTCGTTTCGAGAGGTCGTGTTTCGGGCGGGGCTCGACGCCCGCGAGGCTTCGCTGCTGCGGGCGATGGGAATTGAGATTTCCCGTTTTCTGGCGCGAGAGGGTCTGGTTGCCGCAGCGACGCCTCCCGAGGCTCCTCCGGGCGAGGAGCCCTGAACGTGGGACGATCTCCGGCATATTGGGCTGCCAATCAGTATCGAGCGGCCGACTCCCCGCCTAAACCGTCAGCGCCGTATCGCGATCTCCCCAAGCCGCTGGGTGACCGATTTCGCCTTGCGCGCACCGGACTCCTCGCCATTCGAGGCGTAGGTGAGCAGGTGCGATTCATGGGATCGCCCTGGGGCTGGACCTGGGAATTCGGGATCGGTTCGCGGAAACTCTGCTGGCTTCACCCCATCACCAGCGGCGTGAGCGCCACCTTCACGCTCACGGACGATGAGGAGTCGAAGACGCTCGGATTCGCCCGCCTGGCCGAAGTGGTCCGTCAGGCGATTCGCGAAGGACAGCGAACCGGGCCGGTCAAGTGGTGCTGGGTGTCGCTCAACGACCGTCGGCAAATCGATGGTTTCTTGAACCTGGTACGGCGCAAAGCCGACTGGATTGGCGCGGCCGCGACTCGACGCCGTCGAGTAGTTTAGGCGCGCGAAGATGAGAGTGATCCCGTTGTGGAGCTTCGCCGTGGCTGACTATACTTCCTCCCGCTCGAGGGCAGGCTCCCCCGACGTGCTGTCTCTCGCGTACAAGTGTTGACGTGCTGACCGCTTTCAACAGGTGTGGCGGTGCAGGTTGAAGCCGGCCGGCTTTTGACTGGTGACGACAATGCGGAAGCCGGTACTCATCACTGTGGGAGCGGGTGCGGCAGCCATCGGGCTCGCGGCGCTAGCCGTCACGTCAGGGCGAAGCGGCGCGCAGGCGCCCAAGTCGGTGGCGGACTCTCTCAAAGCCCCGGTGCTCGCCGCCGGTGATACATCATCGCTGCGAGGGCCACGCCAGCCGATCTTCTTCCGCCACGACATTCACGCCGGCCAATTCAAGATCCAATGCCAGTACTGCCACTACTCGGTGGCGGTGTCGTCCGAGCCGGGCATTCCGTCCATGCAGACCTGCATGGGCTGTCACAACGTCATCGCGGGCACCGACAGCAGTCACAAGGTCGAGATCAAGAAGCTGCGGGACGCCTGGTCAGAGAAAAAGCTGATCGAGTGGACCCGAGTGCATTTCGTCGCGCGGCACGTCCACTTTCCCCACATGCGTCATATCCAGGTACTGGGACCAAACGCCTGTCAGACCTGTCACGGCGACGTCGCGCGCATGCCGCAGGTCTACAAGGTGAACAACGTAAACAACATGGGTTTTTGCATTACCTGTCACGAGCAGCGCGGGGTCACGAGAGACTGCGCGGTTTGCCATTACTAGGGAGCTATCAGCTATCAGCTATCAGTCATCAGTGATCAGCCCTGAGAACCAAAGGCTGATAGCTGATGGCTGATAGCTGATAGCTGCTAGCCCAGACACCATGTCCGATACCGATAAGGGTCCGTCTTCCCTCGATCGCCGCCGGTTCCTGACCGTCCTCGGAGTGTCCGGGGCGAGCGCTGCGATGCTGTCCGGCTGTTCGACCGATAAAGTCCAGAAGCTCATCCCGTATCTGGTCCAGTCGGAAGATCAGGTGCCGGGCGTGGCCACATGGTACGCGAGCACGTGCACGGAGTGCGCCGCGGGCTGTGGGCTTCACGTCAAAACCCGCGAAGGTCGCGCGATCAAGCTCGAGGGAAATCCGGACCACCCCATCAATCGGGGTAAGCTATGCTCTCGGGGGCAGGCCTCGCTGCAGGGACTTTACAATCCCGGGCGGGTCAAAGGTCCGATGGCGCGTGGCGCCGGGGGCGAGTGGCAGGAGATCACGTGGGACGATGCCATTCAGCGGTTCGCCGCCAAACTTTCGGCGGCGAGCGGCAAGGTGGCGGTCATTTCGGGGGCGGGTCGCGGGACATTTTCTGATCTGCTGGCTGACTGGACCGGGGCCCTCGGTGGCAAGGTGACACGCTACCAGCCCTTTGATCACGAGCCGCTCCGCGCAGCCAACCGAGCTGTTTTCGGCCGCGACGAGTTGCCGGTGCACGATTTCGCGAAGGCGCAATACATCGTCTCGTTCGGCGCTGATTTTCTCGAAACCTGGCTCGCACCGATCGAGAATCAGCGCGGCTTCGCCGAGTCACACGGCTTTCACGACGGCAAGATGGCGCGGCACGTGGCATTCGCGCCCCGCATGTCGCTTACGGGGCAGAACGCCGACGAGTGGCACGCTGTCGTGCCGGGCTCCGAAGCGGCGCTCGCGCTGGCGCTTGCCAATCTGCTCGTCGCGGAACACGGGGCCGAGGCCGGCGGAATCGGATCCTCTCTGGGTCGATTCACACCCGAGATGGCGGCCAAGGAGACCGGCATCGACGTCGCCACCATTCGACGGATCGGGAAGGAATTGGCCGAGGCCAAGCCGAGCCTGGTGGTTGCCGGCGGCGTGGCCGACCAGCACCGCGGTGCCGTCGAACTCTGCGCCGCGGTCAACATACTGAACTACATCGCGGGGAACATCGGCCGGACCGTGCTGTTCGGCGCCGATCTCCAGGCCGGCGACGGCGCGGCCGGAATTGACGCCGTCGGGGCGGCGCTCGATGGGGGTCAGGTAGCCGTCGTCCTGGTTCACGAAGCCAATCCGCTGTACGCGCTGCCCGCGTCCACCGGCTTCGCGGCGCGGTTCAAGAAGGCCGGCTTCAAGGTTTCGACCTCGCCCTATTTCGACGAGACCGCTGCCCAATGCGATCTCATCCTGCCCAACCACCACTCGCTCGAGCGATGGGACGATGTGCATCCCAGGGCTGGAGTCGCGGGCCTGATGCAGCCCGTGATGGAGCCGGTTTTCCGCACCATGGCGACCGGCGACGTACTGCTCAAAGTCGCACAGAAGGCCGGTGGTGCGCTGGCTCGCTTCAACGCGCCGAGCTTCGAAGCGCAGCTCAAGACTCGGTGGGCGGAGCTGGCCAAGCAACAGGACCAGGCAGACGCTGAGGTGTTTTGGCGCGCTGCAGTGCAGCGAGGCGGGCTCTACGGCGAACGTCCTGCCGCCGCCGAAGTGAAGCTGGCAGCGGGTGTCGAGGCCACTTACACTGCGCCTGCCTTTGATGGGAGCGGCGACTTCTACTTCGCGCCGCACGTCTCTTCATTTCTGTACGACGGTCGCGGGACGAACAAGCCGTGGCTGCTCGAAAACCCGGATCCGGTCACCAAGATCACTTGGCATTCGTGGGTGGAGGTCCACCCCGATACAGCTGCGCGCCTGGATGTGCGCAACGGCGAGATTGTCCGCCTAGTCTCGCCCCAGGGCGCCATCGAGGCGCCGGTCTGCGTTTACCCCGGCATTCATCCTCAGGTGCTGTCAGTGCCTCTTGGCTTCGGGCATACCGAATACGGCGGCTACGCCAAAGGTCGTGGCGTCAACGCGCTGGATCTTCTGGGCGCCAAGAGCGGGCAGCCCTTCGTCGCTTACCTGTCGACCAAGGTTGCGGTCGAAAAGACTCGCAAGTACCAGAAGCTCGCCTCGACCGAGGGCAACTCCCGTCAGTTGGGCCGGCACATTGCTGAGGCCATGCCGGTTGCGCTGGCAGCCAAGGGTCTCACCCCCGCGGAGGCTGATAGGGCGGAGGGTCATCCCGAGGAAGAGGTCAATACCGAGCGCGAGTTGGAGGCGCTCAAAGGTTGGAGAGCGGCGGTCCAGCAACGGAACCAGAGGGGCAACTATGCGGGTGATCACCCGCAATGGGGGATGGTCATCGATTTGGCGAAGTGCACCGGCTGTTCGGCCTGCATCACTGCCTGCTATGCCGAGAACAACATCCCGACCGTCGGCGAGGAGGAGATCCATCGCGGCCGCGAGATGACCTGGATGCGGATCGAGCGGTACTGGGAGGGCGAGACCACGCCTACCAGCGCGCCCGAACCCAGATTCGTGCCGATGCTCTGCCAGCATTGCGCCAACGCGCCGTGCGAACCCGTGTGCCCCGTCTATGCCGCGTACCACACCACTGACGGCCTCAATGCGCAGGTCTACAACCGGTGCGTCGGTACCCGTTACTGCGCCAACAACTGCCCGTACAAAGTACGGTACTTCAACTGGTACAAGTACAACGACGCTGCGTGGCCGGAGCCGCTCAATCTGCAGCTCAACCCGGATGTGACCGTGCGGGCGCGTGGAGTGATGGAGAAATGCACCTTCTGCATCCAGCGCATCCGGGGGGCTCAGAATCAGGCACGGCTGGAAGGCCGATCGATCAAGGATGGTGAGTTCACCACCGCCTGTGCTCAGGCCTGTCCATCGGACGCGATCGTGTTCGGCAACGTCAACGACCCAGCGAGCCGCGTCCGGCAGCTCAAGGAAGACCGGCGCGGCTACCACGTGCTGGAGGACCTCAACACCCGTCCGGCAGTGACCTATCTCGCCAAGGTCCTGCACCGGTCGGAGGCGTAATCATGGCAGTTCTGGCGCACGAACCCGTCGTTACCCAGAGCCACGCGGACGTCACCCGCGACGTAGTCTCGACCCTCGAGAAGCCGAGCACCGGCTACGTCCTGATCACGCTTGGCGCTGTGGGGATGTTCCTGGTAGGTGCACTGACCTTCCTCATCCTGGTAAAGGACGGCTTAGGGCACGCCGGATACCAGCCGCCGGTCTTTTGGCTGGTCTACATCACTACGTTCGTTTTCTGGATCGGTATCGGCCACGCCGGAACCTTGATCTCGGCGATTCTCTACCTCTTCCGCTCGCCGTGGCGTACGGCCGTCTACCGCTCGACTGAGGTGATGACGGTCTTCGCAGTCATGACGGCCGCGCTGTTCCCGATCATCCACATCGGACGGCAGTGGCTCTTCTATTGGCTGCTGCCGTACCCGAACCAGCGGTTCCTCTGGCCCAACTTCAAGTCTCCGCTCCTGTGGGACGTGTTTGCGATCACGACCTATTTCACGGTTTCTACCACGTTCCTGGTCTATGGCCTGATCCCGGACGTGGCAGCGGTGCGTGACAAGGTCTCCGGGTGGCGAAAGTTGGTGTACAAGATCGCCTCGGCGGGATGGGAGGGGAGCGACAATCAGTGGCGCCACTACTCCCGCGCCTACCTCTATCTCGCCGCCCTGGCGACGCCGCTGGTGCTCTCGGTCCACTCCGTCGTCTCCTGGGACTTCGCTTCCGGCATCGTTCCCGGCTGGCACGGAACCATCTTCGCGCCGTATTTCGTCGCGGGAGCCATCTATTCCGGCATCGGCATGGTGCTCACGCTGATCATCCCGCTCAGGCGGGTGCTCAAGCTGGAGCACATGATCACGGAATACCACTTCGACAATCTGGGCAAGCTGGTCCTGCTTACCGGCTCCATCCTCTTCTACGCGTATGGGATGGAGTACTTCATCGCCTGGTATAGCGGGAATCCCTATGAGCAGACCACCTTCTGGCGCCGCGCCTTCGGATCGCTGTGGTGGGCCGGCTGGTCGATGATCATCTGCAACGCATTCGTGTCCCAGCTGCTTTGGTTCAAAAAGATCCGAACCAGTGTCACCGCGCTGTTCGTGATCTCGATCTTCATCAACATCGGGATGTGGTTCGAGCGCTACGTCATCATTGCCTCATCGCTCTCGAACGACTTCCTGCCGTGGGCCTGGGATAACCCCAACCCCACCTGGGCTGACTGGGGAATCCTCGCAGGCTCCTTCGGGTGGTTCGGCATGTGGTTCCTGCTGTTCGCCCGGACCTTCCCGATCGTGGCCATCCAGGAGATCAAGGAAATGATCCCGATGCCACGCCTCCGCGCGGGCGGAGGGCAACATTGATGGCGCGCCGTCCCAAGGTTCTACCCGGCGTGCTCGGCTCATTCGAGCACATCGACGCGGCCACCGACGCGATCAAGGCGCTGCGCGCGGGTGGTCATAAGGACCTAGTGGTGTACTGCTCGCATCCAAACCACGAGTTGGAAGAAGCGCTCGAGACGCCGGTGAGTCCCGTCCGGCTCTTTACGCTGATCGGTGGGCTCACCGGATGTGCCGCGGGATTCACCATGACAATCTGGATGAATCTCGATTGGCCAGTCCTCGTGGGAGGTAAGGCCTTCGCGTCTGTCCCGGCGTTCGTCCCCATCGGCTTCGAGCTGACCGTGTTGATCGGGGCGCTGTCGAGCGTCCTCGGAGTGGTCCTGCTCATCGTCCTGCTGGGCAAGCGCGGCGTATTGTACGACCCGAGATTCAGCGATGATCGGATCGGAGTCTTCGTCCCCGCGCCGCCGGAAAGCGCCTCTTCCCTGGAGCGGTTGTTACGAGACGCGGGAGCTGTGGAGGTGCGCTATGCAGCGCCGTAGCCGCCTCGCGTTACTCGCAGGACTGGCACTCATCGCAACCGGATGCGACTGGTACTACAACGACGTCCCGTCGCCCGACGATCTGTGGCATATCACGCCCTGGTTCGACCACATGATCGCTCAGAAGTCGGTGCACCCCTACTCGCGCGCTGACATTCCTCGGTACACACCCGAAGGCACTGTCCCCCTCTCCGGCGGTGAACCGGATTGGAGCGCCGAGTTTGGCCAGGGCAAAACAACCACGGCCGATGCGCTCAAGAACCCCACCACGAGCGGAGCAGAGGGCCCGATTTCCCGTCACGGAGCGGCCACCCCGGAGATCCCGGGTTCGCTCGACGCCAAGGGCGACACGCTGTTTCAGAACTTCTGCTCCCCCTGTCACGGGCCGGCCGGAGCCGGGGACGGGCCGGTTGGGCGTCGGATGGGCGCGCCGCCCTTGTTGTCGCCGAGGACGCGCGGATTCTCAGACGGGTACATCTACAGCATCATCCGTTACGGTCGCGGGCTCATGCCACGGTACGGCGACAAGGTCTTCGATCCCATCGATCGGTGGGCCATCGTGAATCACGTGCGCAAACTCCAGGCGGCCGCGCCGCAACCGGCGGCGGCGCCGACGCCGGCGCCCCAGCCAACCCAGCCAAAACCCGCAGCTCCGAAGCCTGCGGCGCCCAAGCCGAAGCCGACTCCGGGAGCCCCCCAGTGATCGAGATTCGTGGCCTCCGGCAGCGCCTCGCCGTGCGATCGGTTTCCGGTCGGTACGACCTGTTCCTCGGTCTCGGCGGCGGACTCACTCTCCTCGGCCTGATCCTGTTCATCGCGGCGATCCAGGGCCCGGACGCGCCTCGGACGTGGCATCTGTTCCAGGTGAACTGGGTGTATTTCACCGGACTAGCCGGCGGTAGCGTAGCGCTCGCAGCATCTCACAAGGTGGCCAACGCGCGTTGGTCCGGTCTGATGATCCGATTCGCCGAGGCCTCGAGCGCATTTCTTCCGATCTCGCTGGTGGGACTGCTGGTGATCTTCACGGTTGGCTATCCGTACATCTATGGTCACATGGCCAGCCAGCTCCACACGCTGCAACACGGCAAGGCGGTTTGGCTTTCACCGGCTGTCATGTTCTCGCGACTGTTCTTCGGCCTCCTGCTTCTCTATTGGATAGGCTGGAGAATGATTCGGGCAGACATGATTCCCGACATGTTCGCCGCCAAGGAGCGAGTGCAGGGCAGCCGGCGCGCGCGGTTCGAGCGCATGACTGAGGGGTACGATGGATCGGAAGGGTCGGTGGAGGCGAACGAACGGCAGATCCACCGCCTGGCGGGAGCCTTCGTGCCGCTCTACGCGATCGTCTTTACGATGGTGGCGTTCGACGGGATGATGGCACTTCAGCCGCACTGGTTTTCCAATCTGTTCGGCGGCTGGTACTTCATGGGCTCGTATCTCGGCGCACACATGCTTCTCGCGCTGCTCATGATCTACGGTGGACGGGAGCTCGGTGTCGCCGATCTCATCTCGCCCAAACAGCGCCACGATCTCGGGAAGCTGTGCTTCGGGTTCACAGTGTTCTGGACCTATCTCATGTGGGCGCAGTTCCAGGTCATCTGGTACGGCAACTTGCCAGAGGAAACCGGGTTCGTGTTCAGCCGCCTCTGGGGACATTGGTGGCCGATCGGCAAGATCGTATTCGTGGGCATGTTCGTGATTCCGTTTATCGGTCTCCTCGGCGTCGGGCCCAAGAAGGCCCGCGCCACCCTCGGCATCTACGCGCTTGTGAGCCTTACGGCGCTGTGGCTCGAGCGATACCTGATGATTGTCCCTTCGATCACTGGGTTCGAAGGGCCGGTCTTCCTCTGGGCCGAAGCCGCGCCCACGCTGCTGTTCGCCGGCTTCTATCTCCTGTGCTACGCTCTATTCGCGCGGACCTTTCCGATGGTCTCGCCCCGCCTGGCCGAAATCACGCTGCAGCGCGAGCTGGGACATCACGAGGTGGAGGTCTTCGACCACGAGGATATGGACCGAGATTTTGTGCACGAGGAAGATCTGGAACGGAGGCATGGGAGGAGATAGCTATCAGCTATCAGCTATCAGACTGGAAACAGTGCGGCCCTCCTTGATGGGAGGGCCGTTGCACATCGGAGCAGGCTGATGGCTGATAGCTTTGCTTTCCTACCTCACCCTCGACATCAAATTCAGCCGCCGCATCATCGCCCGGAGCGAGTCGCTCGGCAGGCTCCCCGTGACCGCGAACATCCGATCGCCGTGCCGGAAGGTAAGCGCACTGCCGACCGGCGAGCCACCGGCCGGGGCGCGTGAGGCTGACGCGTTGCCGGACGATTCGGAGGGCTGCAACGGGTGATTGTCGAGCAGCGCCGAAACGTCGCTGATCGGGCCCTCGATGGTGCGGATGACCTCGCCGCTCGCGAGCTGCTGAGCCACCACCATGAGCGGGTTGTGCCCGCTGTCACCGGTCTGGACCTGGACCTCGGTGACCGGAAGTCCGTCGATCCGGGCCGGCGTGGCCCCAACCTGCTCCTTGGCCCGATCCCACGACAGGGTCCGCCACATGCCGCCCCACTCGAGTTGTCCATCCTTCTGAATCGGCCCAACGCTGGCGAACTCAGACGGTTCGGAGGTTTGCGGCTTGGAACGGGCTGGGGCCGGGGCTGGACGACGGCGCACCGGCCGATGCACCGAGCGGTCCGGACGATCCTCTGTCGCCGGTTCGACGGGAGTAGGCGGCGAGGCGTTTGCCATCGTCGGCGCCCGTCCGGCCGGTTGCTGGACCACAGGCGCAGGGGCCGGGCTTGCCGCAGGCGCCGCGTTGATGGCGGCCGATCGGCTCGCCGCCGGCGGTGGAACGAGGTAGCTCGCGCCCCACCCAAGGCCGAGCGCCACGAAAAGGCTGGCGGCCCAGGCTGCCCGCTGCCGCACCCGCTGGCGCTGGAACACCCGCGCAGCCGCCCGCCGGCGAATTTCGGAGACAGGCGGAGTGGTCGTTCCCCGGGGTGCCAACCGGGCGAGCATCGCCGTAGTCCGATCGCGGAGCGCCGCAATCTCGTCGCGGGCTGTACGGCAAGGCGTACAGTCGGCGAGATGGCTCTCGATCTCGACGCAGCGCAAACGCCCTAGCGCCTGGTCGAGATACGCGTGAAGCTCCGCCTCAGGAATGTGCGGCATGATCCCCCGTTTGCTTCCGCTCATGGGCCGCGACGAGCCGCTTTCTGGCCCGAGCCAACGTCGTCCCAACAGCACCGACCGCGAGTCCGGTTTGAGCCGCAATCTCCGGATAGCTGAGTCCGGCATCCCACAGTAACAGAATCTCGCGATCCCGCGGTGTGAGGGCGCTCAAGGCATCCTGCACCGCTGTGATTTCCTCGTCCCGCTCGACCTGGTCCTCCGCCGACGGCTCGAAGGCCGGTTGGGCGACCGGGTCGCCTTTGAGCAGGGTGAGGTGCCGCTTCCGGCGAACCGCCGCACGAGCCTCGTCGCGGGCCAGATTGGCAGCCACGGCGAACAGCCAGGCTCGGGGCTTCTCGGGTCGGTGCGCCAACGCTCGCACGAAGACCTCCTGGGCGAGGTCTTCGGCTCGCTCAGCGTCCCACACCTTTCGGTACAGGAATCGGACGACGGCCGTATATGTGGACTCGTAAAGGGCTTCGAACTCGTCGCTCACTACGGCCTCCGGCCCCGAGAAGGCCGGTCGCTGCGTCTCTGGTTCGCTCACCGGTGTCGCCAAGAGGACGCCAGCCGGCAGCCGAATTTGCACATCCAATGCCGCGTTCACTTTGGAGCACGTTTTCGACGTGCGAAAACGCACCCTGGATGTAGTCCCTGGCCTTTGGGCGGCCACTCACTGCAGAGATCCGGCTTGGCAGGGCGACCGTCCTTCCGCTCGCGCCCATGCAGCTCACAACTGATTCTATCTGCCCCAAGATACCCGCACGCTGAGATCATTTCGGCCTCGAGGGAGAACTCCCCCGGCCGGGTCACCTTGCAGAGATAAGGTGATTTCCTGGCCCGCACCAGTGCTTCCAGCCGCCGCTCCCGCTTGCTGCACATGATCTCGATCTGCAGATCGCGACAGCACGCAGCACCGCGGGTATGGTCGGCGGTCTGGCAGGGGGCGCCTGCGCAGGGGTTTTCCTGACCCAAGACCGGGAGTTGGCGCTTTGGACGGACGAGCTCCCGGACCGCGAGGCGCATCTTGTCGACCAGTTGGAAACGATCGACTCCGAGGCGGCGAGGCTGAGCCGGCCGCGCCCGGTCTGGGGGGGTTGGTCCCTCGAACCCGTAGGCGGTACAGCGAGCGTGTCCGTTCTCGGCGGCCAGATAGCGGCAGGGAACGTGGAGAACGGCGTCGCTGTACAGGTCTCCGTCCGCGTGCCAAAGGTCGCGGAAGGTGATGTGCTCCGTATGGCCGAGCAGCCAGGTGGCCTCGTGGTCAAGGGAGGTCATGCCTTCTTCGAGATCGCCGACGCGAAGCAGGACACGGAGACTGCGGCACTGAACACCTAGTTTGGTGCAGGCCGGCGCCTCGGACTTTCGGGGGTTGCTTCGCTGGGTCTGGAGTGGCAGATTGACGGCCTCGAAGTCACCTTGTGAAACGGTTCACAAACGACTGCTGGGGTCCGGCGGTAGCGGCTTGAAGGACAACTTCCACGTTATCGGAGGCAGATCAGCAATGCGCATCACTTCCTTGGCAGCGGGACTGGCCATCGGGCTGGCGGCCTGCGGCGGCGAAAAGAAAGCTGAGCAGGCGCCCACCACCACTCCTCCTGCCGAGCAACCCGCAGCGCCAGGCGCCGCGGCACCGGCTCCGGGCGGTGCGGCTCCGGCTGCCGGGGGAACCACCCACGAGGTCAAGATGGTCCTCGAAGGCACGACCTATAAGTACGTGCCCAATAAGCTGACCATCAAGTCCGGTGACGTCATCAAGTTCACCAGCGTAAGCGGCGGCCCACACAACGTGCAGTTCTATCCCGACAGCATTCCGGCCAACGTCCCGGGGCCGATCAAGGCTCTGGCGGTGGCGCCGCCGGAAAAGGGCGGCAACATCGTGAGCGAATCGATGAAGATGGACAACGAGAGCTTCGAGGTTTCGTTTGCCGGAGCACCTGCCGGCACCTACAAGATGTTCTGCGCGCCGCACCATGCGCTGGGGATGACGGGAGAAGTGACGGTCCAGTAACAAAAGTGTGAACGGTAGGCAGTGAACGGTGACGGGGGGTTCCGATGCACGGAACCTCCCGTTCACCGTTTACCGTTTACGCGGTTCACCACCACGCCGACCGCTAATCCCACCAACAGCCCGCCCACCGCATCCACCGCATAATGCATCTGGCAGTAGACCACCCCCACTGTTAGCAACGCAGTCGCGATCGCAAGAACGATCCCCAAGCGTCGAGAGGCGGTCCAGGCCACGCAGGTAGCCGCGACGCTCGCCGCCACATGGGAGGAAGGGAAGGCGGCCCCGAACGAGCTGCCCTGTGCCAGCACGGCGTAGACCAGTCGGGCAGCGGCGTTGTCCACGAATGCGCCGCTCGGGCGGGAGAAGGCGTAATAGGGACCCGCGACGGGAAAGAAAATGAAAAACAGATAGCAGACGACGAAGGTCATCATCACTGCAAAAACGAAGCGGCGAAGTGGCGCACGAGCGCCCCGGCCCAGCAGCACCACCGTCGGCGCCACGATGACGAAGTAATAGGAGAAGTAGGCTCCATGGAGCACGGTGGACCAGAACGGGCTTGGCTGACCGCGCCACCAGTCACGGCTCGGCTGGCCGCCAAATAAGGCTTGCTCCCATCGCTGCACGACGGCGTCGTGGACCGCAACTCTCCCACCGCCGTTCAGGATATCGAGAGACGCATACAGCGCGATCAGCAGAAGGATCGGATAGACGTCACGAAGCGCACGGCCGAGCGGCCCGAGATCGGCTCGGGTCACCAGCAGCACGAGGGTGACGATCAACGCGTTGGCAACTAGGAGCCAGCCACACTCGGGAAAGGCGGACAAACGCGCAAGCGCCACTGCGGACACCACGGCCACGTACCCGAGTAGGAGGCGATCGACCGGTAACAGGTTTCTAGCTACCGTGCGATTTGATAACTGGACCTGGCGGGCCTCTGCTAAATCCAGCCCGCGGAACGATACCATGCGCAGGTGTCCTCGAGACCGGTCTCGAGTGCGATTTTCGGAGCCCAGCCCGTGTCCCGGATGCAGCGACTCGGATCGCCGGTCCAGGCGGACTGAAAGAATTCGTTGGCCTTGTCACGGGTCAGGATGGTGGCGCGACCCAACGCTCTGGCAGCTGCGCCCGTGACGGTCAAAGCCACGCGGCCCAGCGATAACGGCACGGGGAGGACGACGACTCGGCGTCCAAGGGCGGTGCCGACCGCTCGCACGAAGCCGGCGCTGGTGAACGTCTGGGGGTGGCAGGGGTAATAGATCTTTCCAGCCGCGGTCTCCGCCGTCGCACACGCAAGGGCGGCATCGGCCAGATCGGCGCCATGTACAGCGGAGAGCTCCTGAGTCCCATCGCCAAAGACTGGCGCAATGCCGAGCTTGGCTGTTTGAAACACCTTGAGCACTTCCCGATCGCGTGGACCATACACCATCGGTGGCCGCAGGATCGTCCATGAGACTACGCCGTTCCGCACCACCGCTTCGCCGGCCAGCTTGCTGCGGCCGTATTGGGTCACCGGCCGAGCGGGTTCGTCACCGATCAAGGGGCGTCCGCGCTCGGAAGGGCCTGCTGCGGCCATGGATGAGAAAAGCACGATTCGTCGAACGCCGCAGCGAGTCGCGGCAGCGACCACAGCAGCCGTGCCGTCGCGGTTCACCCGAAAAAACTCGCCCTCACTGCAGGCCGCGGTGAGTCCGGCGACGTGAAAGACGGCGTCCTGCCCAGCAGCAGCGCGCGCAAGCGCAGCCTCGTCGGCGAGGTCGCCCTCGGCTATCCGCACATTCAGACGCATAAGCGGAGCGGCTTTGCCGGGTGATCGGACTAGGGCAGTGATATCGTGACCACCGCGCCGGAGGACCTCAACCAGGTGACTGCCGACGAACCCGGTCGCGCCAGTGACCAGCGCCTTCATAGCGAGCGATCGTAGAGCCGGTAGGTCTTGTAGTGTTTCCAGCCAAGCTTGACCATCCCGGCGATCATGGCGGGATTGTCTTCGAGAATCCAGCCGGCTTCGCCCCAGTAGATCTTGTTTGCGATCGCCATGTGCCAGATGCGATGGTACAGCGCCGCGTCGACACCCTTGCCGCGATACTCGGGGAGAGTACCGAGCAGGAGAACCCGCAGTCGGCCGATGCGCTTTGCCTTGAGGCCGTACAGCACGCGTATCAGGCCGGGCAGCAACGCGCCGGACCGGTTCCGCCGGAATGCCACATTGAGGTCCGGAAGGCAGATAGCGAATCCGATGACTTGGCCGTCCTTCTCCGCGAAGGGGACGAGATCGGGAAGAACCACCGGTTTGAACTGCTCGGCCAGATGATCGATCTCGTGCTCGGTCAGCGGAACGAAGCCCCAATTTCGCTCCCACCCGGCGTTGTAGAGCTGTTTTATCAGCGCGACCTCGGCGTCGAACGCCCGCAGGTTGAGGCTTCGCAGCGTGATACCATAGCGTCGCTGGATCAGCTCCACTGCCCGGGTGACCCGCTCAGCGGCTTCGCCTTCGGGCTTCCATCCCTCGAAGCACCACAGATCCTTCGCCTTATTGAACGCGGCGCGCTCGACCAGCTCCACGTAGTACGGGGGGTTGTGGGGCATCATGAGAGTAGGCGGCGTTTCGAATCCCTGAATCAGCAAGCCACACTCGTCGTTCGTCGAAAACGAGGCCGGCCCGCGCATCGTGTCAAACCCCATCGGGCGTAACCACTCGGCGGCTGCACCGAAGAGCGCGTCGGCGATCACCTGGTCCTTGGCGCACTCGAAGAAGCCGAAGAATCCGACGCGATCGCTGTGGGTCTCGTTGTGCAGCCGATTCTGAATCGCCGCGATGCGGCCTACAACCTCGCCGTTTCGCTCGGCCAGAAAGTATTCCGCGCTGGCGTGCTCGAAAAACGGATTCTTGGTGCGGGAGAGAAGCGTCGCAACGTCCCGACGCAACGGCGGGACCCAGAGAGGGTCCCGCGCGTGGAGTCGGTACGGCAGATCGATGAAGCGCTTGACGTCTTTCGCTTCGCGCGCCGGTCTGACGCGCAGCGCAGCTGTCAGATGACCCCCAGTTCGCGCCCGATCCGAGCGAACCTGGCGAGGGCGTAATCGATCTGCTCGAACGTATGCGTTGCCATGAGACTGGTGCGCAACCGACACTGAGTCGGGGCGACCGCCGGAGGCGCCACCGGATTGGTGAACACGCCGGCATCGAACAGCTTGCGCCACATGAGGAAGGTCTTCTCCATCGCGCCCACCAGCACAGGCACGATCGGCGTCTCGGTCGGACCGATATCGAAGCCGAGACTCCGGAAACCGTCCTGCAGACGACGGGTATTGGCCCAGAGCCGCTCACGGCGCTCCGGTTCCTGCTGCAGCACTTCGAGCGCCGCCAGTACGCCTGCTGTGTTCGCCGGGGGAAGAGATGCGGTGAACATCAACGGGCGGCAGTGGTGCCGGAGATAGTGAATCACGCTCTCCGGTGCGGCTACGAACCCACCGATCGACGCCAGCGACTTGGAGAACGTCCCCGCGATGATGTCCACTTCCTCGGTAAGACCGAAGTGGGCCGCGGTACCGTCTCCGTTGGGTCCAAGCACACCGACCGAATGTGCGTCGTCAACGGCGAGCACGGCACCGAATTTCCGGGCCACCCGCACCAGGCCTGGAAGGTCGGCAATATCGCCTTCCATCGAGTACACGCCGTCCACAACGATCATAGCGCCGCGACCCGACAGGCCCCGGTCGATTTTCCGTTCGAGGGCAGCGAGGTCGCCGTGGTTGAAGCGCTCAGTGTCGCCGTACGACATCTTGGCGCCGTCCACGATCGAGGCGTGGTCCAGCTTATCGAGGTACACCACCTCGCCACGACCTACGAGCCCTGAGATGAGCCCGAGGTTCGCCTGGTAGCCGGTCGAAAAGACCAAGCACGACTCTTTGCCGGTGAACTCGGCGAGGGCGTGCTCCAGCTGCTCATGGAGATCGAGGGTGCCGTTCAGGAACCGGCTTCCGGTGCAGCCCGAGCCGTACCGGGAAAGGGCCCGCGACGCAGCCTCCAAGACCTTCGGATGGTGGGTGAGGCCCAGATAGTTATTGGACCCCAACATGAGCCGCTTTTGACCTTCTATGACGACAACCGTGTCCTCGGACTCGGAAATCGGTTTGAAGTACGGATACAATCCCGCCGCCTGAACTTCGCGCGCCCTCGTAAACTGACGGCACTTATCCAACAGCGCGGCCTGTTGCAGGGTCTGGATATCCACGGTGCCTCGGCTCGGCAATAGGGTAAAATGGCCCCGAAACCATTTGTCCAGAACGGCTTAAAGTACGCCGCTCCGACCTCCCACACAAGCACTGACTGAGCGTAATCGGCAATGTCTGGAATGCCAAATCGGGCAAGGGGATAGCAAGGCTCGGGCCGTCTGAAGCCCGCAAGGTTTGCGACACCCGGACGGAGGGAGCGCAAAACATGGCTCGGTACCAAGTTCGCCACGGACGGCTTGCGTCACAATCAGGGGCTGGGGAGCCGGGCGCTGCCGATTTTGCTGCGAATCCAATGCAATTGAAATATGTTAGTGATCACGATGGGTTCGGGTCGCGGGACCTTCGGAGGCTGCATGTCGGACCAGCTCGGGTTGCCACGCCGATCGTTTCTGCGGCGCATCGCGCTGGCGGCCGGCGGCATTGCCGGATCGAGCGCGATCATCGACCCGACGCGGTTGCTGGCTCTGGCGGCAGGAGCCGGCCCCGAGGATCCCGAAATTCCCAATGAGGCTGTGGCGAAGATCTATCGCGAACGATTCGGCGGGCGCCCAATCACCAGGGGACATGTCCAGCTAGACATGCCTGCAGTGGCCGAAGACGGCCGCATCGTTCCCGTCATCATCGAGAGCGACCTGCCGATGACCGCCGAGAAGTATGTCAAAGGCATTCACCTGATCGTCGATCACAATCCGGACGCGCACTTGGCGGGTTTCTATCTGACACCCCCCATCGGACAGGTGTCGATCACCACCCGGATCAAGATGAAGCGTACGACGTGGGTTCGGGCAATCGCGGAGACCAACACGGGCGAGTTGTGGGCTGACTACGCCAAAGTGCTAGTCACGCTGAATGGATGCGGCTGACAATGTCGACCGTGGGCGACGCGCGGATTCGAATTCCGGACCGGATCGTCAAGGGCGACATCATTACCGTGAATTCCATCGTGTCGCACCCGATGGATACCGGATTCTTCCGAACCAAGGAAGGCGCTCCTATTCCCGCCTACTTCATCAACGATGTGGTAATCACCTATGGCGGCGACCAAATCGCCCGCTTCGAGTGGACGTCCGGCATCAGTCGCGATCCGGTCGTGAGCTTCAGCCTCAAGGCCGATCGGGAAGGACCGCTCGTGATGACCTGGAAGGACAACAAGGGCGAAGTCTACAGCCAGACGGTCAACATCGCGTTCGCCGCAGCCTGACCTCCAGGCCAGTCTTTTTTCGTGTTCTCTCTGCTCGCGCTCCATACGGTGATGACCGGATGGAGCGTTTCTGCGCTTCCCTCTGCCCCTCCGCTGTTCCCGCTGCGTGACCTCGGGCACGGCGTCTATGCGGTCATGGGCGATACCGGCCGCGGGTCCGAAGGGCGAGCCAATGCCGGTTTCGTGGTCACGCGCGATGGTATCGTCGTCATCGACGCGGAAGGCAGCCCCCGTGACGGCGAAACCCTGCTCCGAACCATCCGTTCTGTCTCGCAGCGTTCGATTCGCTGGCTGGTGCTGACCCACCACCATCCTGATCACCATTTCGGAGCCGTTGTTTTTCGGAAAGCGGGCGCCAAGGTAATTGCGCATCCCGACAGCAGAACATTGGCCTCGGAAGGTGGGCTCGACAATCAGATGATCGATTGGATTCGAGTGGTTGGACTCGACGCGATGCGCGGTTTCGAATATGCCGACACTCCCGATCGCCCTGTGACGAAGGGTGATACCCTCCGCATTGGTGGCCGGCGCATAATCGTCCTTGTACCGGGGGCGGCGCACACGCCGGGAGACCTGATGGTGTGGGTGCCCGACGCAGGGGTCCTGTTCGCGGGAGACATCTTGGTAGAGGATGGCGTTACCATGATCGTGGACGGAACCGCGCCCGAGCTGCTCAAAGCGCTGAACCAGATCGACTCGCTGCGGCCCAAAGTCGTGGTCCCCGGGCACGGCAGCATGCCGGCCGAGCCTGCCGTGCTGGTGGAGCGCACGCGATCATACATCACCCAGCTTCGTGGTGACATGCGCGCTGCAGTCCAGGAGGGCGTACCGATGAAACGGGCGCTCGATGCCCTGCCACCGGCCGACGAAAATCGGCCGGTATCGCTCAATTCTCGTAAGCGGCGCAATGCGGCCAGGGTCTACGTGGAGGAAGAGAAGGACATCATGGGGTTGACTGGGGACTCCGGGCAGTGAGCAACTACTACACCCTTGCTCGAAGAGTTGCGGCCGGGGCGGGAGCGTTGCGGCTCGGTCTCGTTGGCGCTGGACTGATGCTGATCTCCTGTGGAGGGAAGCCGGCGACCTCGCAGACTCCAGCACCACACAATTCGACACGGCCATCCCTGATCTCCACGGATCAATTGGCCGATTGGCAGCGACGTGGCGAGGCGTTCCGGCTGATCGATGTGCGAACGGATCCGTTCGTCTACCTGAAGGATCACCTTCCAGACGCTGTTTACCTGAATACCGAAACGTTACGGGCGGCAGCGGGAGGCACGCCGATGCAACTGATGCCGGCAGAGTGGTACGGTCAGGTGTTTGCCAGGGTCGGCATCCGCTGGGACCAGCCAGTCGTGGTTTACAGCGCCGGTGAAACGCACAACATCGACGCCACCTTTCTGGTTTGGCTTCTCGCGAGCTATGGGCATCAGAGGGTATACCTGCTTGATGGTGGCTACTTCAAGTGGCAGCTGGAACAGCGCCCCATGGCGAAGCACTACCCCAAGCTGGTCTCCTCGCCCGCGCCCCCCGGTGCGTTCAAGCCGCCAACGGCAACGCTCGACCAAGTACGCGGCGCGGTCGAACGTCGCGATGTCGTTCTGGTCGATGCCCGTCCGCCGGATCAGTTCGCGGGTGCGGCCGGGGCCCAGATGCGGCGAGGGCACATTCCCGGTGCCATCAACCACTACTGGCAAGACGACCTGGAGCAAGAGGGATTCGGGAGGGTGTGGATGCCGGTGGACTCATTGAGAGCGATGTATGCCGCCCAGGGCATTACGCCCGACAAGCGCCTCATCCTCTACTGCAACAGCACCACTGAGGCGTCCCACGTCTTCTTTGCATTAAAGTATTTGCTGGGATATCCCGACGTGCGGATTTACACGGGTGCCTGGACCGAATGGGCCGAGCGCTCTGACCTGCCAATCGAAAGCGGAGCGGCGCCCGCACAGGCTGTCGGGAGGCACTAGGCGCTAGGGGTGGGTAAGGCCAAGATTCTCGTCGGACGCTTCGTCGGCCGGTTGCGCCGAGGGCTTCGCTCTGGTTCGGCTTGCCATTCCGCTTCGCAGCTGCCAGGGTCGCCATAACCGTCCGGACTGCATCACCCACTGCACGTGTTCGAGATTGCGGATGTCCTCGAGGGGACTCTTGTCCAGCAATACGAGGTCAGCGTACCGTCCAGCTTCGATTGTTCCGACAGACCGCGCGGCGTCGCCGCCGATGGCCTGCGCCGCATTGCGGGTTGCCGCGAGAAGGGCCTGCTCCGGACTGAGCCCGACCGAGTCAACCAGCAATCGCAACTCACTGACCAGTGACGCGCGGTCCCGCACCGGACCGTAGGCGACGTGATCGGTCCCAGCGGTGATGCGCACTCCCCGTTTCACCGCCTCACGCGTGACCACCATGCTGAACCCGACTACCGCGCGGGCATACTGCTCCGGCAACGAGGGTCGGTCGGCATGTTCGGCGTCGAAGTGGGAGATGCTTCGCAGCGAGACGTCCAGCGTCGGCTCGAGAAACGTCCCACGGCCTGCCATGCTGTCGAGCGTTTCGCCGATTCGATGGTCCAGCGCGGCCTCCGGCGAGGCAGTCCGAGCTCCTTCCTGCAGAATCGCCGTGCTCGCGAGCAGACTGTCCCGAGTCTGCGGGGCCAGCAGCTCGCCCACGAAGAGGGACGCGTGCACCACGCCATCCTCGCCAGCCAGGACCTGGTCCCTTGCATTGGCAGGCTGAACCCACGCATGACCCCATGCCGTCATTCCGGCACGGTGGGCAGCCTCCGTCAGCAGGCGAACCGATGTCGAGTCGAGATAGCCGTAGAGCTTGAGGCCGATCGCACCAGCTGCCTGAGCCGCCGCCGCAACGGAATCCGGATCGTCGTCGTGAGTGAACATCATCGGCGTCCACCCGCGCATTTCCATGATCTGCGCCTGCGGCAGGCGATAAGCCACACTGCCATCACTGGTGGGGACCGCCTCGCGACCATAGAAGAAGCGGAACCCGGCGACCAGCTGCATGGCGTACACCCGCGGTGCGGCACCGAACGCCCGGGTCCGGTTCAACAACTCCTTGGGGTTGGTACCCATATCGCGTACTGTGGTGATACCCTGCGCGAGCAGATCCTTGAGATCGCTCCCCAACTCTTCGCTCGCACTGCCGCGGCGGAGAAACAACAGATGGACATGGGTGTCGATCAGTCCCGGCACCAGCCAGGCGCCGTGCGCGTCGATCACCCGCGCATCGCGGGGGATCGCGCACTCGCCTACGCCGCCTGCGCAAAGGATACGGTCACCGCGGACGAGGGTGACTGCATGGGGAACCGGTGCGCGGCCGGTCCCGTCCCATAAAGTCGCGTCAACGATGGCAGTTGCAGGGTCGAGAGGACGGGGACGCACCAGCGCTGGGCGCTGGGGAGCCGCGCAGGCAGCTGCCGCAAGGAGGGGGAGAATTACAACGAGGCTCGATGACCGATTCATGCTACGCCTCTGCCCGGACGACGTGCTGTCGGCCGCCGCAAGACGCGAGTCCGACAGGTATGCTGCTGAACAATTCCGGCCCCTGCCGGGTTCGTCATGAGCAACATGCAAAGAGTGTACGCGGACCGAGGGGTAATCAATTCCTTCAAGTCTCGGCAGTGCATTCGCTTGTACGCGGCTGCCAGCGCCCGTAGGTTTCGCCAGCTGATCGTTTCCACACGTCCCGAGCCGCAACCCCGTGAGTTCTTTCCCCCAGATCAGGCCCAGACGCCGGCGCCGCACACCGGCACTTCGCCGGCTGTCCCGCGAAACCACGCTCAGCCCCAAGCACCTTATAGCGCCGGCATTTGTGATCCATGGTTCCGCGCAGAGCCGGGAGATCGCGTCGATGCCGGGGGTGTTCCAGTTGTCCGTCGACGAGCGGTTGGATCACGAGGCCGATCGGCTGGAAGCGTTGGGCATTCCGGCGCTGATTCTGTTCGGGTTGCCCGCGATAAAGGACGAGATCGGGAGTGAGAACTTCGCATCCGATGGCATCGTGCAGCGGGCATTGCGGCGGCTCCGGGCGCGGCATCCGGACCTGCTCCTCATAACGGACGTCTGCTGCTGCGAATATACCAGCCACGGTCACTGCGGCCTGATCCGCGACGGCACAGTGGACAACGATGCGACGCTTGAGATTCTGGGCCGGGTGGCAGTGAGCCATGCCGAGGCAGGCGCCGACATTGTCGCGCCGAGCGGAATGATGGACGGCATGGTCACGGCAATTCGCACCGCACTCGACTCGGCGGGATTTCAGAGCTGCTCAGTACTGAGCTATGCGGTCAAGTACGCCAGCGCATTCTACGGACCATTCCGCGAGGCGGCCGACAGCGCCCCCGCGTTCGGAGACCGGCGTCAGTACCAGATGGATCCCGCAAACGTGCGGGAAGCGGTCCTGGAGGCTGGACTGGATGAGGCTGAGGGAGCCGACTTCCTGATGGTTAAGCCGGCTTTGGCATACCTCGATGTGATTCGCGCGGTCCGGGAGAGGACCAAGCTTCCGCTGGTGGCGTACAACGTGAGTGGCGAGTACGCGATGCTCAAGGCCGCAGCCCAGCGGGGATGGATCGACGAGCGGCGCGCAGTCCTCGAGGCACTCACGGGCATGCGTCGGGCCGGGGCGGATGCCATCATCACCTATTACGCGGCAGAAGTCGCCGGATGGCTCCAGGAATCGGAGTCGACCACATGACACGCACCCTGGTGGCCTCCCCCGAGGCCGCACGTTCAGCAGCGTTGTTTGCCGAAGCTCAACGATTGATGCCGGGCGGAGTCAGCAGTCCGGTCCGGGCGTTCAAGAGCGTCGGCGGAACGCCGCGCTTCATCGTTCGCGGTGAAGGCGCCCGAGTGGTGGACGCCGACGACAATCACTACGTCGATCTGGTGCTCTCCTGGGGGCCCTTGATCTTGGGTCACGCGCACCCAGGAGTGGTTGCGTCCATTTCCGCCGCCGCCGCGCTCGGAACCACGTTCGGTGCACCCACGGAGCTGGAATTGCGTCTAGCCGAGCGGGTGGTTGGAGCGTTTCCATCGATAGAGATGCTCCGGTTTGTCAGCTCGGGTACTGAGGCAGTGATGAGCGCGGTGCGGCTGGCTCGAGCTGCGACCGGACGCCGGGCATTGCTCAAATTCGACGGATGCTACCATGGCCATGCCGATGCGTTGTTAGCTGCGGCAGGCTCCGGAGTCGCCACGCTCGGCCTGCCGGACTCTCCAGGCGTGCCGAGCAGCACGGTCGCCGACACACTGGTCGCCCCGTATAACGATCTGAGCGCCGTCGAGGCCTTGTTTGCGGCGCGAGAGGATGGCATTGCGGCGGTGCTGGTCGAGCCGGTGGCCGGAAACATGGGGGTAGTCCTGCCCAAGCCGGGCTTCCTCGAGGGCCTTCGCGCGATCACGACTCGTACCGGTGCCATTCTGATCTTCGACGAGGTCATGACCGGGTGGCGAGTGCACCCGAGAGGCGCGCAGGAACTGTTCGGAATCACGCCCGATCTCACCTGCCTCGGCAAGGTGCTTGGCGGCGGCTTGCCGGCCGCGGCATATGGTGGGCGCCGCAACCTGATGGAGCAGATAGCACCGTCCGGTCCGGTCTATCAGGCCGGCACCCTGTCGGGCAATCCGCTCGCAATGGCGGCAGGCATCGCGACGCTCGACATTCTGTCGAACCACGGTCTGTGGGAACGTGCAGACCATTGGGCGTCCCGGGCAGCTGATGCAATGGCGCGTGCCGCCGCTGCGGCAGGGACTCCTCTTACGGTGCAGCGGGCCGGCACCATGCTTACGCCGTTCTTCACCGAAAGCCTGGTCCACGACTACACTGCCGCTAAGGCAACCGACCGTTCCGCGTTCAATCGATTCTTCCATTCCATGCTCGATGCCGGAGTTTATCTGCCGCCTTCGGCTTTCGAGGCGGCTTTCACATCCGCTGCTCACGGCAACGCCGAGTTTGCAGTCCTCGAAGAGGCCCTTTCCCACGCCTTCAAATAGCGTATGAAGGTCGCGATCGTCGGCGGTGGTCTGACCGGGCTGGCCGCGGCGTATCGACTCCAGACTCTCGGCTTCGAACCGACGGTTTTCGAGGCCGCGAGCCGGCCCGGCGGGGTCGTTTGGAGCGAGCGCGAGCGTGGATTTCTCGCCGAGAGCGGGCCGAACTCCTTCAGCGCCTCCAATCCGATCGTGGCCAGGTTGCTGAACGAGCTGGGACTGGCTGACCGTTTGCTCGAAGCCGGTTTAGCCTCCCGTCACCGATATATCGTGCGAGAGGCTCGGTTGGAGGCGCTGCCACGATCGCCGGTTGAACTGCTCTCGACACCCCTGCTCTCGCCGTCAGCCAAGCTCAGGCTTCTCAAGGAATTTTTTATCTCGCGCCAGGATGTCGCCGTCGAAGAGAGTGTCGGAGCATTCGTTCGACGGCGCTTTGGAGACGAGGTGCTGGCCTACCTGGCCAATCCGTTCGTGAGCGGGGTCTACGCGGGCGATCCGGACGCACTCTCTATGCGACATGCGTTGCCCAAGCTCTACGCTATAGAGCAAGAGCACGGATCCATGCTCGCTGCGATGGTGGCACAGGTCCGGGCCTCCCGCCAGACTACCGCCTCGGTGGCCCGCGGATCGGTGTTTTCGTTTCCACGTGGCCTGGGAGAACTGACGGAGGCCTTGGCGCAACGACTCGCTGGTCGGGTGTGTACGACGACCCCGGTACGTCGCATCGGCCGGAGAGCATTTCAATGGATTGTGGGTACGGAGCAAGGTGACGGTCGGTTTGCCGGGGTCATCTTTGCGGCTCCGGCTCACGCTTTCGGTGATATCGAGCTTGGCTGTGACGAAGGGCAACGGCTGCGAGAAGCAGCCGCCATCGAATACGCTCCCATCGCAGTCGTGGTGCTGGGATTTCCTCGGGGCGCGGTCGCGCACCCGCTGGATGGGTTCGGCATGGTGATCCCGGCGGCGGAGCAGCGTCGAGTGCTGGGCACCCTCTTTTCATCGAGCTTGTTCCCGGGCCGAGCTCCAGAAGGGTACGTCACGCTCACGACCTTCGTGGGAGGAACGTGTCAGCCCGATCTGACTAGGCTCGAGCCGGAAGCACTCCTGTCACTCGTCCGGAACGAATTGACCGAGCTTCTAGGTGCTTTCGGCGAGCCCGCTTATCAACGGGTCACAGTCTGGCCCAAGGCAATCCCGCAGTACGTGGTCGGCCATCAGCGCTGGCTGGATCTGTTCGATGAGGTGGAGGCCGCCAACGCCGGGCTGGCTCTCGTCGGAACGTACCGCTTCGGTGTGAGTCTGGGTGATGCCCTGGCATCCGGTCTTTCCGCCGGAGATCGTTTGGGACTCTATCTGGGCGGCACTGGCCCCTCGCTCAGCTGAGCCGGTCTCCGCAGGTTGTGCTACTCCATAAAAAACCGGCCTCACATCGGGGGGGCCGGTTCTGTTTTGACCTGCTAGGCGGCTTGCGATTCCGGGCTACGTGAAGTCTCGGCGCCCGTAAAGCTGCCCTTGAGCAGAATCTCTCGCTGCGCTTGCAAGATCCAGATCTGCAACGCGGTCATTTCGGGTTTGTCGGACATCGAGCACCCCTCTCGATGACATTGGTGGCCATCGTCTCTCGGTGCTCACGGTAGCATTTTCGCGATGTTCGCCGCAAGCATCCGCGGGCCAGCGTCCGATTTGCCGATAAGGCATAGGTGAGGTGCCAAGCCACTCTGTGCAGGTGATCTGTGCCACGAGTACGACCGTTCGGGAAAAGATTCGCGAACTCGTGCGGGCAAATGTGACTTTTGCACTGGCGTCAGGAGATTCACCGACCTTGCTTGACAGAGGCCCGCACTAAAAGCGGCCGGGCCGGATTACTCTTGACGCCAGGAGACTATGCATGGAACACGCGAAACCAGGCGACACCGTCCGCGTGCACTACACCGGGACACTCCGCGATGGCTCGGTATTCGATTCGTCACGTAATGGTGAGCCACTGGAGTTCGTGCTGGGGAAGGGGCAGGTGATATCGGGTGTCAACGACACGGTGACCGGTATGGAGATCGGCGAGGAGCGGACCGTCACCGTCGCAGCCGAGGATGCCTATGGGCCGCACCGCAGCGACCTTACGATCACTGTTGGAAGGGATCGCTTCCCGCAGCACATCGAGCCGACCGTTGGGCAGCAGCTGCAGATGACTCGGGCCGGGCAGGCCTTTCGGGTCACGGTCCAGGAGGTGGCCGACGATAGCGTCGTCCTTGACGCGAATCACCCCTTGGCCGGAGAGGATCTGATCTTTTCGCTGGAGCTGGTCGAGATTCGCTGAAGCAAGGTGGGACCGCGGCCATCACATGGGAGTCGGCGCGGTCGCAGGCGGTTCGAGAGGATTAGCCCGCCGGCGACCGCGCTGCAACTGGGCGACGGCCGTCCCATTTTCAACGCTCTTCAGGTAAGCATTGGGATCGTGCATGATGCCGGTAGTCGGAAGGAACTGGTGCATGTCGCCCAGGGATCGTTGAATCCAAGCCCCATAAAAAGCAGGCAGGCGATCAGTTCCAGCTTCGAAGAAGCTCTTCACCTCGCGATCGGTGTCCAGCAGCCGCCGAATGCGCCTGTGGTATTTGATGCGGCCCCACCCCTCCGATGACATGGAGCGCAGCGCATTCATCCACCGTGGTATCGCCCCACCGGTGGCGGCAACCCGTCGAGCGATAGCTCGTCCAGAAAACGTGTGCGCGGTCACGTCTACGATATGATCGTAGAACTCCTCCCAGCAGTAATTCGCGGGGCGGACGTTCATCGCGTGGTTGTTGTTCAAAAACGTGAATGGGAAGGGGATTACGCGACCGGCCTGCTGGTATTGCAGATTCAGCGGTGCGGCACGTCCGAACGCCGAGAGAAGTGAGTAGGCAGGAAACGCACCGGGAGAGAGGTCGACGAACCGCTTGGTAAGCTCGAATGGCTCAGGGCCCTCGTCGCAATCCAGCCCCAGTACAAAATTGGTCTGGATGTAGGGCACGTAGCGGAGGATCATGTTCACGTGCTCGGAAACCTGGCGCACCTTGTCCATGCCGCGCAGCCGGGTCTTCGACTTGTTGCCCAGATCGTACCACGATTCGATACCTGGAAGCAGCGCCTGAAAGCCGTTCTTCCTCAGGCGCACGAGGTGCGGCTCCGAGAGCAGTGACAGGCTGCTTTCGGCAATGTGGCGGATTCGCGCAGCCGGGTCCGCCGCCTCGATTGCTTCCATATAGTCGTCGAACCGAACCCCGAAGTTCGGATCGTGCCACGCCACGATCGGTCGGCGGACATTCTTCAGGAGGAACCGCAAGTCCTCGGTCAGCTGGCTGAAGGCGAGGGGCTGGTAGTCTACCGTTGAATCGATGCAGAAGGAGCAGGTATAAGGACATCCCAGGCTGCCGATCATCGGCACGATCTTAATGGTCGGAGCTTTGGCGAGGGTTGCTTCGACGAACTTCCATCGCGCGGCCAGGCTCGGCAGTTCCGATGGCTGGCGCGCGGCAGACAGAACGCGCCCGCTGGGTCGGTGTGGCGCACAATCGCCGAGCAGCTCCGCTACGGTGGAGCGATCGGTAAAACCCAGCACGTAATCGAAGTGCCGCTGCGCGTCTTCAGGGTAGCAGCGTGCGTGCGGGCCTCCCAGCGCCGTGATCACACCCCGCTGCCGGAAAAGATTGCTCAGGGCATAGGCGAGCTGCGCGGCCTGGGTAAACGCCCCGATGAACAGCACGTCCAGATCGCGCGGGAACTCCTCGAGCAGGTTCTCGGTGCCGGTGTAACAGAGATAGTGCACCCGATGGCCGGCTTCTTCGCACCACACGCCCAGAACCTGGGGCATGATACTGGCGAAGTTCGCATTCATGATCCGACCGTACAGGCTGTTGTGGGGACCTTTGGCAATCAAGTCGAGAATGCCGATGGTGCGTCTGGTACCGCGGGGGGCTGCGGTCGTGCAAGAGCGCATGGGCACTACGGGCACCTTCCTGCACGAGGCACGGCGCACTCGCGGCACTGCTCTGCGAGTGGCCTGAGTAGACTGAATGGACACGATCGTGCGGCTTTCCGGCCGATCGTGCACGCGTAGGCTACATGCGCCCGCCGCTTATCGCAAGCCTGCTTTGAGCAGGTTGTCGTATCTGCGCCATTTCCGCGTCGCAAAAACACGGCCTGCCCTCCAGGCCGGATCCATCACAAATTTTTACCGATTCCGACGTCTCGTCTTCGACTCGCATCACCTCCTTACATGTAGATTTGGCACACCCGAGCCAGGGAGTTCGGGCGACTTGCCAACGAGGTGAAGGGGAACAGTGACAACGGTATCCGGGATACTCCGAATCGGAACTCGCGCTAGTGCCCTCGCGCTGTGGCAGACCGAACGGGTGCGAGTACAGCTCGCGCAGCTCGGCTATGCCACGGAACGGGTCGAAATACGGACCACCGGCGATGTCGTTCAGGAGGTGCCCCTTTCCCGACTGGGAGGAAGGGCATTTTTCACGAAGCAGCTCGACGATGCGATGCTGGAAGGCCGAATCGACATCGCGATCCACTCACTCAAGGACCTTCCCACCGAGCTGCCGGAGGGGATCGCTTTGGCGGCGGTCGGGCAGAGGGAAGACGCCCGGGATGCGTTAGTGGCGCGACAGGGGCTTACCTGGGGGACGCTGCCCCGGGGCGCCGTAATCGCAACCAGCAGTCACCGGAGGCGGGCTCAGCTTCTGCGGGCCCGACCAGATCTCGAGCTGACCGACATTCGGGGGAATGTCGACACGCGTCTGAAAAAGCTCGACGGCCACGCAGAGTGGTCGGCGATCGTGCTCGCTGCCGCGGGCCTCGTGAGGCTCGGTCTGAGCGAACGAATCAGTGAGCGGCTGCCCTTCGCCGTGATGCTGCCCGCTCCTGGCCAGGGAGCGCTTGCAGCTACAATCCGTGCCGATGACGCGGCCGCCGGCGAGGCCGTGCGGCGGGCGCTCCATGACGAGGATACAGCGATCGCGGTCTCGGCTGAGCGCGGATTGCTGCGGCGCCTCCAGGGTGGCTGTCAGGTACCGGTGGGGGCCTATGCTACGGTCGATCGTCAGGGAGATCAGGCGATGGTTCAGCTGCATGCAAGGGTGGTCGCCCTAAATGGCGCCGTGAGCGTGGAAAGCGTGCGGAGCGGCTCAACTGCCACGATCGAAGCGGCCGAGATGCTGGGTGAGGCATTAGCCGACGACCTGCTGGGTCAGGGAGGGGCCGAGATCCTGCGCTCCATCCGCGAAAGCGGCGTCCAGCCGATCTCCGAGCCCTGATGCCTCGTCATTCGCCCACGGTGGTCCTGACCACCGCGCCGGGAACGCTAGCCGGGCTCGCGGATACACTGCGAGCTGAAGGCGCGACGGTTCGAGAGACGCCGCTCCTGTCGTTTGGCCCGCCGGCGGACTGGGGGCCCGTCGATAGGGCGATTTTTCGACTCCCAGAGTTCGGAGCCACCGCGTTTACATCCCCCCGCGCGGCAGAGGCCTTCACGACCCGTCTCGCGCTGCATCGGGTCAATCCCCCTCCGGGGCAGGAAGCCTGGGCCACGGGAGCGGCCACCGCCGCGGCACTGAGTAGTCTCTTTGATCCGGTCCGTACGCCGTCGAGCCTGGTCACCATCGATGCGGGAGCAGGTGCGCTGCTCGCCACGGCGATGATCGCCGGACACGTGAAGCCGCCCGTGCTCTACGTCTGCGGTGATACCCGACGGGACGATGTTCCTACCGTCTTGCGTGCCGCCGGAGTCCGCGTCGAAGAAATTGTCTGCTATCGCTCAGTCGTCGCGGAGCCGGATGTGATGCGCCGGGCCGCTATTGGGGCGGACGTGCTGCTGGCCGCGAGTCCGAAGGTGGTCACGATGCTCGCAAAGGTATGTCCCAAGGACGAGCGACCGGCGCTGGTGGTGATCGGGCCAACCACTGCCGCTGCCGCCCGGGCGGCCGGGTGGGCGCCGGCCGGGGCTGCAAGAAGGCCGACAGTCGAAGCCGTCATCGAGCGAATCCGCGGCCTGGTGAAGGGCCGCTAACTCAGCCTTGACCGAATGAACGATCTCCTGCTGCGCGCCTGCCGCCGCGAGGCGGTCGAGCGCCCTCCGGTCTGGATGATGCGTCAGGCCGGCCGCTATCTCCCGGAGTATCGCAAGCTCCGGGAGCGAGCCGACTTCCTCACGATGGTGGGAACCCCGGAGCTCGCGGTGCAGGTGACGCTCCAGCCGGTGGACATCCTCGGAGTCGACGCGGCAATCATCTTCAGCGACATCCTGGTAGTCCCGCAGGCAATGGGAATGCGGCTCTCCGTAGACGAAGGCGCCGGACCGAGATTCCACCAGCCGTTGCGTAGCGAGGCCGAGTTCGCCCGCCTGCGCCCACTGGTGCCCGAGGAATCGCTGGGTTACGTGCTGGAGGCCATTCGGCTCGCGCGGCGCGAACTGGAGGGCAGGGTACCGCTGATCGGATTCGCCGGTGCGCCGTGGACTCTCGCGAGCTATATGATTGAGGGAGGTGCCTCTCGAAGCTTCACCGCCGCCAAGCGTTTCCTGGCGGAAGATCCCGAGCGGGCGCACGCCCTACTGCGCCGGCTGACGACGGCGGTCGGCGCGTTTCTCAAGGCGCAGGTCGCCGCGGGGGCTCAGGTGGTCCAACTATTCGATTCGTGGGCGGGGGCGCTGGCCCCGGAAGATTTTCGCGCCTTCTCTCTCCCGTATCTGGCCGAGGCCGTTCGGATTGCGAAGTCCGCGGGAGCACCCGTTATCGCGTTCGCACCCGGCGCAGGCTGGGCGCTGGAAGAGATCGCTCGCCTGGTGGGGGTCGATGTGCTCGGCGTGGACTGGCAAACCGAAGCTGTGGAAGCGAACCGTCGGGCCGCCCCCTTCCCGGTGGCGCTGCAAGGGAATCTGGACCCCTGTTGGCTCTACGCGCCTCCTCCGATCATTCAGCAGCGGACGATCGCCATGCTGCAAGCGTTCGGCGGCCGAGGTCACATCGCCAACCTGGGGCACGGTATTCTGCCCGACGTGCCTGTTGCCCACGCGCGCATGTTCGTCGAAACGGTGAAGGCATGGCGGCCGTGAAAGAGACCCGAAGAGAGCAGGCCTCGGTCTGGGCGCGGACACTGCACGACGAAATCACGGACTTCTTCACCGAGCTCGACGGCGGCGGCGCATGTCGGCAGGATGTGTGGGAACGCCCGGGCGGCGGCGGCGGAGTTGCCCGGGTACTCGCCGAAGGAAACACCTTCGAGAAGGCAGGGATTAATCGATCGGTGGTGGATGGCCGACTTCCGTCCGGATTGGCGCAGCGACTGGGTGCCGTTGCTTCGTCACTGGGCGAGCCGCGCTTCTTTGCCGCCGGCGTAAGTCTGGTGATTCACCCCCGCAGTCCCATGATCCCCACCGTTCACCTGAATGTGCGGTATCTCGAGCTGAACACGGATGAGGGCGGAGTGCTGGACGCCTGGCTGGGCGGGGGGACCGATCTCACCCCGACCTACCCCTTCCCCGAGGATGCGGTCCACTTCCATCGGACCCTGCGCACGCTCTGCGAGCAACACCATTCCCTGTTCTATCGCCGCTTCAAGCGGTGGTGCGATGACTATTTCGTCAACGCGCATCGGCAGGGAGAGCGCCGCGGTATCGGGGGCATTTTTTTCGACAATCTGCGTGATGGCGACTTCACGCTCGGGCTGGAGGATCTCTTCGCATTCGTGACGGCTGTCGGGCGGGTGCTGCCGCACGCGTATGGGCCGATCGTCGAGCGCCGCCGCCCCCTGCCATCGGGTGAGCGGGAGCGGCGCTTTCAGTTGTTTCGCCGGGGCCGCTACGTGGAGTTCAACCTGGTTCACGACCGCGGCACCGTCTTCGGTCTCCAAACCAACGCGCGCGCCGAAAGCGTCCTGATGAGCCTGCCGCCGCTCGCGAGTTGGGAGTACGCACCGGTGTTCGAGCCGGGTTCATTTGAAGCCGAGCTGATGGCTATGCTGGAACCGCGGGACTGGGCCGGTTGAGGTCCGGCGATGAAATCATGAGCACGTTATCGTTCGGGATGCGAGGCGCACTCATAGCTGCGATACTGCTGCTGGTGGGGGGACGCCTTGCGGCTCAGGACGATCCGCTTCAGGCTGCAGCGAAGCTGACGGGACTCACCGCCGGAATGGCCTCAGCCTGCGAGCTCCAGACGACGTCGGTTCTTCACGCATTCCGCGACCTGATGGATCGTAAAAAAATTCAGGGGTCCAAGCGGAAGCAGCTGGTAGGCATGGTCGAGGAAGCGCATGCGCGCGGCGTGGCAACCCAGCATAAGCCTGGTGCGATGTCGTGCAAGGACGTTCAGGCGCAGGTCCAGAGCACGATTCATCGGCTCGAGCATGCCAAGTAATCCGAGTGTAACATTTCGCACCGACTGTTGTCGATCAGCCAGTCGCGGCAGCCCCGCAGCAACATCGTTCTAGCCTCGTGCTCTCTGGTACTCCAGGCTAAATCTCTTGAAGTGTGTTGCACACCATACGCCCTGGAGGAGGAATGACGGAACGATTCGAGCAAGAATACGAAGAACAGGAGCGACTGCTCGACCCCCACCGCGCAGAGGAGCAGCAGCGTGCTCGTCAGGAGGCCGTGGATCGACTGGCCGATCGGGGCATTCCGGTGCGACGGGATGACGCGGATGAAGAGGTGGGCGATCTACTGGATGCCGTCGAGCGATTCGAAGAGGCGGTGGAGGCGCGCGGCGGCGATCTCATGGTGAATCGCATTGGCTCCCCAGAACCGGAGAATCCGGCGTTCGTTCCCCCGGAGCGGCGGACCGGCGAGTCGATGCGGGCCTACCGGTCGCGGGTCGAAAACGCAACCGACCAGCTCCGCCAAGGCAGTGAGATGTAAGGACCTCAGCTTTCGGCTTTGCAAGGCAGCGAATCGAGACGGATGGATCGGGCTGCTCTTGAGCTCTGCGGATCGAACGCGCAACTCCCTCGGGGAGAGACGATGAGGGTGAGTGGCAGGCCCGGAAAAGGATCCACTCGTCCTGTCGCGAGCGGACCGGTATCGGTCGACGCCTCACCTTCCATGCGCCAATCCCCCGACTTCCGAATGCGCAGATAGATCGTTTCGCCCCTTCGCTCGGCGGCCTTCCGTGCCGCCGGCACGAGCGCCCCCAGCCCGGTACGGGCGGGAAGCATCGACCGGATGGCTGGGACAACCAGCGCCGCGGCCATCGCCAAGAGCACCACGACGAGCAGCATTTCGATCAGGGTAAACCCGCCGCGACGCTTCATCGGTGCTTCCCGTTCAAGAGCCCGGCCGCTACTTCCAGGTCGGCAGTGAAATGGGCCATCTCCCGCCGGCGATCTTCGGCGCTTTGCTGCCGGAGCACGGCAGATGGATGAATGGTCGCGACGGCGTGGGGTGCCAACGGCGTGTCGACGATCCGACCGCGCTCGACCGAGACCCGGAACTGGCGGCCGAGCAAAGCTTGCGCCGCGGTCGCGCCGAGGCAAACCAGCACCTCCGGCCTGATCACGGCCAACTCGCTCTCGAGCCAGGGTAGACACGCGCCAATTTCCCGAGCGCTCGGCTTCTTGTGCAGACGCCTGGGACCAGCCGGCGTCCACTTGAAGTGCTTCACCACATTCGTCACATACGCGTCAGCCCGGGCAATGCCGGCAGCTTCGAGGGCTTCGTCGAGCAGTCGTCCCGCGGGGCCCACGAACGGTTTTCCGCGCAGGTCTTCATCCTTACCCGGCTGTTCCCCTACCAGCATGACGCGGGCATTCGCCCTTCCTGCACCGAATACCGTCTGAGTGGCGTGACGGTACAGAGGGCATCCACGACAGCCAGCGGAAGCGTCACGTAACGAGCGCAGTGTGATCCTGGACGGGAGAAATTCTGCCGCACTCACAGGCAATCGCAGGTTCGAGGACACCGCAGCCTAGCGTACGTTGGCTCGGCAAACCGCGTCGTGGCGCACGCGGTCAAAGGGGCCGGAATCGTAGTGACACTTGTCGCGGCGCTAGCCCTGCCGTTTGGACCACAGTTCAGGGACTCAACAGAAGGCCGCCGTCCCGCGGCATCCTCTATGCCTTGCCGCTTTGAGCTTTCCGTCGGAGTTGATCGCGCTTGCCTTGATGGCGTCAGGGCGCGCTCCAAAGCAGCAGGTTCGAGCACTGAAGGTCTGCGCCGATCCAAACAACCTTCCCTTTTCGAAGCAGCGCGGGGAAGGGTTCGAGAACAGGATTGCATCTGTGATTGCTGCGGACCTCGAGCTGCCTCTCCGTTGAGCTCGCCATCGCCGCCGGCGTCCGACGGGGCGACGTCGCAATGCGGGATCGGGTGCAGGCGTCGCTCGACCGGCACGAGCAGGAGATCCGCGACATTCTGGAGCGCTACCGTGTGCCGCTGATCGGTAGCGCTGATTGAGGTGACCGGGATTGCGGACCTCCTTGCCGACCGCTTCCACGATCCCGACGCCTTCATGTCCCAGAATCGTTCCGGGTTACATACCTGGAACGGTTCCCCGGATCATGTGGAGGTCGGTTCCGCAGATGGCGCTCACACTGAGGCGTACTATCGCATCGGTCTGCTGCTGAATTCTTGGCTCGGGCACGTTGTCCAGGCGGATGTCTCCTAGGCCGTGAAGTACCACCGCCTTCATGAAAGCTTTCTCAATTGGGGGCGATGGTTGGCACGTCGATCTCCGGCCGTCGGGATGGGCTCGAAAAGCATGCGTGCCAGCTCGAGCCGCCGACTCTCCGCCCGCCCATGCTGGTCGAGGGCGCGGCCCTGGAGCCGGTCCAGGTCGATGCCGCGGAGCCACTCGACATCATTCCCGACGGTCGCGAGCGATCGCCACATTGCGAGCTTGCCTAGAATCCCGAGGCTCAACGCTTCCACCGCTTCGAGCTCGTGCAGGATTCCGTCCGTCGAGTCATCGATCTTCAACTTGAGCCGGGCCAGCTTTTCGCTGATCCAAGCTCCCGCCTTCCGCCAGCCACTCTCATCGACCCCGGCGCGACGGACAAGTGACTGCAGCGTCTCTTGATCCTGAGTAACCTCCGCCCGCAGGTCCGTGAAGAGGCGCTTCGCCTCCGGAGTCGGCGCGCGCTCCACGAGATGATCGAGCAAATCAATTGCAGCGACGGATCCCGCGATATGGTCGTTGAGATAAGTCGTCAGCGCAGCACGGTTCATCCGGGCCCGATCCTGGGAGGGAAGAGGGCAGAGTATGGTACGGGCGGCCAGTTGTCGGTGGTACAACGCACCGAGTATTACGGCCTGGGTTGTTCGGCTAGGAGACCGGAATGGCGAGAAGAGGACAGCGGGTGTGACGCAGGACGCGCTCCGTTGTGGACCCTCGGAGTGCGTCCAGAAACCCATGCCGGCCCTGGGTCGCCATGACAATGAGGTCCGCCCGCTGCTTGTCCGCCACGGACAGAATCGTCTCGGCGGGCTCACCGCTCCTCACGACACGATTCCAGGTTCCCTGCGGAGGCTGTTGGACGGCCGGCGCGGAGCCGTCGTCTGAATCGGCGACGTGCAGAGTGGTAAATGTCACCGGATCGGTCTCGAGCGCCGCTGCCGCTCGGCAGGCGGCGTCGATCGCCGGGTTGGGGCTCGGATCCGAGGCGATCGGAATCAGGATCCGCTCGAGCGAGACCGATCCGTCGAAAGGGGACACGAAACCCCGGACGCCAGCCGGAATGAACAGCGTCATCAAATGAGATTGCCGGGCCAGGGGCTCCGCGACTGCCTTGGCCATCCAGCGGGCGTGGCCGTCATGCTGGTGAGTGGCAAGAACTATCAGGTCGGTGGGGTTTCGTTCCAGGTACGCCATTGAGGCCGCAACCGGGTCATCACTCTGCGTGAGAACCTTCCTGACGTCGATGCCGAGCGACGGGATCGCACTGCGGGGACTGCCGGGCGGAAGGACCTGCCATCGCTCCAGTGTTTGTCGTACGCCAGGAAAGTCTGCCCACTGACCTTCGCCCGACTCGGAAACGTGAAGGATGTTGAGTTGCGCTCTGGTGACCAGTGCGACCTTGAGCGCGTGAGCAAAAGCGACTGTGCTCCCCTCGGAAAAGTCGGAGGGATGAAAAATGCTTTCGATGCGCGCGCTCGACGACGGATCGGTCATGTAGGTCTGCAAAGTAATTCCACCCCGTGAGCCGCGACACCGACCACTACTCCCAGCCGCGCTAGGCTACCGCCGTTCTTATTCCTGCGCCGCAAGCGCGGGTGTCCTGCCGACGATCGACTGGATGGAGCGAAGCATGAAGGCCGTTGGCTATGGGGGTCCGCGCGACATGCGTGTCGAAGATGTCCCCGATGCAAAAATCGATTGGCCGACCGATGGCCTGGTGCCGGTCACCAGCACCAACATCTGCGGCTCGGACCTACACATGTATGAGGGACGAACAGATTTAGAGTCCGGCACTGTAGTCGGACACGAGGATCTCGGACAGGTCATCGAGGTGGGAAGTGCGGTGCGCCGCATCAAGAAGGGTGGCAACGCAAGCAAGCTCATGGTAAGCTTGTTCTGCGCCGCCGCCGGAGGCCACCGTGGTAGTTGGGGCTTACACGATTCTGATCGTCGAGGATTCGCGCGTCGTCCGCCGCGTCACTAACCGCATGCTAACCGAAGAAGGCTATCGAGTTCTCGAGGCAGCGGATGCGGAGGAGGCCCTGGAAATTCTAGGGATGCCGCGGGCCAGGGTCGATCTCGTCTTACTGGATGTCGTATTGCCCGACACGGACGGCGTGGCGTTATTCGCGGACATCCGGAACCGGTTTCCGGGCGTACCCGTCGTCTTCATGTCGGCCTATCCCGCCGAGATTCTCGCTGCGCATGGTCAGGAGGATTTGAACGCTCCGTTTCTCGGCAAACCCTACACCCGGGCGGAGCTGATTGAGAAGGTGGGGCGCGCCATTGAGGGCCGCCACATCCCCCGGGCTGGAGTTCGGGGAAACGAGGCAAGCGAGTCCTGAGACTGGCCGCGCCGAGGGCCAGCGGTGATCTAGGCTTTCGAACCATCTCAGCGGGCACGAAGAGCGCTGCGCTCTCTTTTGCCGTACCACGGATTACCTCGAGTCGCTATTTTCATCGCCGCGGCGCACAGGGGGCGGTAGCTCAGCTGGGAGAGCACCTGCTTTGCAAGCAGGGGGTCGCCGGTTCGATCCCGGTCCGCTCCATCCCTCCCAACTCCACTTCCAGCAATCATTTCCGGACAACATGGGCACAGGCCATTTGCGGTGAATCGGGATTTATTGCCCATTTGTTGCCCATGGACCTGGACCCGATCACGCCGGCGACGTAGCGCGCGCTGCGTGCTGTAGATGTGCGGAAAGAGCGCCCTGCCGCTCGACTCTATTGGCGTGAGGCGACCAAAACCTTACCATTGTGAACGACTACTGCGGATCGGAGGCGGGCTTCGCGAAGGCTGAAGCGCGGAGGTGAAGAAGTAGCTTTGCATGACGCGGAGGTGTTCATGGCTCACGTAAGGCGGGCCGGCACGCAGCTCGTGGCGATCCTCATGCTCACCGGCGCTTGCTCTCGGTCGGAGGAAGCGCGCCCGGCGGGAGCCGAGACGGGAGTGACCGACTCGGCCGCTCGCGCGGCGGCCGAAAGCAGCTCGGGCAAGCTTCGGGTATCGAACGTGATGATCGGAAGACAAATAGGGCGTGGTAACCTGATTACCCAGCCGACGTTCGAGTTCGCTCCCCAGGATACGATACATGTTTCGGTAGCTACCGAAGGCAGCGGCGGGCCCAGTAAGGTGACAGCCGCTTGGCGATCCCAGAGTGGCCAGATCCTGCAGCAAACCTCTGAACCAGTGCGCCACGCGGGCGAGAATATCGAGTTCCGATTGTCTCAGCCCAATGGCCTGAAGACTGGGACCTACAAGGTGATCGTGTTTCTCGACGACGACTCGGTAGAGACCAGGGTCTTCGTGGTGCGTAAGTAGTTGCGCCGACTGTTTGCCTGAGCCCGATCCCGCCGCCATCCTAGTTGACGTCTCTGCCGGGGGACGTGGATGCGCGGCTGTATATGGCTTCCGCAATCCGCATCTTGCGCCTGGCCAGCCAAAGTTGGCTTTCCAAAATTCGCCACCCGCACCTAAAGCGTGAGCCGGGCAACAGGTTTCGACGTTCCGCACGGTCATCCCATCTGAGACTGGAGGCCTTATGACTCGCCTTACTGCAGTGGGCCTGCTCGCGCTGTCCCTGGCATTACCGGTCCCGGTGTTCGCGCAGGCTGGAGCAGGAGACCTTCATGCCCAGATTGCCAAGGTCGGCCAAACATGGGCGAAATCCTACAACGCTGGAGATGCCGCTGCCGTCGCGGCCCTTTATGCGACGGACGCCAAACTCATGGTTCCCGGGGCCGAGCCTGGCTCCGGCCCGAGGGCCATTCAGGAGCTCATTGCAAAGGATATTGCCCTGGGCGGCAAGCTCACGTTAACCACGGAAGATGTCGTGGGCTTCGGCGACTACGCACTCGAGACCGGCAAATGGGTGGGAACCTCCGCCGACGGCAAACATCTGGACCATGGCCCGTACCTAACGCTCTACAAGAAAGCGAGCGGTGGGTGGAAGATCTATCGGGACATTTGGAACAGCAGCATGACGAGCAAGGCAGGCGTCTCTCCCCCAAAACCATGAGCAGGATTGGTCGTGGGGGTAGTTAGGGCGTAGGCAAGGATCAGGAGACACGAACGGCTCGGTTGGATTAGCCCTCGAGCCGTTCAGTGGTCCAGCGCACCGAGGTACGCGAGGCTGGCGCTCCGGAGACCTATGACACGCCGCATGTCTGCCCAGTGATCGTGGGTTGTGGGGCAGCGCCCGAGGTTTGATTCACATCCTCGAGCTGAAGCGTTCCATCAATGATGATTCCGGTTCCCGCTGCGTGGACCTTGTAGTCCTTACCCCGGTCTAAAGGATTGAACTCTCGTATCCGGATTGTGTTGGTAAACAGACCGAACGGCACTTCGACCGGACCGACGCCCACGATTTTGCCCTCGTCCTCCGCCACGCCCGGTGCGACTTCGATCTGGAATTTGGTCCCCGGGGTTGGCTCGGCGGGAATGAAGATCCCAGGCGCAAAGTCGGGATGATCCGCGCACCAGGTACCCTCGTGTGAGATGCCGGCCTCCTCGTAGATGTCCACATCCTCCCCGAAGTAGCATATCGCCCCACCCGGTGCCTGGGCGAAGTAGTTGAAGGAGACCTCGATCAATTCGCCATCTGCAAACTCGCGCTCCTCGACCACCCGGGTGGTGACCCCCGAAATCGCCCGAGTTTGGTTGAGCACTGTGATCTGAAGGGTGTGCGACGCTCCCTCCTCTTCGCCATTGAGAATTAGCTGCCTGCCGACAGTGAGCGGCCAGTATGGATTGGTGGACGCAAGTGTGAAACCACCACCGCTGGGGGAGCAGAGGGTGACGCTGACCACTTTTCTGGTACTCGCCTGCATGCTTTGAAGACCCACCGCTTGTTGCGCGGGCGGTGCAGTCGGGTCCTTCCGATCACAGGCGACTACCAGCGCAAGCGCAATGGTTGCCACGATGCTGGCTGTCATCTTCAGCGTTTTCATGGGCCCTCTCCAGGACTCTCAGTCATTATCGTCCGGCTCAATTCCCACAACACCGCCGTCCGAAGCCCGCACTTCCACTTCCTTCCGTCCGGACGAGGTCTGGACCTTGACTTCGAACAGAACATGCCCGGCCTCGCTCTCTTGGGTCGCGCTAAGAGCCGTGCCTCCAGCCGCTTGTGCCGCGATCGCCATGGCTTGCTCCTGTGTGACCGGGGGAGGAGGGTTGATGCCTATCCGGGTGGCGAAGTCGGTATTGGGGGGATTGAAGCGGATCGACTGACCCGGGCCGGAGCTACTGTGGCAGGCCGACAGCACCAACATCATCCCGAGCAAGAGCGGGCGAGGAATGCGGAGTTCCATGATTTCCTCCTGGAGGCGGAGATAGAGGCGGCACATTCCAGCACCGAAGAGGCACTGCGCACCTCGTCAGGTCGCCATCGGTGGTCTCGAAAGGGGAACAGGCGAAGCGGAGGTTTGTGACAGCCGTGAACTCAGCGACCTCTGACCGTTCCGGACATGGTTGCGGACCCTTCATACGACGGGTAGCCTTTCTGGGACGGAGGCGCCGGATCGGTCCGGCCGCATCTCCCGCTGGTTCACGACCCGCTGCTCCGTTGCGCCCGGCGCGTTTCGGCACGCCGGCTATTCGCGACGTGCGGCGCAGAGAGCAGGCATGCCACGACTTATTCTGGCCTCGATGCGGTTGCCGGTCACCGTCCGGCAAACGCCGGACGGGTCTCGAGTAACCGAGAGTGTTGGCGGAGTAGCGACCGGCCTGCGGGCCCTGCAGGTAAAGGGCTGCGGTCCGTGGGTAGGTTGGCCCGGCGCCGCCGATGACGGTCACATTGACCGCGGCGTTCTGGACCGACAGCTCAAGGGGTTCGGCTGCGTCCCGGTCCATCTCACCCTGCCGGAGATTCGGGGCTTCTACGTCGGTTACGCCAATGGCGTGCTGTGGCCGCTGTGTCACTATCTGATCGATCAGCTTCCGGTCCGCACCCGCCACTGGAATACCTACGAGTCTGTCAACGCGCGCTTCGCCGATACCCTGGCTGAGCTCTACCGGCCCGGTGATCTCGTCTGGATTCACGACTACCAGTTGATGCGCGTGCCCGCGCTGCTCCGGGAGCGAATCCCCGGCGCGCGGATCGGTTTCTTCCTCCACATCCCGTTTCCATCCTTCGAAGTGTTCCGGGTGCTGCCTACCCGGGAGCGCATCCTCGAAGGCTTGCTGGGCGCGGACCTGGTTGGGTTCCACACCGCCGCCTACGCCCGCCATTTTGCGATCTCAGCCAGCGAGCTGCTCGATCTCGTCGTAGACGGCACACCGGAAGAGTCGATCGTACACCATGCGGGGGGCGAAACCGGTGTCGGTGTGTTTCCAATGGGGATCGATGCCGATCGCTTCGGCGGCCTGGCCGAGAAGGCGGACCCCGCCGCGCACCGGCGGTCACTGGGCGTAACCCGCCGCGAGCGGCTGCTGGTCGGGATCGATCGTCTCGACTACACCAAGGGCATTCCGCGTCGCCTACTCGCCTTCGAGCACCTGCTGCGCACTCATCCCGAGCTGCGAGAGCACGTGACGCTGCTTCAGGTCGCAGTGCCTTCCCGTACTGGCGTGTCTGCCTATCGAAGGCTTCGGCGACAGGTCGATGCGATGGTCGGCCGGATCAACGGAATGTTCGGCACTCCGGCGTGGACCCCCGTCCGTTACCTCTATCACGGATTCGCGCAGGCAGAGCTGGTCGGACTTTACCGGACCGCTGATGTCATGCTGGTGACGCCGGTGCGAGACGGAATGAATCTGGTAGCCAAGGAGTTCGTCGCGTCGCGACCAGACGAAGATGGCGTGCTCCTGCTGAGCGAGTTCACCGGGGCCGCCTCCGAATTGGCGGAGGCGATGATCGTGAACCCATACGACATCGACGAGACCACTGCGGCTCTCTACCGCGCGCTCACGATGTCCCGCGATGAGCGCCGCAGTCGGATGCAGGCGCTTCGGCGAAGAGTCACTCAGCACACCCTGGAGCGGTGGCGCCGGGCGTTCGTCAGCGCGCTCGAGGGCCGCGGGCGCAGTTCTCCGCAGGAAGAGCCGCGGGCCCGGCCCAGCCCCACCACCCAGGTCCGCGCCGTGCTCGACGAGCTTCGCGCGGCGCCGGCCCTGGTACTGTTGCTCGATTACGACGGCACACTGGTCCCTTTCGCGCCGGCCCCAGAACTTGCCCGCCCGGATGCAGCCTTGCTCGAGCTGTTGGGCCAGCTGGCGGCGCGTCCACGCACCGACGTCCATCTCGTAAGCGGCCGTCAGCAGAGTGTGCTGGAACAGTGGTTCGGTCGGCTCCCCATCGGGCTGCACGCGGAGCACGGCGCATGGTCTCGCTTGCGCGGCGAACGCCTCTGGCGGCGCCATCCGGCCGTGCGGCCGATGCCCTACGACGATTTGCTCGCACTCCTCAAGCGGTACACCCGGGAAACGCCCGGCGCATTGATAGAACGGAAAGCAGCGGGTCTGTCCTGGCATTTCCGCATGGCGCGGCCCGACCAAGGCGCTCGCCATGCGGAGCGGCTCTTCGAGGAAGCGGAGGAACGTTGGCCGGGCGATACCGTCGAGGTGCTGCGCGGAAGTATGGTTCTCGAATTTCGCCCCGCCGGCGTCCACAAGGGGCTGATCATTCCCCAGGCGCTGGCTGCTGCCCCGCCGGACGCCCGCGTGGTTGCGATTGGCGACGACCGGACCGACGAGGATCTTTTTGAATCGCTGCCCGACGGCGCTGTCGGCATCCACGTCGGGGCGGGCCCCAGCGCCGCCGGTCTGCGCCTGCGCGACCCCGAGGCGTGCCGGGCGTTTCTCGCCGGCCTGCTCGCCCCCGTTCCCGCTACGGTCTAGTCCCCTCACCCCTTCCCCGAGAAGGGGATTTCCGTAGCTTTAGGCCTACATCACTCCATAACAGCTGCCCCTGGACTTCAGGGTCCCAACCCCCGGTGTGCCGGAGGTGCCGTGAAGCGGTGGCAATCGCTCGTGCCGAGGCGGGAATCCGGTCAGGCGGTCTTCGAGTACGCCTTGGTGCTTGCGCTGGTTGCGGCGGGCTTGCTCATTGGACTGCTGCTGCTCAGATCATCGCTGGGGAATGCGTACGGGCGGGTCGCCCATCGGGTCCAACCGCCTAGCTCACCAGGTTCGGAATCCGGCGCTGTTGCAGATACCGGAGGCGCTAAGGCCGGCGTCGCTCGGCCAGGTGCCGAGGCCAAGGCGGAGAAGGAGCACTAGCGCGTGTCTTTCTCGCACCCTCGCCTGCACGTGCGACTTCGTTATGAGGGAGTGACGCGCCCAAGCCTCATCCTGGAGGCCGGTTCGCTGAATGTGCTCGACCTCTCCGAGCGCGGGCTGCGATATCGTCAGGAATCCGGCCCTGAGCCGGCGCTAGGAGCCAAGCTGGAAGGCATCTTGCGCCTCAGTAGTGGGGAAACGCTGCCGGTTCGAGGAACCGTGGTTCGGGTGATGCGTCCTGCCAGGCCCGAAGACCCGAGTGTCATCGAAGTCGCGGCTCACCTGACCGATGTTGGCATTCCTTCGCGCGTGATTCTCGCGGAGCGGAAGGCAATCCAAGAACCGCCCGCACACTGAGGCCCTCGCCCACACCCCCTCTTCAGCCTGTCGAGAGCATCCTGCCTCCCAGCCAACCAGTCCTGCGCACGGTCATCGTCGTCCCGTGCTACAACGAAGCCGCTCGATTGGATGTGAGTCGCTTCCGCGATTTTACGGCCGCGTCGGCGGACGTCGGCCTTTTGTTTGTGGACGACGGGAGCACCGACACGACCTCGACGGTGCTGACGGATCTGGTCCGTAAAGTTCCCAACAGCATTCGCGGTATACGCCTGGCCACCCGTCAGGGCAAAGCCGGCGCGGTGCGGGCCGGCGTGCTGGTAGCCCTCGCGAGCGAACCGACGTTCGTCGGCTTCTGGGATGCCGACCTCGCGACGCCGCTCTCGGCGATCAATCGCTTCGTGGCCACCCTCGCGGCTCGCCCCGAGCTGGTAGGAGTTATCGGGGCACGGGTCAAGCTCCTCGGAACCGTGATCGATCGTTCTACGGCGCGGCACTATCTCGGCAGAGTCTTCGCGACGGCGGCCTCACTGGTGCTCGATCTCCCCGTGTACGACACACAGTGCGGGGCCAAGCTCTTTCGTGCCGGCCCGCTGATGCAGGCGGCGTTCGGGGCGCCGTTTC
>JBKPOS010000004.1:0-6425 GCA_046733215.1 Gemmatimonadota bacterium
GGGTGATACTCGTCGGTAAGGCCGTTGTAGACAGGTACTCCGGCATAAGCGGCGAGTTGCTCCACGCCTTTCTGCGACGCGCCACGATACTCGATAGCATCGAACATGCGGCCGAGCACGCGGGCGGTGTCCTTGAACGACTCCTTGTGGCCGATCTGGGAACCGGCTGGATCCAGGTAGGTGACGTGGGCGCCTTGGTCGTAGCAGGCTACCTCGAACGCACAACGAGTGCGGGTGGACGTCTTCTCGAAAATGAGACAGACCTCCTTGCCGTCTAGGTGCTTCTGCTCGGTCCGGGCATACTTCGCCCGTTTGAGGTCGCGGGCGAGATCGAGCAGATACCGAAACTCCCGCTGGGTGTAGTCCTGCACCGTCAGCAGGGAACGATTACGCAGATTGAGGCCCATGGGTCCCTCTAATTAGGTCGATTGAACCGCACCGTGATCAGTAGGCGGGGTCGCGCCAGATAGGGCAAGTCATGCAGTGGCCGCCACCGCGGCCGCGGCCGAGCTCGGCTCCGCGAACCGTGATGACCTCGATGCCCGCCTTGCGGAGCAGCGTGTTGGTGTAGCGATTGCGGTCGTAGGCCACGACAACGCCGGGCTCCAGCGCGACCACATTGTTGCCGTCATCCCACTGCTCGCGCTCGGCCTGGTAGACGTTGCCTCCGGTCTCGACTACCCGAAGTTTGGGAAGCCCGAGGGCCTCCTTGATGACGTCGAGGAGTGACTTGTTCTCCGGCTTGACGGCGTAGCCATCATGATCGTCCGTCTCATGGACCGTGTAGCATCGGATCTGGTCCACTACCTCACGAAAGATCGTGACGAGATCGCGGTCGCAGAAGGTGAAGACGGTATCGAGGTGCATGGCCGCACGGCTCTTCGGCATCAGGCAGAGAACCACGCGCGTGGCTGCCTTGTGCTTGAAGAGCGACTGGGCGACCTGGAGGACCGCCTGCCGGGTCGTCCGCTCACCCATCCCGATCAGCACAACACCTTTGCCGATGGGCATGACGTCGCCGCCTTCGAGCGACGCGTTCTCGAACTCCTCATCCGAATCCCCCCACCAGATGGTGAATTCGCCGCCCTTGAACATGGGGTGGAACTTGTAAACGGCCCGCTGTAACAGCGTCTCCGGATGTCGCGCCGGCCAGAACATGGGGTTGATGGTGACACCATTGTAGATCCAGCATGATGGATCGCGCTGGAATAGCGTGTTGGGTATGGGAGGCAAGAGGAAGTCGGGGCCGCTGAACGCGTCCCCCAGCAGGCGCTTGAGGTGGCTGTCCTCGAGATCCAGGATCGCAATTCCGCCGATCAGGTGATCGGCGAGTTTCTTGGCGGGCATCTCATCCAGCCACGGTCTCAAGACCTTCGCCGTCCCGAGACCCACGGCATTGGGTGTCACCCGGCGATCGAGGATGAAGCTCCGTGCCTCCTTGATCTTCAGCGTCTCCGCGAGCAAATCGTGCAGCTCCAGCACCTCGATGTCGCGCTCCTTCATCTTCTGCACGAAATCGTAGTGATCCTTTTGCGCTTCCTGCACCCAGATCACATCGTCGAAGAGAAGGTCTCGGCAATTGCCCGGCGTCAGGCGCTGGTGAGCGAGCCCCGGCCGACAGACCATGACCGTCCGCAGCTTGCCGACCTCGGAATGAACGCCAACCTCGTGCACGACTCACCTCCACAAGTTCGATTGATGAAACGGAGCGACTGGTGGAGGCCACCCTCGCCGGCACCAATCTCACGCCTTCCGTTTCGCGCCCTTCCTGAGGCACTGGACGTAGTAGACCCCGTCCCGGTTCTCCACCCCGTGCGTGTCGTGCCCGAAGCCGGGGAACCGAGCGTCCCACTCGGCCAAGGCCCGCAGGTAGCCCAGGTACGGGCCGTTGGCAGGGCCGGTGGCTTCGCCCGGCATCAGCATGGGAATGCCCGGCGGGTAAGGAACCACGCTGGTCGCGAGGATGCGGTCGGCAAGCTTCTCCAAAGGCACGTGCTCGATTTCGTCGCGAACCAAGTGCTGATAGGCCGCGCTCGGCGTCATGGTCGCTTTCGGCAGCGTTGAGAACGCTTCCGCCAGCCAATGTGTCTGGCGGGTCTCCTTGAGGGTCGCGAACATCCGGTCGGCCAGATCGCGAAGTCCCAGACCTAAGTAGACCTGTGGGTTTGCGGTGACGAGGTCAGGCAGGACTTCGGCCAGCGGCACGTTGTTGTCGTAGTCGCGCTTCAAATCGAGCAGCGCGTTGAGCAGCGTCCCCCACTTTCCCTTGGTAATGCCGATCGAGAAGAGAAAGAGGATGGTGAAGTCGGTGGTCTTCTCCACCTCGACACCGCGACGGTGGAGGTAGGCCGTCACCAGCGTGGCGGGGATGCCCCGCTTATCGAGGCCGCCCTTCTCTGCAACACCGGGGGTCAGGATGGAAACCTTGATCGGGTCCAGCATGCAGAACCCATCTTCGAGATCGCCGAACCCGTGCCAGGTCTCTCCCGGATGCAGGACCCAGGCGTCGGGCTCGGTCGCGAGAAACTCGGGAGACGCGTCCGCGACCGCGGTTTTCTTGCCTCCCTTCCCTTCCTTTACCTGATCCGGATTCCAGGTATTGAAGAACCAGTCCCCCTTCTTCTCGAACTCGCGGTTGACCCGGCCCATGGTCTGACGAAAGGCCACCGCTTCCACGATCGACTCGCCGGTCAGAGCGACTCCACCTGGTCCGTCCATCATCGCCGCCGTGATGTCGTTGGAGACGATTATGGTGTAGAGCGGCGAGGTGGATGCCTGCATCATGTACGACTCATTGAACCGCGGATGGGGTATCGAGCTCCGGCCATCCCGGATGTGGAGCAACGAAGCCTGGGAAAGAGCAGCCAGCAGCTTGTGGGTGGAGTGGGTCGCGAATGTCGTGGGCCCCTTGTGGTCTTTCGGGTCGCCATGCATCGCGTGACGGTCCCGATAGAGAGGATTGAATCGTGCGTAGGCGTACCATGCCTCATCGAAGTGAATGCGATCGACACTGGGGTCGAGCAGCTCCTCCACGCGCCTCGCGTTGTAGCAGAGTCCGTCATACGTGGAATTGGTAATGATCGAGTGCACCGGCCGGCTGTCGATGCCCTTGGACACCAGGGGGTTTGCCTTGATTCCGGCTTTGAGGGCGGCCGCCTTGAGACGTTCCGGCGGAATCGGGCCGATAATCCCGTACCGATTGCGCAGCGGAACCAGATAGTGAGGAATGGCGCCCGACATGACCAGGCTGTGCTCGATGGACTTGTGACAGTTCCGATCGCAGAGCGCGATCTGATCGCGGCCCACGGCAGCCATGAAGATGACGCGGTTCGACATCGACGTACCGTTCGTGACGCAGTACGTGCGATGGGCACCGAAGACGCGCGCCGCATACTTTTCGTGCTCGCCGATGGGACCGGTGTGGTCCAGCAGCGAGCCGAGTGCACCGACGCTGATCGAGAGGTCGGATCGGAGCAGGTTCTCGCCGAAATAGTCGAAGAAGATTCGACCCACTGGCGACTTTAGAAAGGCGGTGCCACCGGTGTGCCCGGGTGTATGCCAGGAGTACTCGTACTCCTGGCTGAACTTCATCAGCGCGGCCGCCAGAGGAGGCAGCATCACCTCCAGGTAGCGCCGAATGGCAGCGACTACGCGTCCTCCGACGAACGCTGCCGTGTCTTCCAGCGTCCAGACATACTCGTCCACCCATTCCATCACATCGACCGGGATCGAGGACGCCTCGCCCCGCTCCGCCATCAGGAAGATGGGGATCTTGTCGTTTCGGGAGCGGACCTGCTGGAGCAGGCTTTTGGCCTTCGAATGGTCGTGGTCATCGCCCAGCGTCCAGTCCACCAGGATGGCATGGATGGCCGAATCCGAGACCACCACCGACGCTCCGTCTTCCGCTGAGGTGGCTTCCAGGACCTCGACGGCACGCTCCTGGAGTTCCTGCACCAGGGTCCGAGCAGCACGGCCCTCGGCAGTCGGGGTGCCGAGCTCATCGTCGATCACGAGCGCCCGCATGCTCAGGCGCTTGATGCTTCGCTGAATCATTTACTGCCTCCGCAGATCTGTCTCACTCCGCTAACGTATTCCACCGGTAGAATGTGATCGTCGCCTCATCCGGCTCGCCGAACCATTTCTTGTATGTGCCCCAGAATTCGGTCGAGGCGTAGAGCTTGCTCAGAGCCCGGTCCACCAGAAGACGGAAGTCCTCGTCACCTCGCCCGAGGGCTAGCGCCAGAGGCTCGTAGGTGAACTGGCGATCGAGGATAGTCAGGCTCTTGCCCGACGGGTTCCGTCGAACTGCGTCGATGAGAATAGCGCGCTCGGCGAAGAAGGCATTTGCCTTGCGGTCCACCACGTCCTGGACTCCTTCGTCATAGCTTGCCACGGGTGGAAGCATCCGGGAATCCACTTGGAGCTCCTTGGCTCGCCGCTTCACAGCGTCTTCAGCAGTGGTGCCCGCCACCGTGACGAAGACCTGCTCCCGCAGAATATTGAGCGCCACCGCCCGCCAGACCGGAGTGTAGGTCTGTGACTTCCCGGACAGGATGTTGCGCAACTGCTTAGGCGCGTCGGAGCGAATCAGGGCGGCCACTCCCCCTGGGAAGATCGGGGTGGAGAAGGCGACGTTTTTCCGCCGCTCCAGGGTCTCGGTCGAGGCCCCACAGAGCAGGTCGACCTGCCCCTCCTTCACCGCGCTGAGGCGGCTGTCCACCGTGACCGGGGCCCACTCCACCTTGAGAGCGGGAAGGCTCAGCTCGCTCTTGACCGCCTCCGCGACGGCCTGGCAGACCTCGACCGAGTAGCCCGCCGCCTTGCCCGACTGGTCCTGGAACGACAGCGGCCGCGCGTCAGCACGAAATCCCAGCTTGAGCGTCCCGGTTGTCCGGATGCGATCCAGGGTTCCGGCCGGCGGACTCGCGGCCGGCGCGGGCGCGGGCGCCTTCTTTCCTGCCTGACCGAAGAGAGCTGGCGCGATTGCGAGCACTGCGATCGCACTGGTGGCAATGCAAAGCCGCTGCCGCTTCGGCGCTGTCGATGATCCACGTAGCATGGTTTCTCTCCTTGGCCGCCGATCCCTCAGGCCTCTGCCGCGGCGAGCTTCCCCGCGGCGAAGCGGTACGCAATGAATCCCCAGATGATGAAGCCGACCGCCATGACCAACGTGCCGCCGAGCACGGCGTCCTTGCCCGAGGCATAGATCGCGAAGGTGCTGTACAGCATCGCGACCAGGACGACCGCGATGTTGAGACGATACTTCCCCTGGTCGACTCCAACCCGCCGCATCATCAAGGGGAGCGCCGACAGAGCGATGATGTAGGGGATGACGTTGGTGACCACCGCCAGGTTCACCAGGACGCCGAACGTCTCGCTCAGAGTCGGGGACGCGGTGGAAAGCGCCATCAGCGACTGGACCACCCCCATGACCACCATGCCCACAACCGGAGCACCCATCCCGTTCAGCTTCGAGAAGAAAGTCGGGAACATGCGCTGGTCCGAGGCTGACTTCGCGGTCATGGCGATGGTGAACTGCCAGCCGAGCAACGAGCCGAGGCAGGCAAGAACCGCCAGCGCCATCACGATGGAGCCGACGGCGGGGTTGAACATGTGGGTGTACGCGAGCCCGAACGGGCCGGTGGATTTCGCCAACTCCTCGTTCGGGACGATGCCCTGGATCACCGTGGTAGACAGGACGTAAATGACCGCGGCGCCGAGCGTACCCAACATGCAGGCGAGGGGAACGTCGCGCTTCGGATTTTCCACGGCGGAGGAGTTCTGCGCGGCGGATTCCATCCCCAGGAAGGCCCACAGGGTAAGCGCGATACTCGAGTTCATCCCCTGGCCAAGACTCAGCCCCTGCGGATTCCAGGCAGCCGAAAAGATGCTGCCCTTGAACCAGAACCAGCCGGCAAAGGAAAGGAGGCCGACCGGCAGGATGACTCCCCAGACCGTGACCGAGCCGATCTTGCCGGTTACACCGGGCCCGCCGAAGTTGGCGACTGTGGTGAGCCAGAGCAGCCCGATGACCCCGATGGTCGTCGCGACCGGAGTGGAGGACAACCAGGGGAAGAAGCCCGCCATGTATCCGACGGCTGAAATCGCGATCGCCACATTGCCAATCGCCAGCGACAGGAAGTAAAGGAAGAACACGATGAAGTAACCGGACTTCCCGTAGGCGTCCTCGGCGTACGCCGACATGCCGCCTTCGCGCTGGTTGAAGAGCCCGGCTTGCGCGAACCCGTACGCGATCGCCATCGAACCTAAAGCCGTCACGATCCATGACAGCAGCGAGATTGCGCCGACCTTCGCCATGTTGGTCGGCAGCATGATGATTCCGGAGCCCATCATGTTCACGGCGACGATGAACGTGAGCTGGACAACGTTCATCTTCTTGGTTTCTGCCACGTCTCCCCCCTGCT
>JBKPOS010000005.1:0-19589 GCA_046733215.1 Gemmatimonadota bacterium
TGCTGATCAACCAGGAGCCCGACCTGGTCGTGTGCGGCGAGGCCGAAGAGCCCTCAGTCGTGCCGGAAGCATTGGCGCGCCTCGAGCCCGATATCGTCGTGCTCGATATCTCATTGCCGGGGCGCGACGGGTTGGACCTACTCAAGAGCATCAGGGGCACTGATCCCGACTTGCCCATTCTCGTGCTCTCGATGCACGACGAGGCTGTGTACGCGGAGCGCGCCCTGCGGGCAGGCGCCAATGGATACATGATGAAACAGGAGGCAACCGACAAAGTACTGACGGTGCTGCGACGGATCCTGCGGGGCGAGCCGTACGTCAGCGACCGGATCACCACCAACCTGCTGCAACGCATCGTGACCGGCCCCAGTAAACCCAGGCGGGCATCGATCGCCAGCCTGAGCGATCGCGAGCTCGAGGTCTTTCATTTGATTGGCGCCGGCTACGGCACTCGGGAAATCGCGGAGGAGCTGGGCTTGAGCGTCAAGACGGTGGAATCCTACCAGGCCCACATTAAGGAAAAGCTGTCGCTCAAGAGCGCGCGGGCCTTGGTGCAGCGCGCGATCGAATGGCGGTTGAGTGGCGAAGCGCTCTGACCGTTTTCACGTCGGGGAAATCCCGGTAGCCGTACCAGAGTTCTCCGATAGTGCTGTAGGGCCCGCCCGATTGCGGCATTTCCCAACAATTCCTAAGTCATAGCCTTAGCGGACGGACCCTCCCGAAGGAGAGCGTATGCCTGCCACAGCCCCCTATGGCCGGAAGACTCAGCGTGCACCGGCGGTTCCTGAGATTCACATCGTCTGGATGACGGCTGGACTCGGATGCGACGGTGATTCGGTCTCGATCACCGCGGCAACTCAGCCCAGTATCGAAGACGTGGTGCTCGGTGCGATTCCTGGATTACCCAAGGTGCACGTGCACAATCCCGTGCTCGCGTTCGAAGTGGGCGACGACTTCATGAAGTACTGGTATCAGGCAGAAGAAGGAAAGCTGGACCCCTTCGTGCTCGTAGTCGAAGGGTCGATCCCCAACGAAAAACTGAGCGGCGATGGCTACTGGGCGGCGATGGGAACGAACCTCAAGACCGGCCAGCCCATCCGGACCACCGAGTGGATCGACCGTTTGGCGCCCAAGGCGCTCGCGGTCATCGCCATCGGTACCTGCGCCACCTACGGCGGTATCCATGCGATGTCAGGCAACCCCACCGGGTGTATGGGGCTTGCCGACTACCTCGGATGGGAATGGAGGTCGAAGGCCGGGGTCCCCATCGTGAACGTTCCGGGGTGTCCGGTCCAGCCCGACAACTTCATGGAAACCGTCCTCTATCTCCTTTATCAAGTCGCAGGCCTCGCACCGATGATTCCCCTGGACGACCAGGGTCGACCGGAATGGCTGTTCGGGCAGACGGTGCATGATGGCTGCGACAGAGCGGGCTACTACGAGCAGGGGGACTTTGCCACCGAATACGGCTCGCCCAAGTGCATTGTGAAGTTGGGGTGCTGGGGGCCGGTGGTGAACTGCAACGTGCCCAAGCGGGGTTGGATGGCCGGCATCGGCGGCTGTCCCAATGTGGGAGGCATTTGCATCGGATGCACGATGCCGGGCTTCCCCGACAAGTTCATGCCCTTCATGGACGAGCCGCCGGGCGCCAGGATCTCCGCTACCAGCATCACGGTCTACGGCAAGGCGATCCGCGCCCTCCGGTCCATCACCAGATCCACGCTGAACAAGGAACCGAAGTGGCGGCATTCCCGGGCCGAATTGACGACCGGGTATCAGCCCAAGTCCTACTGAGTCCAAAGGAGCGACCGCGATGACCACCACCGCACCCGTCGAGCGAGCCGGCACCACCGGTAAGTCGCGCAAGCTGGTGGAGATGAATTGGGACCCGATCACGCGGATCGTCGGGAGCCTGGGCATCTTCACCAAGATCGACTTCGAGAACAAAGAGGTCGCCGAGTGTCATAGCACATCGTCGATCTTCCGAGGCTACAGCATCTTCATGAAGGGCAAGGATCCGCGCGACGCCCACTTCATCACCAGCCGGATCTGCGGCATCTGCGGCGACAACCACGCCACCTGCGCGATGTACGCCCAGAACATGGCCTTTGGCGTGCGGCCGCCGAACATCGGCGAATGGATCGTGAATCTGGGCGAAGCCGCGGAGTACATGTTCGACCACAACATCTTCCAGGACAATCTGGTCGGCGTGGACTTCTGCGAGCAGATGGTGAAGGCCACCAATCCGGGCGTCTGGGCCAAGGCGCAGAAGACGGAAGCCCCCAACGCGGCACTCCACGGATTTCGCACGATCGCAGACATCATGACGGCGCTCAACCCGTTCACCGGCTCTTTCTATCGCGAGACCCTGATGGTGAGCCGGTACACCCGCGAGATGTTCTGCCTCATGGAAGGCCGCCACGTCCACCCCTCCACCCTTTATCCGGGCGGCGTGGGCACCGTTCCGACCGTTCAGCTTTTTACCGACTACCTCGTACGACTCGCCCGCTATGCCGAGTTCATGAAGAAGTGCGTGCCGCTGCACGAAGACCTTTTCAACTTCTGGTACGACGCGCTGCCGGGATACGAGAAGGTCGGCTACCGGCGCACGCTGCTCGGCTGCTGGGGATCGTTCAACAACCCGGATGTCTGCGACTACACCTACAAGAACATGTCCAAGTGGGGCGACGCCATGTATGTCACCCCCGGCGTGGTGGTAGACGGCAAGCTGGTCACGCACGATCTGGTCAAGATCAACCTGGGCATCCGAATCCTGCTGGGCCATTCGTTCTACGACGACTGGGAAAACTCGGAGACGTTCGTCCGTAAGGACCCGCTGGGGAATTCCGTGGACCAGCGGCATCCCTGGAACCAGACCACGCTGCCCCGGCCCCAGAAGCGCGATTTCGACGGCAAGTACAGCTGGACCATGTCGCCCCGCTGGTTCGACGGGAAGGATCATCTGGCGCTCGATACCGGTGGCGGCCCAATTGCGCGGCTATGGGCGACCGCGCTCGCCGGGATCGTGGACATCGGCTATGTCAAGGCGACCGGCTCGAGCGTGAAGATGTATCTGCCTAGGACGGCAACACTGCCTGAAGTGGAATTCGAGTGGAAGATCCCCAAGTGGAGTAACGCAATCGAGCGGGACCGTGCCCGTACGTACTTCCAGGTGTATGCGGCGGCGTGCGCCTACTACTTCGCTGAGAAGGCATTGGCCGAGCTGCATGCGGGAAGGACCAAGACGTGGAGCGAGTTCACGGTGCCCGACCAGGCCATTGCCTGCGGATTCCATGAAGCGGTGCGCGGAGTCCTCTCGCACCACGTCGTGATCCGCAACGGCAAGATCGCGAACTACCATCCCTACCCGCCGACGCCCTGGAACGGAAGCGTGCGCGACGTCTACGGGACGCCCGGGCCCTACGAAGACTCCGTGCAGAACACGCCCATCTTCGAGGAGAACGGCCCGGAGAATTTCAAAGGAATCGACATCATGCGTGCGGTGCGCAGCTTCGATCCCTGCCTCCCCTGCGGCGTCCACATGTATTTGGGCAACGGCAAGGTCATCGAGCAGCACCACTCGCCCTTCTTCGGCACACAGCCGTGAGAGTCGAAGGGCGGATCGAACAGATAGAAGATCTGGTCCTCAAGCTGGAGACCGGGCCGGAGGCAAATCTCCGGGGTATAGCGAGAGAGCTGGTCCAAGCGCTCATGGAGTTTCATGGCGCCGGTCTCGAGCGGGTCCTGGAGATCCTTCGCCGGCGTGGCGATGCGGACGCCACAATGGACCAGCTTGCCCAGGACGAGCTGGTCAGAAGCCTCCTGCTGTTGTACGGACTCCATCCGGTCGACGTGGAGAGTCGGGTGCGCGAGGCGCTGGACAAGACGCGTCCCTATCTCCGCTCGCATGGGGGCAATGTCGAGCTGCTGAGCGTCGAAGCCGATGGCTCCGTGCGGCTGCGGATGCAGGGGAGCTGTCACGGATGTCCGTCGTCCGCGGTGACGCTCAAGCTCGCGATCGAGCAGGCCATCCGCGAGGCGGCACCGGAGGTAACATCCATTGTCGTGGTAGAAGACGAGGCTCCCGAGCGGCACCAGCCCGCGCAGCTGCCGCTTGTGGCGATCGAGCCGGCGCTGCGGAGAAATGGAAACGGGCAAGCCGAGGGACGGTGGGAGGCGGTTGCGGGGCTCGAAGAGTTGAAGGAAGCGAAGCCACGCGTCATCCAGGTGAGCGGCCGATCGGTGCTATTCTGTCGCCTGGGCGACACTTTTTTTGCCTATGCCGATCGCTGTCCGGCGTGCGGGGCGGATCTCGCCGATGGGAGCCTTACTCGCGGGGCACTCGTCTGTTCGGCCTGCGGCGCAGCGTACGACGTGATTCGGGCTGGTCGCGGATTGGACCGGCCCGACTTGCATCTCGAGCCCTTCCCACTGCTGGTCGAGAACGGACGGGCCCGAGTCGCGCTGACGCTGCAGCATGCCGGTACAGTCGTAGGAGCAGGCGCGGAGACGACGTAGGCATGCCCATCTCCGATCCGCTCGACGGAGCCCGACCGTTTGCGCGCCTCCGCGAGCTTGCGCGCCGGCAGGCTCCGGCCGAGCACTGCGATCTTTGCGGCCAGCCCGTCGCAGAGAACCACGATCATCTCATGGAGCCCGCCGCGCGCCGACTGCTGTGCGCCTGCGGAGCGTGTGCCGTCCTCTTCAGCGGCCAGACCGGCGCACGATACAAGCGGGTACCGCGCGACGTCCGGATGCTCGAGCGGTTCGAGCTGAGCGACGGTCAGTGGGACAGTCTCAGGCTTCCGATCAATCTCGCCTTCTTCTTCTACAGCAGCCCGAAAACCAAAATGGTCGCGTGCTACCCGAGCCCGGCCGGCGCAACCGAGTCGCTCCTGCCGCTCGAAGCGTGGGAGGAAGTCGCCCAGGCCAATCCGGTGCTTGCCGGTATGGAACCGGATGTCGAAGCCCTCCTGGTCAATCGGGTGGGTTACGCTCGCGGCCTCGCTCCGGCGGAGTACTTCATTGCTCCGGCCGACCGCTGTTATCGCCTGGTGGGGATCATTCGGACTCGGTGGAAGGGGCTCTCGGGAGGCACCGAGGTCTGGCGAGACATCGCCGGGTTCTTCAGCGACTTGAGAACCGAAGCAGGACGTACGGGAGGGTCGAGTGCCTGATCTGTCGTTCCAGGTGGAAGGGGCCAAGGTGGTGCCGTTCGCCTTGGCGCCGCAACTGTCATTCGGGCTCCGGGTCACCAACGCATTGACCACCGAAGCAGTGCACACGGTGGTGCTCCGTTGCCAGCTCCAGATCGACGTCAGTCGGCGGCGCTACGCGCCCGAGGAGGAAAAGCGGCTGCGCGATCTCTTCGGCGAGCCCGATCGCTGGAGCCAGACTCTCCGAACCATGTTATGGGCGCACGCCAACACGGTCGTTCCCGCGTTCGCCGGCGAGATCACCGCGGAACTCCTGGTTCCCTGCACGTTCGACTTCAATGTTGCCGCGACCAAGTACTTCTATGGACTCACCTCCGGTGACGTCCCGCTCACGCTCCTGTTCAGCGGCAGCGTGTTCTACCAGAACGCGACGAGTACTCTCCAGGTAGCGCCGATCTCCTGGGCCAAGGAAGCGACCTATCGTCTCCCGGTGCAGCTCTGGCAGAACCTCATGGCTGCGTATTACCCCAACGAAGCGTGGCTGCACTTACGGCGCGACGTCTTCGATCGCCTGTACCGGTACAAAGTGAGCCGCGGCATCCCGAGCTGGGAGCAAGCCCTGGACGGAATTCTGCCCGTGGAGGAAGAAGCGCAGGTATGAGCGATACCGTTGAACGCATCGCCGACGCTCTGCTTTACGAAGGGTATCTGCTGTACCCGTACCGCCGCTCCGCTGTCAAGAATCGCCAGCGGTTCAACTTTGGCGTGCTGTATCCGGAAGACCACGTTGCCGCCGGCGGCTCCGACACGGCAGACCGCTGCTTCATGCAGATCGAATGCCTGGTTCTGGGCGATGCCGCAACCAAGCTGTCGCTCAAGCTTCGCTTCCTTCAGCTGATGGATGGCACGGCCGGAGCGGATGTCTCCGCCCCATGGCAGGAGGCAACCGAACGCGCCGTTACCCTGCATTGCTCTGTGGCAGAGCTTGTTGCAGCGCCACGGCGTCACGAATTCTCATTCCCGGCCGGAAAGGACCCGGCTGGGCAGGTAACGCACTCGCTCGTTGGCGAGCTCGAGTTTTCCGCTCGGACCGTCGACGACAGCGCGCTCCGGCTGCGCGTCCGAGTAACGAACCGCACCACTGCGCTGGCCGGTGGCGCAGCGCGGGCGGACATCCTGGCACGGTCGCTGGTCTCATGCCATGCGATCCTCACATTGGAGGCCGGCGAGTTCGTTTCCTTGCTCGACCCGCCCGCCGAGCTTGCCGCCTCGGCCGGGGGCTGCGAGAACATCGGCGCATGGCCGGTCCTGGCCGGAGAGGCGGGCGCACGGAATGCGATCCTGGCGTCGCCCATCATCCTGTACGACTACCCGACCATTGCCCCCGAGAGCGCGGGCGATCTGTTCGACGCGACCGAAATCGATGAGATCCTCTCTCTCCGGATTCTCACGCTGACCGACGACGAGAAGCGCGAGGTCCGGGAATCTGATGAGCGCGCGCGGCTCCTGCTCGAGCGGACCGAAGCATTGACCGCCGAGCAGCTGATGCAGATGCACGGCATCCTGCGGCAGCCACGGCTGTTCGAGGAGCACCCGTGAGCGCGGCGCCCCAGTTCCGGAAGGGCGATCGAGTGCGCCTCTGTCCCAACGCCCGAAGCGACGTCTTCGACCTCGCGCTCGCAGGTCGGAGTGCGACGGTCTCGTCTGTGGAACGGGATATCGAGGGCCGCTTTTACGTGTCCGTGCTGGTCGACGACGACCCCGGCATCTCGCTCGGGGCCCGCCGACCCGGCCACCGCTTTTTCTTCGCCCCCGAGGAAGTCGAGCTCGCCCCTGGAGAAGAGCAGCCGGTGGGGTCGGCCACGCGCACCATCCTGGTGGCCGGCATCGGGAACATCTTCCTCGGCGACGACGGCTTCGGCGTCGAAGTTATCCGCCGGCTGGTAGATCGCCCGATTCCGGACGGTGTTCAGGTGGCCGACTATGGGATCCGGGGGTACGACCTCGCATACGCGCTCGCCAACGATCCCGACCACATCATCCTGGTAGACGCCTGCCCCCGGGGTGAGGCGCCGGGAACTGTCTCTCTCATCGAGCCCGCGCTCGATAAGCTGGATGAAGACGAGTCGCACCCCCTCGTCTTCGACGCCCATACGATGAATCCGCTGAGTGTACTGCGGCTGGCCCGTTCCATGGGTGCTCCCCTTCGCCACGTCTTGCTGGTCGGATGCGAGCCGGCGACCCTCGGCCCGGATGAAGGCCAACTGGGCCTGAGTCCCGCGGTCGAAGCCGGAGTCGACCAAGCCGTCGCCATGATCGAGGCGCTCGTTGCCCGGCTCCAGACCGTCGAGGAGCCGTCGCCTTCCACGCCACAATCACACTGATGGGAGGTTGCTCTAATGGATGCGATGATCGAACGAGGCCAGAACGGAGAGGCGACCGATAAGGACACGCTCATGCTGATGAGTGGCCTTGCCTTTGTCGTATTCGGCGCTGGGTTGATCCTCTCCAACCGGAGCGTCCGCCGCTACATCGGACAGATGGAACCGGGCGGGTTACTTCAGGCGGCAGTACCCGACGTGGAACGTTACCTGAAGCTCAGGGCAATGTAGGCTGTGACTTCACCTGGTTCGGGAACTGGAGCACCGGTCGGCAGCAATGGGGCCCGCTCGTTCGCGATCGACCCCGGGGCGAGCCGCCTCACGCTGCGCGCCTTTGCGGGAGGGATACTCTCGGCCGTGGGACACAACCCCACGTTTGCCATCCGTCGGTTTGAGGGAAATGTCCATTTCGATCCTGAGAAGCTGTCCGGGTCCCTCACGCTCCGGATAGCGGCAGACTCGATCGCAGTGCAAGGCGAGATGAATGAGAAGGATCGTCGGGAAATCGAGCGAGTCACCAAGGGTGAAGTGCTGGAGGTCTCCAAGCACCCGGACATCATCTACGAATGCCCTGCGACCACCGTGCGAAAGACCGGAGAGGGCCAGTTCGAGGTCACGCTCCCGGGGTCCTTGACTCTGCATGGCGTCACCTTGCGCCAACTGGTGCCGGCCCGCATCTCACTGATGGGAGACATGCTCCGGGCCTTCGGAGATTTCTCGCTCCAGCAACCGGACTATGACATCAAACCGGTAACGGTTGGCGGGGGTATGTTAAGAGTGAAGGACGAGCTCAAGGGCACGTTCGACATCGTGGCGCGGAGCTGATTGCATGTGTCTCGCGATCCCCGGTAAAGTCGTCGAGCTTATCGAGGGACTTTCCAACCAGGCAGTCGTGGAGGTGACCGGGGTTCGGCGGCGCGTGGACCTCGGTCTGTTGCAGGACGACATGCCCGTGCCGGGCGACTGGGTGCTCATCCACGTCGGCTTCGCGATGAGCAAGATCAGCGAGCAGGGCGCCGAAGAGCAGATGCGGATGCTGCGAATGCTGGGCGAAGACCAGGCCGCGATGGACGAAGTCCGCGGCTACGGCCTGAATAGCGGCGAATGAAATGCGGTATGTAGACGAGTTTCGCGATCCGGAAGTCATTAGCCGCACGTCGGAGGAGATCCGCCGGCTGGCGGAGCCGCACCGTCACTACCGTATCATGGAGGTATGCGGCGGCCACACCCATGCCATTTATCGGTTCGGTCTCAAGGACGTCCTTCCTCCGAGCATCGAGCTGATCCATGGACCCGGATGCCCCGTGTGCGTCCTGCCCATGGGACGCATCGACGACGGGCTCGAGGTGGGCAAACAGCCCAACGTCATGTTCACCGCGTTCGGCGACATGATGCGGGTTCCCGGAGCCCATGGGAGCCCGCTGGAGCGCAAAGCCGCAGGGATGGATGTCCGGATCGTCTATTCCCCGTCCGACGCGCTCAAGCTGGCCCGCACCAATCCCGACAAGCATGTGATGTTCTTCGCGATCGGGTTCGAGACGACGGCACCGTCCACCGCACTCACCCTGATGCGCGCCAAGGCCGAAGGGATCAAGAACTTCTCGGTCTTCTGCAACCACGTCACCATCATCCCGGCCATCCGCGCGATCCTCGATTCTCCGGACATGCGGCTCGACGCCTTCATCGGGCCGGGGCACGTGTCGACCGTCATCGGCTGCCGGCCTTACGAGTGGATCGCGCGGGACGAGAAGAAGCCGATCGTGGTCTCCGGATTCGAGCCGCTCGATCTGCTCCAATCGGTCGTGATGCTCCTACGCCAGCTGAGAGAAGGAAGGGCGGTGGTCGAGAATCAGTACGCGCGGGTGGTCCCCTGGGAGGGGAACCGCGCCGCCCTTGCGGCGATGGCCGAGGTCTTTCAGTTGAGGCCGTACTTCGAGTGGCGCGGGCTGGGATTCATATCGCAGTCGGCGCTTCGCATCCGCGACAGCTATGCGGCCTGGGATGCCGAGAAAGTATTCGATGTCGCAGGCGTGCGCGTGACCGATCCCAAGGCTGCCCAATGCGGGGAGGTGCTCAAAGGCGTTCTCAAGCCGGTTCAGTGCAAGCTGTTTGGCCGCGAGTGCACACCCGAGCGCCCGGTGGGCGCGCTGATGGTATCGTCGGAAGGCTCATGCGCAGCGTATTACAACTACGAGCATCGCAAGGCAGCCGCATCGAAGAACGACCTCGCTCCAGTCTGAACGGCGACTCGACGGCTGCCGCGCCGCCGCCCATTCGATTTCGTGAGCCGCAGATCGAGATGGCGCACGGGGCCGGAGGCAAGGCCACCCGCCGCCTGGTGGACGGCCTGTTCGCGCCGCTCCTGCTCGAAGCCGCCGGAGCGCAGCTGGCTGACGCCGCTCAGCTCGAGGTGGACGGCGCCCGCATCGCGGTCACGACCGATGGCTTCGTGGTGACGCCGGTGAGCTTCCCCGGCGGATCCATCGGTGAGCTTGCCGTGAATGGGACGGTGAACGACCTCGCGGTCTCGGGAGCCCGCGCAGTCGGCATCGTGGCGAGCTTCGTGCTCGAGGCCGGTCTTCCCACCGACGTGCTCGAGGCAGAAGTACGTGCCATGGCCAACGCCGCGCGCGCGGCGGGCGTTCCCATTCTGGGCGGAGATACCAAGGTCGTCGAGCACGGGAAGACCGACCGGATGTACATCACCACCACCGGTATCGGTCGGATGCTGCCGGGGGTCACAGTCGACCCCACCTCCATCCGTCCCGGTGATCGTATCCTGCTCTCGGGGCCGATCGGTGATCATGGCATCACCATCCTGCTGGCGCGCGGCGAGCTGGACCTCGAGGCCCAACTGCAGTCAGACACCCGCTCTGTCTTTCCCCTGGTCGAAGCACTGGCCGACACGGCAGCTCCGGGTCTCCGCTGGATGCGCGACCCCACCCGCGGTGGCGTCGCCACTTCCTTGAATGAGCTGGCCCTGGACTCCGGACTCAGCATTCACATTTCCGAAGAACAGATTCCAGTGCGAGACGAAGTTCGCGGTGCCTGCGAGCTGCTGGGTCTCGATCCACTGCACATCGCGAACGAGGGGCAGTTCCTCGCCGTCGTGAGCGCCGAGCTGGCCGACGCGGCGCTCGCTGCGCTCCGAGCGGCACCAGGCGGAGAGGCCGCTGCGCTCATCGGCGAAGTGCGAAGCGAGCCGGCTGCCGCCGTGCTCGTCACCACCCGCTACGGGGGCACCCGGATCGTGGACATGCTGGTGGGCGATCCCCTGCCCCGGATCTGCTGAAGCGCCATGACAATCGCGGCCCCGCGCGCCACCCAGATCGAGCACAGCCTCGTCGCCCGCAACGACCTGTTCGAGGCCTTCTTCGATCGCGAAGCGAACCGCCTGGCGGAGGCGTGCCGCGAGATGTCGGAGCGGTTCTTCAGGGGTGGGCGGCTCCTTGCGTTTGGACGAGGACCGTACGCCACCGACGCGCAGCACGTGTCGGTCGAGTTCGTTCATCCCGTCATCGTCGGCAAGCGGGCGCTTCCCGCCCTCGATCTCTCGATGCTGTTCGGCCCCTGGCTCGAGGCCCTCGTAAACCCGGACGACATGGTCATGGGGTTCGGGCCGCCGGAGGGCGACCCGAATGTGGCGTCCGCACTGGCGGCGGCCAGGAGCCGCGGCGCAATGACCTTCGCACTCCCCGGGGGGGATGCCTCGTACGCGGTCGCCACCACGGTACCCGATCCCTTCATGCACCAGGAGCTGGTGGAGATTCTCTACCACACCTTGTGGGAGACCGTGCACGTCTTCTTCGAGCACCGTGAGCTGGGCCACGACGTGGGCGATGCGGGATTCCTCTACCCGTTCCTCGGAAGCACCAAACAGGATGCGACGGACCTTGTCGGAGAGGTTGCGGCGTCCATCAAGATGAAGGTCGCCGACGACGCGGCCCTGCGGGCGCAGGCGGCTCGTGAGGAGTCTGACAACATCGGCGATGCGGTGGCCGCAATCCGCGAGCGGCTCAACCAGGGAGGCAAGCTGATTCTGTTCGGCAACGGGGGCTCGGCCACTGACGCCAACGACTGGGCGCTCGACTGCATCGCACCGCCGACTGGATGGCGTCCGATTCCCGCGATATCGCTCTCGCTCGAGCCGGCCAACATTTCCGCCATTGCAAACGATGTCGGCACCGACGTGGTCTTTCTGCGGCAGCTGATCGCACAGGCTCGGACGGGGGACGTGGCCGTGGGCATCTCGACCAGCGGCGGTTCGAGGAATGTGATCGCCGCCTTGGAAGAAGCGCGCAAACGGGACCTGCTGACCATAGCATTGCTGGGCTACGACGGCGGCGAGATCAAGCGGCGCGGCCTCGCTGACATCGCCATCGTAGTGCGCTCGGACTACATCCCCCGAATCCAGGAAGTGCAGGCTTCGATTTATCATGTGATTCGGGAAAGCCTGGAGGCCGTCGGCCGTGACCAGGTATGAGTTGTTCGGCACGTCCAGCTGCCCGTACACCCGCGACATGCGAGAGTGGCTCGAGCTTCGACGCGCCGACTTTGCCGAGTATGACGTCGAGACCGATCCTGCCGCGCGGCAGCGGCTTCGCGAACTGGCAGGTTCGCAGCGGACCGTCCCGGTTCTCGTCGAGGGCGGCAAGGTCGTTCAGATCGGCTGGCAGGGACGCGGCTGCACGGTGAGCGAGTAGCGCACATGACGAGCGCCTGCGCGGTCCGGGTTCGCGGCGTGGTGCAAGGCGTCGGATTCCGCCCATTTGTGTACCGACTCGCCCGGGCCAACACGCTGGCCGGCTGGGTACTGAATGCGGGCGAGGGTGTGGAGATACACCTCGAGGGCGCCGAGGAGCGGTTGAACGCCTTTCTCCAGGCACTCGAGACTGAAGCGCCGGGCGCATCCGAGATCGTGGCCATCGATGTCGAATCGCGGACGGTCACCGGGCTGCAGGACTTTACCATCCGCGAGAGCCGCAAGCGTGACCGGCTCACCGCGCGTATCTCTCCCGATCTCGCTGTCTGCGATCGCTGTCTGGCCGAGCTGTTCGACACGGCCGACCCGCGGTTCGGGTATCCCTACATCAACTGCACCGACTGCGGTCCGCGCTATTCGATCATCCTCGCGCTGCCGTACGACCGCCCGAACACAACGATGCGTGGCTGGTCGATGGATCATCGGTGCGCGGCGGAGTATCACGACCCGGCAAGCCGTCGGTTTCATACGCAGCCGGCCGCGTGCCCCAAGTGTGGGCCGGGATATCGGCTCGACCTGGTGTCCGATGCGCTAAGTCCAGCAGTCGTGGGTTCCCCCGATGCGGCGCTTCCGCGGGATGATGCGAATGGACGGCTGGCCGCCAGCGTCGAGGCAATTGCTCGCGCCGTCGCGTTGCTCCGTGAAGGCCGGATCGTCGCCGTGAAGGGGTTAGGCGGCTATCACCTCGCGTGCGACGCGCTGAACTCAGCCACCGTCTTGAGACTCCGCGAGCGGAAATTCCGCAAGGAGAAGCCGTTCGCGTTGATGGTGCCGGATCTCGAGCATGCCCGTCGGCTTGTCAGTCTTTCGACCGATGCCGAGTCGCTGCTCACGAGTGCGGCCCGACCCATTGTGCTCGCTGAGGCCAAGGTCACGCTCTCCGGCGTCGCGCCCGAGAACGGCGATCTCGGCGTCATGCTGCCCTATACCCCGCTTCATCATCTGCTGTTTGCGGCCGGTGCACCCGAGATTCTGGTAATGACCAGCGCCAACCGCTCGAGCGAGCCGATCGCCTACGAGGACGACGACGCGGTGGAGCGCCTGGCCGGAATGGCGGACGCTTTTCTGGTGGGAGAGCGGCCGATCGCTCGGCGCGTCGAAGACTCGGTCGTCCGGAGCGGGCCGTTGGGTCCGGTCATCCTGCGGCGAAGCCGAGGCTATGCTCCCGGAGCCGTCGCCAGAATACCGGTCGAGCGACCTGTCCTGGCCCTCGGTGCCGATCTCAAGAACGCGGTCACGCTGGTGGTCGACGAACAGGCGTTCGTGAGCCAGCACACCGGCGATCTGGCGGACTATGCTGCACGTCGCGCATTTCAGGAGACGATCGAAGACCTGCTCGCGATGTATGCACTGAGGCGAGACCAACTCCTCGTAGCGCATGATGCCCATCCGCAATATCAATCCACCCTGTGTGCGGCCGGATTCGAGGGCTCCGAACGCTGCTCCGTTCAGCACCATCGTGCTCACATTGCATCGGTCGTGGCCGAGCGAGGCGCATGGGACAAGCCTGTGCTCGGCATCAGCCTCGACGGGACGGGTTGGGGCGACGACGGCACGATCTGGGGCGGCGAGCTCTTCGTCGGCAGCGTGCGACAGGGATTCGAGCGAGTCGCTCATGTGAGGCAGGCCGCGCTCGTGGGTGGCGACGCCGCGGCTTACCAGCCGGTCCAGGCCGCCGCAGGCTTTCTCGACCAGGTGGACGGTCTGCCGGAGCTTGCGTTGCCACCGTTCGAGTTCCCGGACCGTTTTGCCAATTCCTTGCAACTGCTGCGACAGGACATCCGCGTCTTCCGAACTACATCCATGGGTCGACTGTTCGACGCGGCCGCCGCATTGGCTGGATTTACTCGTGCTGTGACCTTCGAGGGGCAGGCCGCGATCTGGCTGGAGGAGCAAGCCCGCCGCGCCCCGCTTGAGGATCCGTATCCATTTCCGTTCGACGGACGCGAGCTCGACTTCCGTCCCCTGCTCCGTTCGGTAGCACAGGATCGCTTGGACGGGCGCGCTGTCGCGGAGATTGCCCGCGCGTTTCACGACGGCATTGCTCGAGGCCTCGCCGAGGCGACTGCGAAGCTCTGCAAGGCCCATGAGCTGGAGACCGTCGTGATTTCCGGAGGGGTCTTCCAGAATCAACTGCTGCTCGAGGATTTCGCGTCCCGCGTTTCGTCGGAACGGCTCGAGCTCTGGGCGAATCGAGCGGTGCCGCCCAATGACGGCGGGATAAGCCTGGGACAGGCGGCGCTGGCCGGACTTGGGCCGGGCACGTGGCGGCAGTTCTCCTCTCGATCGGGCGAGGGCTGAATGCACGAGCTTTCGATCGCACTCGGCATCGTCGAGGCTGCGCAGGAAGAGGCCGACCGGCTGCAGGCGCGGGTGAGTGCGGTGCATCTCCGGGTAGGGGCACTGTCCGGCGTTGTTCCAGAAGCGTTGCTTTCATCGTACGAGATGGCCTGCGCCGACACCCCGCTCGCAGGGTCTCGGCTCGTGATCGAGCAAGTGCCGGTAGTCGTCTACTGCCCCACGTGCGAGGCGCCACGAGAGCTGGACTCGATCCAGCTCTTCTGCTGCTCGGAATGCGGCACTCCAACGGGCGATGTCCGCCAAGGCAAGGAGCTGGACCTGGTCGCCCTGGAGATCGAGCAATGAGCAGAGAGCCAAGACTGGTCGAGGTGAGGCGCAACATCTTGAAGCAGAACGATGTGGTCGCGCGCGAGCTGCGTACCGCGTTCGGTCAGGCGGGCGTCTTCGTGGTGAGCCTGGTCTCGAGCCCCGGCGCCGGCAAGACCACATTCCTCGAGCGCACGCTCGCCGTGCTCAATCCGCGCTATCGGATTGCCGCACTGGTCGGCGATCTCGCGACGGATAATGATGCCGCGCGGCTGGCCCGTAGCGGGGCGCCCGTCCGGCAGATTACAACCGGGACCATGTGCCATCTCGAGGCCGCGATGATCCGTACCAGCCTCGAGGGCTGGGAGCTGGGCCGGCTCGATTTCCTCTTCGTCGAGAACGTGGGCAACCTGGTCTGCCCTGCCTCGTACGATCTGGGCGAGAATCTCCGGCTGGTGCTCATGTCGGTCACTGAAGGCGAGGACAAGCCGCTCAAGTATCCCACCATCTTCAACAGCGCCGATGTCGCGGTAATCACCAAGACCGACCTGGCCCAGGCTGTGGAGTTCGACTGGGAGGCCGCTTTCGCCAACATCCAGGCAGTGCGGCCCGGAATGGAGACCGTGCGAGTGTCCGCAAAAACCGGCGACGGCATACCTGAGTTCATTGCGATGCTCGACGCACGGCTCGCCGAGCTGCGGGGCGCGACGGTCTCATGACGAGCCTGCTCCCGATCCTGGCACTGGGGTTTTTCCTCGGGATGCGACACGCCACCGATCCCGACCACGTCATCGCTATCTCGACCATAGTGAGTCGCCACCGCACCACCCGTGGCGCCGCTGCAGTGGGCATCGCGTGGGGGCTGGGACACTCGATCACGATTCTGCTGGTGGGCGCGGGCATCGTGCTGTTTGGGTGGGTGATTCCGACCCGGCTGGGGCTGTCCATGGAGCTCGCGGTGGGCGTGATGCTGGTGGCGCTGGGCCTAGCGAACCTGCGTGAGCTTTTCAGAGCATTCAAGCCGAGCGTCCCCGCGATCGCTATCGGGAACGAACACACCCACTCACACGAGCACGAGCAGGTCCACTCGCACGCGCATCGACACGGCGACTACGTGCACACCCATCCCCATCGGCATGATCCCGAATCGCATCCCCACAAGCCGGAGCAGACTCCGCTCGCGTGGCTCGACCGGCACTTCGCCGAGATTCGGGCATACCAGCTCAGCCGCCCGCTCGTGATCGGGATCTTGCATGGCCTGGCTGGATCGGCGGCTGTGGCACTGCTCGTGATGGCTGCGCTGGCCAATCCGCGCTGGGCGATTCTTTACCTCCTGATCTTCGGCATGGGGACCATCGTGGGGATGATGCTGATCACCCTCGCCATCGCGGTGCCCTTCGCATATGGCGGCCGGCAACCTCGGTTTGCCGGCCGGCTCCGGCTCGCTGCGGGGTTGATCAGCGTCGGGTTCGGTTTTTTTCTCATCTATCAGATCGGATTCGCTCGGGGTCTCTTCACCGGTCTCCCCCACTGAACCCGTAGTTCGTCATTGCACAACCAGCTCACGGATCATTCCGTGGGCGAGGTGCGGCTTCCCATCGTGGGCGTCAGGCACGAAGCACACCAACACATAGTCGCCGGGCACGAGGTCGAGCGTCATGAAGTTCTCTCGACCGGGTGAGAGCGCGACCGTTCCGCCGGCGGTCTCGAACGGCGGCGTTGCCCGACGGTCCTGGGTCCATGCCATCGCGTCCGCTACGGTCTTCCCGGGCAGCAGCCGAATCATGGCGACTTCATGCGGCTGCAGTCCCCCGTTTTCAACGCGAATCGTGTGATGCCCCGAACGCAGTGGCATTGTGAGATTGAAGGAGAAGTCGTTTAGAATGAGCCGCCCTTTAACAGTCGGTTCTTGGCCTGGCGACCCGGAGGCCGGGATTACCGTGAGCGGGCGCGTCATACCCTTGGCGAGATGAGGTACGTGGTCGAGCGACGTGATGAAGCAAAGCATGGCGTAGTTGCCGGGTGCGAGATGCAACGCGACTTCACTCGTAGCCCCGGGCCGAGGGGTGTTCGGGCCGCCGACGAATGTGGCCCACGACGGCGTGAGGTTCCCCTTAGCCGCCTGGTCTAGCAGCTCGGGCAATGTGTGCCCATCGCCGAGGCGTACCAGCTGCATGTGGTGCGGCTCGGGCCCGTGATTGATCAGACGGACGCGCACCCATCCTGCCTCGATGGTATCGGGCGCATCAAAGGCAAAGTCGTGGGCGTTTACCACCAGCTCGTGGCGCGGCGCGCCGCTGGCATCGGCGGCGCGACTCCGACATGCGGCGATGGTGAGGGGAAGAATCAGTGCAGCGAAAGCGGGAAGAGCGATACCGTATCGGAGCGCAAAGCGCATCGTGTCGGTCCTGGCGAGAAGTTCGGACCTAACACTGCGCGGTGGTACAAGGCGGTCGTATCAGGAGGGGTGGACGAGCGTCGTAGACCTGCGGATGAGGACCTTGTCGGACGGGATCCGACGCGTCTTCGTGTTTGATATTGAAGGAGGCGAAAGCGCCCCGGGGTTGGCGGGGCATGCCCAGCCTTCCCCGGGCGCTTTCGCCTCCTTCAATTCAAAAGACACGAAGACACTAGTGCCGGACGCCACCCTCCTCTTCCCCGCCCAGCTGGGTCTCTGACTCTTCCGCCGCGGTGGCGAGATCCATCCCGCCCGCGCCAAGCAGCCGGAACAGGTTCCACTGCTGCCGCTTCGCAGTCCGGGAGCGCGGGCCGTTGTAGATCGTGCTGATCACGAGGACTCCGTCGCGCCGACCGAGATAGCCGGCAAGCGCTGAGACACTGTCTAGCGTACCGGTCTTGGCGCGCATGACGCCGGCCGGGAGCACACCGCGGCCGAAATGGCGCAGCGTTCCGTGCCCATTTGCGGGGAGCAGCGTTGGGAAGGCCTCGAGCCCGGGGGTTCGCGGGAGCCGAGCCAGGTAAAGGGCCTGCGTGAGCGGCGATACTCGGTCGAGCGGCGAGAGTCCACTTCCATCCACAAGCCTCACCGCTGCGCCGGCGCCCACAATCTCCTGTACGTGCCGCGTCAGGCGCTCGGCGGCGTTGCTCGAGCCGTCAGCCCAACGGAGCAGCGCCTCGGCGCCGATGTTGAGGCTCCGGCGGTTCACCATCATGGCGAGCGAATCGAACGGCGCGGAGGTGACTTCGGCGAGCACGTCGGCTCGCTCGAGGAGCCCCGGCCGGGTCGGCTTGCCGTCGCGCACCCACCGGATGCCGGCGCGAGAGAGCGCCGCACCCCAGGCTTCGCGCAGCACCAGGTCGGGCCTTTGCGAGGTGGTCGAGACGCCGGCGATTCGGGAACGGATCCCAATCGTTCCGCCCAGCTCCCACAGCCCGTCGGGAAGCGCCGTCAGCGTCAGCTTCCGGCCGCTGCCGGGCACGGTGCGAGCGGTGACCTTCACCAGCGCCTCGGAACCGGCTGGGATCGCGTAGACGATGGTGGGCGGAGCGCCGAGGACACCGGCAGGCCTGAGACTCCAGCCGACGCGATTCTCGTGCAGCGTCACGCAACCCACTGGCGGCGCGTACAGCTGCCCGACATACCGGTCGCCCCACACCGCGGGGATGCGCGTATCGGTGGTGCCGGTAGTGCTGGTCAGATCCATCGGGCCGCGCAGCTCGCGCACCCCCGCAGCGCTCAGCTTCTTGGCGAGGTCGCGCAGCATGGGTCCCGAACGAACGGTGCGCTCGAGCGTGGGATCGCCATTCAGCTCGAGCCCCCAGGCGCCGATCCAGGCGCCCGCGGAATCCAGATGCCCCCGGCCCAACACGCGGGTGGCGATCCGGGCATCCGGTCCCACGATTCCACGGGCAAACCCGGTCGTGAAGATCTTGGCCGTGGAGGCGGGGATGAGTTGGGCCTCGGGGTTGACAGTCCAGAGCACCCGGCCGGTCGACGTCGCGACTGCCACGCCCCACTGTCCCGGCGCTATCCGTTGGGAGCGGGCGTACCACTCGTCCATCGAGCGGGCAAGGTCGGGCGAGATCGTCTGTGCGCTGGCACCAGGCGCCGAGAGAGCGCACACGGCACACAGGAACGCGAGTGTCCGGAACGAGCGTCGCATAGGGGCCCGGAAGGAGTTTACGTCTCCTGCTGCACGCGCGTACTCCATGGATCGGATCATGATGGGGGCGACTCGGCGCTGGGCTGCGGGACGCTGTCAGAATCGGCGCGCGCGCTGGAGCTGAGTACCCGTCGGGCGCCTTTCCAGAGTCGACCCTCCCGAGTGTCGGGATCCGGGAGCGGCACCTCCACGACGGTACGGCGTCGACTGCTGGCGTGGACATACCGACCGTCTCCTACATAAATGCCGACGTGTGTGATGCGCCGGCCACGGCCGAAGGTCAGGATATCGCCGGGGAGGAGCTGAGCGGCGTCACGCGGGACGGCGACGCCGAGCCGGGCCTGCGCGGCCGCAGTCCGGGGGAGGAGTACGTTGAAGACCGACATTACGTACTGGACGAGCCCGCTGCAATCGAAGCGGCGACCGGGCTGCGCGGCACCCAGCCGATAACGTGTGCCCAGTTGGGAGCGGGATACCAAGGCGACGGAATCGTGGAGCGCGGCGGCGCTGACGCTGGAAAGCGCCGAGTCGTGAGCGACGGCTTGTGCCTGCGCAGTCG
>JBKPOS010000006.1:0-57332 GCA_046733215.1 Gemmatimonadota bacterium
GCATAGAGCTGCTGCACGATCTCCGCGCCGCTCTTCGCGGGGTAGAGATCGAGCGGCTCCAGCGGCGGGCCGTCATACTCCTGGCGCGTCTACACATCTGACGCTGCCGACGACCTTGCCGAGGTGTAGGTGTCGGTGGTCGGGGGGTGCTGGGGTTGGCGGGGCATGGCCAGCGCCTCCCGATCCCTGTCACTCCGCCTCCGCTCGATACGGGCTCACTGCAGCGCCCGAAGGAGAAACTCCGTGTGGTGGAGCCGCTCACATAATGGCTAACGGCCAACGGCTATCCACCCTTATCTTCCGCCCATGAAAAGCTCGGCCTTGCCGGGATTTCGCGACTTCTATCCTGACGATCTGGCACTGCGCAATCACATCTTCGAGACCTGGCGAGCGGTTGCGCTTCGCTACGGCTTCGAGGAGTATGACGGCCCGCCGCTGGAGCCGCTCGATCTCTACACCGCGAAGAGCGGCGCGGAGATCGTGCAGCAGCTCTATGCCTTCGAGGACAAGGGCGGGCGGCAGGTATCGCTGCGACCCGAGATGACACCCACGCTCGCGCGAATGGTCGCCGCTCGTGCCAACGGCCTTCGAAAGCCAATCCGCTGGTTCTCGATTCCGCAGCTTTTCCGCTACGAGCGGCAACAGCGTGGGCGCCTGCGGGAGCACTTCCAGCTGAATTGCGATCTCATCGGCGAGCTGGGGCCACTCGGTGACGCCGAGATCATCGCGCTGGCGATCGACATCATGCGTGCCCTCGGCCTTACCTCGCGGGATGTGCGGGTGCGCCTGTCCGATCGCAGGGTGCTCTCGGCGATTCTCGCTGGTCGTGGTGTTCCGCCGACTGGCCTCGACGCGGCATACCAGTTCATCGACAAACTGGAACGCCTCCGGCGGGACGAGCTGGATCGGTTCTTCGCAGATCCCTCAGTCATCGGGTCCGTCAAGGTGAGCGACCTCGAGCAGGTCGCCCACGTCCGCGGCTGGGATGCGCTCGACGCCGAGCTGAAGCGAAACCCTGCCGCCGAAGCCGTGGCTCAGCCGCTTCGAGCTGTTACCGCGGCACTGGACGCGATGGGCCTCGGCGAATTCATCGATCTGGACCTCTCCATCGTACGCGGCCTGGCCTACTATACCGGCACGGTGTTCGAGCTGTTCGATGCGGGGCGAACTCTCCGCGCGATCTGTGGCGGCGGACGATACGACAATCTCCTCTCCGCGCTCGGCGGCGTGGACCTTCCCGCCCTCGGCTTCGGCATGGGCGACGTGGTGTTGAGCGAGCTGCTCAAGGAACGCGGCCTCGCGTCGGCAGTCTCGATTGGGCTCGACGTGTTCATCGTTGCTGCTACGTCCGAGGACGGACCACATCTGCTCGCCCTGACGCACGAGCTACGCGACGCCGGGCTACGGGTGGAATACGCGCTGAGCGCTTCGAACATGCGGAAGCAGCTCGAACTCGCGGATGCCCGACGAGCGCGCTACGCCGTCGTGGTGGGCCCGGACGAACGAGCCCGAGGCGAGGTAGTGCTCCGCGACCTGAGAGCCAAATCGCAGCGGACGGTCGCTCGAGATTCAGTTGTCGCAGAAATTGCGGGCCTGGCGGGCCAGGGCGCCGCATGAGACCCGTTCACCGTTCACCGTTCACCGTTCACGGTTTTAATGGCTGACACCAAGGCTCTGACGCCCAGGGCGACCGATTTCAGTGCGTGGTACAACGAGCTGATCATTCGCGCCGAGTTGGCCGACTACAGCCCGGTCCGGGGCTGCATGGTCATCCGCCCCAACGGCTACGCCATCTGGGAGCAGATGCAGCAGGCGCTCGACCGGATGTTCAAGGAGACCGGCCACCAGAATGCGTACTTCCCTCTGTTCATCCCGCAGAGCTTCCTCTCGCGTGAGGCGGAGCATGTGCAAGGGTTTGCACCGGAGACTGCAGTGGTGACGCATGGCGGCGGGAAGGAGCTGGAGGAACCTCTGGTCATTCGTCCGACGTCTGAGACGATCATCTACGCGATGTACGCGAAGTGGATCCAGAGCTACCGTGATCTGCCGGTCCTGATCAACCAGTGGGCCAACGTCGTGCGTTGGGAAATGCGCACGCGTCTTTTTCTCCGGACCACCGAGTTCCTCTGGCAGGAGGGACACACCGCCCACGCCACCGAGGCAGAGGCGGAGGCCGAAACCCGTCAGATGCTAGGGGTTTATCGCCGGTTCATGGAGGACTGGATGGCGATGCCGGTGCTCACGGGTCGCAAGACGGACAGCGAACGCTTCGCCGGTGCGGTGCGCACATACTCATGTGAGGCGCTGATGCAGGACAACAAGGCGCTCCAGGCAGGCACCAGCCACAACCTCGGCCAGAACTTCGCCCGCGCCTTCGAGGTCACTTACCAGACGGCGTCCGGCGATCTGGACCACGTGTGGAACACGTCGTGGGGAGTTTCGACTCGCCTCGTGGGCGCGCTTATCATGGTCCACGGCGACGACAACGGAATGGTTTGTCCACCGCGCCTCGCCCAGTACCAGGTCGTGATCGTGCCGATCTACAAGACCGATGAGGAGCGAACCCGGGTGCTCGACGCGGGCGAGCGGGCGCGCCGCGCGTTGGCGGCGGCGGGGATACGTGCGCACCTCGATGCGCGCGAAGGAATGAAGCCCGGCGCCAAGTACTACGAGTGGGAAGGGCGGGGGGTTCCCCTCCGGCTCGAAATCGGACCCCGTGATCTCAGCAGCGATACGGCGATGCTGGCCCGCCGCACCGGAGGAAAAAAGGAGTCCCTCCCGCTCGGCGGGTTGGCGGAGCGGCTGCTGGCTGAGATGGATCGGTTGCAGGACGAGCTGCTGGAGGTGGCGCTCGCAAGGCGCGAAGCGAACACCATTCGCGGTGCAACCAAGGCACAGTTTCTCGACTTCATGGCACGCGATGGCGGTTTCGCTTACGGCGGGTTCTGCGGAGAGGCCGTGTGCGAGGCCGAGATCAAGGACCAAACCAAGGCGACGATCCGGGTGTTGCCGGATGAAGAGTTCCGCTCGCCGGTCGCGCCGGAGAAGTGCATGTGGTGCGGACGGCCGAGCACTGCCGAGGCGGTGTGGGCGAAGGCGTACTGATGACGGACGGGCCCGCGGCCACGGCGGCTGAGCGGGTCCGCTCGCTGCTCAAGGAGGCGGGTCTCGGCCGCTGCGGCGCTTCATTGGTCGTTGGCACGCTCCCGCTCACGGAGATCGCGGAGCGGGTGGGCACACCGGCATATGTGTACAACCTCGCCGTGGTGCGGGAACGATACCGCGCACTGGATCGTGCGCTGGCCGACGTGCCACACCGGATCTGCTTTGCCATCAAAGCGAATGGCAACCTCGGGGTGCTTCGCGCTCTTCGCGATCTTGGCGCCGGCGCGGACATCGTGTCGGGGGGCGAGCAAGCGAGGGCCCTCGAAGCCGGCTTCTCACCTGATCGCATCGTGTTCAGCGGCGTGGGAAAATCCGACGCCGAGCTCGAGGCCGCGGTAGACGCCGGCGTCGGTCACGTGCATCTCGAGTCGGTTGCGGAGCTGGATGCGCTGGCCGCGATTGCCGAACGTCGAGAACGGCCGATGCGAGTTGGCATCCGGGTGAATCCGGACGTGACGGCGGATACCCATCCTTACATCGCCACCGGTCGCGGCGGCATCAAGTTCGGAGTGCCGTTCGATCAGGTTCTGCCGCTGGCAATCGATGCTTCCCGCCGCCGCTTGCTCACGCTCGATACGATCGCCATGCATCTTGGCAGCCAGCTGCTCGACCTGCGACCCTATCGGGAGGGGCTCGCCCGCTTGCTCGAACTGGTGGCCGGGCTTCGGAAGGACGGCATCGAGAGCCTCCGGGCACTCGATATCGGCGGCGGGTTGGGGATTCGTTATCGCGATGAGGAGACGCTGTCGCCCGCGGCTCTGGCAGACTTCCTTATTCCAGCGGTTCGAGAAGCCGGGCTCGAACTGGTGCTGGAGCCGGGCCGCTTTCTGGTGGGTACGGCCGGCATACTGGTCACCGAAGTTCTCTCGCGGAAGCACTCAGGCGGGAAGGACCTTGTCATTGTGGACGCAGGCATGAACGACCTGGTTCGGCCGAGCCATTATCAGGCATATCACGAACTGGTCGAGCTCGAGGCGCGAGGGGGACCGACTGGTGCCGTGGACGTCGTGGGACCGGTGTGCGAAACCGGGGACTTTCTTGCTCTCGACCGAGAGCTGCCGACACTCGAGCGGGGCGATCGTCTTGCGGTCCTGGGAGCCGGGGCATACGGCTTTGTCATGAGCTCGAATTACAATTCCCGCCCCCGCGCCGCCGAGGCGATCGTCGATGGCGACCGCTGGTGGCTGTCGCGGCGCCGGGAAACCATCGGAGATCTGTTCACTGGAGAGCGTGCCATACCGGAAGGGGCCGACTCAGCGTGACCGAGCATCACGAAGGCATTCTGATCATCGATTTCGGATCGCAATACACCCAGCTGATCGCGCGACGGGTACGCGAGGCGCACGTCTACTGCGAAATCCATCCGCCTTCGCGGACGATCGCCTGGATCCGCGAGTGGAAGCCCAAAGGCATCATCCTTTCGGGCGGCCCCAACTCGGTCTATGACGAGAATGTGCCCACCGCTGATGCCGCACTGCTCGAGACCGGTCTCCCCATTCTGGGCCTGTGCTACGGAATGCAGCTTCTGGCTCACTTGTCGGGCGGCAAGGTAATTCGCGCCAACCGTCGGGAATACGGGCGAGCGGACGTGAAGGTCCGGGGCGGTCGGCTCTTTCAGGGGTTCGGAAGTGGCGAGGAGACGCCGGTCTGGATGAGTCACGGCGATCATGTCGATACGCCGCCGCCGGGTTACTGCGTCACGGCATCGAGCGATAACTCTCCCGTCGCGGCATTCGAGCACGGGGAGCTGCCGCTGTTCGGTGTCCAGTTTCACCCCGAGGTCGCGCATACGCCTCGGGGCGGGGAGATGCTCAACACCTTCCTCTTCGACATTTGCGGCTGCACACCCGACTGGACGCCGGGCCACTTCATCGAGATGGAAATCGAGCGGATTCGCAAGCTGGTCAAGGACCGCGAGCGGGTCATCTGTGGGTTATCAGGCGGAGTTGACTCATCGGTTGCCGCCGTGCTGGTTCACCGCGCGATAGGCGACCGTCTCACCTGCATTTTCGTCGACCACGGGCTGCTCCGGCTCCACGAGCGGGACCAGGTCGAAACCACGTTCCGCCGCCACCTTGGCATCGATCTTCGCGTGGTCGACGCCGCGAATCTCTTTCTCGAGCGCCTGGCCGGTGTAGCCGAGCCGGAGGAAAAACGCCGTCGGATCGGGCACACATTCATCGAGGTGTTCGAGGCCGAGGCCCGCAAGGTCGGCCCCGACGTGGGCTGGCTGGTGCAGGGAACGCTGTATCCCGACGTGATCGAGTCGCTATCGCCTCGCGGAGGGCCGTCGGTTACCATCAAGACACATCACAACGTGGGCGGCCTCCCCGAGCGACTGCCGTTCAGGCTGCTCGAGCCACTGCGCGAGCTGTTCAAGGATGAGGTGCGTCAGGTGGGCCGCGAGCTGGGCCTGCCTGAGGAGATGGTCGGTCGCCATCCGTTTCCCGGGCCCGGACTGGCCATTCGCATTCTCGGTCCGGTCGAACGAAACAGCCTGGACGTTCTCCGCCGCGCCGATCAGATCTATATCGAGGAAATCCGAGCAGCCGGTCTGTATGACTCCATCTGGCAGGCGTTCGCCGTGCTGCTTCCGATCCGGTCGGTCGGAGTTCAGGGCGACGGGCGCACGTACGATCAAGTCGTGGCCCTTCGCGCGGTCACGAGTCGGGACGGCATGACTGCCGATTGGTTCCCATTCCCTCCCGATGTGCTCGCGCGAGCAGCCAATCGGATCGCCAATGAAGTGGATGGCGTGAACCGGGTGGTGTACGACGTCAGCTCGAAGCCGCCCGCGACCATCGAGTGGGAGTGACCGAAGATGCCGGATCCGCTGACTCGGCTCCTGCGTGCCATCCTGCCCAAAGCAACGGCTCAGGAAGTTGCGGAAGCAGCCGAGCGGCTTGGTACGCTGATCGAATCCGGTGCCACGTGGGTGGGCGACACCGCGGGCGAGACCGTGCGGAAAGTGGAGAGCGTGCTGAGCGGAGGGGACGTTACTCCGCGAGCAATGCCGGCCTTGCCGACGACGGTTGAAGACTTGGTTTGGCTCAAAGTGACCCGGGCGTTGGCGCCTCGGGTCGGCGAGATTCAGGCGCGGGCCCGGGCTCTCCGATCCGAGCCCGATCTGCGTGAGGACCTCGTGGCCCTCACGCAGGACATCGATTGGCTGGTAGGTGAGCTGGGCTCGGCCTGGGCTCGCGAAGTGGCGCTCAGGGCCGCGCGGACGGAGACGCCGCCACCGGCTCCCTGAGACGGGACGAGTACGCTTTACGCAGCTTCGCCACCTTCGGGGCGATCATAGCCTGGCAGTACATCCGCTCGGGGTGCCGCTGGAAATACTGCTGGTGATACTCCTCTGCCGGGTAAAAGGCCCCTAACGGCGTGACTTCCGTGACGATCGGCGCACCGAACAGCCGCTTCGCTTCGAGTTCCGCGATCACCTCACGCGCAGTGGCCGCCTGTACCTCGTTCGCGTAGAAAATTGCAGAGCGATACTGGGTACCCGTGTCCGGCCCCTGGCGGTTGAGCGTGGTGGGATCGTGGAATGCAAAGAAAATCTCCACCAGCTCGCGATACGAAATCGCCGTAGGGTCGAACGTGACCTGAACCACTTCCGCGTGGCCGGTCCTGCCGGTACACACGTCCTCGTATGTAGGGTTCGGGGTCGAGCCACCGCTGTATCCCGAGACCACTCGCTCCACCCCTGCCAGCCGTTCGAGCACGGCTTCCAGGCACCAAAAACATCCGGCGGCGAAAGTGGCGGTTTCAAACTGCTTGGAAGGCATCCTTCCTCCGATTTTACGAGTTGCCGCCGAAGAAACGCTCGGAGTGGCACCTCGGTTCCTTGCGTTGAATCCGGGCCGCGGGCGATGCTATACGCCTTTTTCGTCCAGCAACGCCAGAAACTGGTCCGGGTCGGTGAGCGTGGCCAGGCGGGTCGGGACGTCCGCTTCCTTGGCGAACTGAGCGATTCGGCCGAGCACGGGGAGGTACATGTTCACGGCTTCGTCGGGCGGAGCGACGATCAGGAAGAAATCCTGCACCGGTTTGCCATCGATCGACTGATACTCGATGCCCTCCGCTCGGTGCCCGTAGGCCAGCCGGACGCGGTTGACGACGGCCGATCGGCAATGGGGGATGGCAACCCCGCGTCCCACTCCTGTCGAGCCAAGGCTCTCGCGCCGTTGCAGCGCGCGCAGCAACGTCTCGGCTGATACGTCGCTCACGTCCAGGAGTCCGACCAGCTCGCGCAGGACGTCGTCGCGAGTGGCGCTCTGGAGTGCGAGACGCACCGTTCCTGGTGCGAAGAACTCTCTGAGGCGCATGGCGCCCGAAGCTACCCCCTCGCCGCGGGACGTGTCAACAAGTATTTTCACCCCATGCAGTTGCCTTATCCTTCCGAACATTCGTTCGGGCTGATTCTGGCGCCGATGGCCGGCGTCTCGGAAGCCCCGTTCCGGCAGGTGTGCCGCGGAATGGGAGCCGACGTCGTGCTGTCCGAGTTCCTCTCGTCCGAAGCCATTCGTCGCCGCATTCGCAATACCCTAGAGGGCGCCGAATTCGAGGAATGCGAGCGGCCCATCGGCATTCAAATCTACGGGTCGGATCCCAATGCAATGGCCGAAGCCGCCGGCCTCATCACCGAGCACTACGAGCCCGAGTTTATCGATATCAACTTCGGGTGTCCCGTGAAGAAAGTGGTGCAGCGAAACGGCGGATCGGGCTGCCTGCGCGACCTCGATCTGGTGGATCGGATCATTCGTGCGGTGCGCGGGGCCACCCATCTCCCGGTCACCGTCAAGACCCGCAGCGGATGGAACGACGAGCTTCGCGATCCGGTCGGGATTGCCCTTCGGATGCAGGATTCGGGGGCGGAGGCCTTCACGCTGCACGCCCGCACGCGGACCCAGATGTTTTCGGGCCGTGCCGATTGGGATGAAATCGCGCTGGTGGTGGAAGCGCTGGACATACCGGTGATCGGCAACGGCGACATCCAGAGCCCGGAAGACGTGTTTCGGATACGAGAACACACCGGCTGCGCTGGCGTCATGATCGGCCGCGGTGCCTTCGGCAATCCCTGGCTGTTCCGTGATGCACAAGCGCTGCTCGCCGGGCGGCCAAAGCCTCCGGTGCCCGACGCAACGGAGCGTTTCGGGGTGGCGTTGGCGCACGCGCGCCTAGCTCTTCGGCTCCAGGGCGACACTCGCAAGACGGTGATCGAGTTCCGCAAGCACCTCGGGTGGTACACCAAAGGGCTCCACGGCGCCAGCGATCTGCGCCAGCGGCTTTTTCAGATCGAGTCGATCGCCGAAGCCGAAGCCATCTTCCTCGAGTACCTCGACCCGGTCGCTCAGGTGGCGTGACTCCCGCTCAGCTGGAAGAACTGCTTCACGAAGTCGCCGCAGGTCGCCTCTCGCCGGAGACTGCCGTCAGTCGTCTGCGGCACCTTCCCTTCGAAGATCTGACCTTTGCTCGCATCGATCATCATCGGAGCCTGCGGCAGGGGCATCCGGAGGTGATCTTCTGCGCCGGCAAGACGGCGGAGCAGGTAGTCGCGATCGCGGAGCGACTCGTCGCCGTGGACGGCGCGTTCTTGGGAACTCGCGCGACGGCCGAGATGGCGGAAGAGCTGGGTAAGCGGTTCGACGGGGTTCAGTGGAGCGCATTGGCTCGTACGGTATACTTGCCTGCCGCCAAGCGCGCCGCGGCCGTCGGCACCGCCCTGGTGATATCGGCGGGAACGAGTGACTTGCCGGTAGCGGAGGAAGCGGCTGTCACGCTCGAAGCCTTCGGCCACACGGCGGCGCGCCTCTCAGACGTGGGCGTCGCGGGAATCCATCGGCTGCTGTCGGCCACGGACCGGTTGCAGGCCGCCGACGTCGCCATTGTCGTCGCCGGAATGGAGGGCGCCCTTCCCAGCGTCGTCGGGGGCTTGGTCCGGGTTCCGGTCATCGCTGTGCCAACCAGCGTGGGATATGGGGCGTCTTTCGGCGGCCTGGCCGCCCTGCTGGCCATGCTCAATTCCTGCGCAGCCGGCGTGACCGTGGTGAATATCGACAACGGTTTTGGAGCGGCCGCGGCAGCGAGCCGAATCCTCTCCGCGTGATCGAGTTTGCGGCTGGTGCCGCGTTCGGTGCACTGGGCGCCTGGGCGAGCGCGAGACTAGTCGCGGAGAGCGGGAGCCGCTCGGGCAAGCGGACTCGCGAGCTGGGCCCCCACCTCCTTCCTGAACCCGCGCTCGGATGGCTGCTCCGAGCCAACGGCGCACTGGGAATCTGGATCAACGAGATTGCGCCGGGTGAGGAAGGGCCTCGGGCCGAGCGTCTGATAGAATCCGAGCATCTCTCGGTCACGCAGATCGCCGCCGTGGATCGACGCCTCGAGCGGGCCCGCGATCAGGAGCAGGGCGGGGCGGAGCGATTGGAGACGGGGACGCTGATCTTCCGTGCCAGCGGAGGAGCGGCGGTCGGCATGCTGCTGCCCCAGGGCCGTCCCGCTGCTGCGCTCACGGACGCAGAGCGCGATCTCGACCGACTGCTCGACGCGGTGCGCCGTCGCCCACAGATCGTCGCCCTGGCGCAGGCGCAAACGCAGGAGGCTTCGCTCGAATCGGTCGGGAGCGTGGGCCTTCGCCTCGCCTATCAGCTCGAGCGGAGCCTGGATGCCGAAGTCGTGGTTGCGGCGGCAGAGGAGCGGGTCGTGCGGGTCGTCGGTGTCTCAGGCCGGGCAGACCGCCGCCTGCTCGACTCCGTGCTGGCCCCGTTCAGCGATCTTGCCCGCGTAGCGCTGGGAGAGCTGGCGCAGACGCTCACCGGGGGCGACCCGCTTGGCGGAGCAGTAAACGACCGGCGGCAGCGACAGGGTGCCTCGCTGCTCATCCCGATTCTCGTGGGCAGCGATCCGAATCCCATCGGAGGCGTTGCGATCTACTTGCCTGCTGCAGCCGAGCCGGCAGGGCCGGCTCGGGCTGAGTTGGTGGAAGCGCTCGCCAATGCCGGTCCCCGACTTGCCCGGGCGCTGGCCGGCGAGCGGGCCAGCCGCCAGGCCAAGACGGACACCCTGACGGGACTCGCAAATCGGAGGGCTCTGGACGAGGCCATGCGCCAACTCACCGTTGAGGAAGGCGCCCTGATCTACGCGGACCTCGATCGCTTCAAGCAGCTCAACGATTCACTGGGCCACGCGGCGGGCGACGCCGCTCTGGTGCACTTTGCCCGGATCATTCGCGAGCAGGTCCGGGCCGGCGATACTGCAGCCCGAATCGGGGGAGAAGAGTTCGCGGTATGGCTGCCACGGGCATCGCTCGCCCTCGGAATGCGGATTGCCGAGCGGATTCGCATCAAGGTGAGCACGACCCCCTGGGATTGGAGCTCGAAACGCTGGCCGCTCAGTGCGTCCTTCGGCGTCGCAGCCTGTCCGGAAACGAACACCAACATCGAGCATCTGGCGGGGCAGGCAGACGCGGCACTTTATGTCGCAAAGACGAATGGTAGAAACCGGGTGGAGGCAGCGGGGACCGCGGTGCCCCCGACCTGACCGGCCGAACCGGGTCTCTTCCCTCGCCGGTTATATTGTGAGACCCGGGGGCGACTGGCTTCGACGGGTGCGATGAAGGAATCGTAGCGTGCCCAGGTCCAGATTCCTGGAAAAACCGTCTGGAACGTATCAACTGCCAATACTGAACTGGCACTGGCTGCGTAAGCTGAGCTCAGCTCGCTAACGCACCTCCGGCGTCAGAGCCCGTCCGGGGCGCTGCCGTCGGATCGCAAAGCCGGACTGGCAAGAGGTGGTCCCTCACCGCCTCGAGCGAGAGCCAGCGAGGGTGGGCGCTCGGCAGGCCGGCCCGATGCCGGCCGAGCGAGACAGGGTTGAAGTCGAGCCTACGCACGTAGAAGCGGTTCTGGAGCCTCACTCGGACCAGGGTTCGATTCCCTGCGCCTCCATCAGGCCTCGACGGGACGTCCGGTCGGACGTCCCGTTTTTCGCAGCTGCTATTACGGCTCCATAGATTTTGTAACATCATGTGGCAATGTGCATTAACACATACGTAATGACCTTACTTATCAACCCATTCTCAACCGATTTGAGGCGTCGATGACCACGCTCCAGAGCGCTCCAGGCGAGGTCGCGTCGGTCGAAGCCATTCGCGCTCACTTCCCCGCGCTCGAGCGGCACCACGGCGGACACCCTGTTGCCTACTTCGACGGACCAGGTGGAACTCAGGTGCCGCGGCAGGTGGCGAACGCGATGTCCGACTATCTCCTGCACCACAACGCCAACACTCATTGGGTGTACCCCACGAGCCTGGAGACTGACGAGTTGATCGCGGAAGCTCGATCGGCGGTCGCTGACTTTCTCAAGGGCGCAGCGGACGAAGTCGCCTTCGGCGCGAACATGACCACGCTGACCTTTCATCTGGCACGCGGGTTGGGGCGTCAGTGGAGCCCAGGTGACGAGGTCATCGTGACCGAACTCGATCACCATGCCAACGTCGCACCGTGGCGTCGGCTCGAGCTGGAGCGTGGAATCACCATCCGGACGGTTCCTCTGCGGACCGAAACCGGCCAGCTCGACTGGCCCGCGCTCGAGCGGGCGATTGGCCCGCGGACGCGGCTTCTGGCCATTGGAGGTGCCTCGAATGCCTTGGGGACAGTGAACGACCTGGCTGCGGCGGCGGCGCTTGCCCGGAACGCGGGTGCACTCACGTTCGTGGATGCTGTCCATTACGCCCCTCACGTGCTGCCTGACGTTGCCTCGCTCGCGGTGGATTTCATGGTCTGGTCGGCGTACAAGATGTACGGCCCCCATCTAGGGGTGCTGTGGGGGCGGCGCGAGCTGCTCGAAGGGCTCGATATTCCGAAGCTCGATCCGGCCCCGTCAGCCGCTCCGGAGAAGCTCGAGACCGGAACTCAAAACCACGAAGGAATCGCCGGGCTCAAGGCGGCCATCGACTTTCTGGCCGGGTTGGCACCGGCCGTGGGGAGCCGACGCGAGCGACTGGCGGCGACCTTCGCAGCCTTGCACATGCGGGGCGAGGCGTTGCTGCGACGGATGTGGGAGGGTCTTGGCGACGTCCCCGGTGTGCGGAGATTCGGGCCCGCACCGGGACTCCCTCGCACGCCTACGATCTCCTTCGTGCTGGAGGGACGGCCATCGGAACAAGTGGCCAGGGCCTGTGCCGCTCGGGGGGTGTTCGTCTCCAACGGAGACTTCTACGCCACGACGGTGGTCGAGCGACTGGGCTATGCGGTGGACGGGCTGGTCAGGGCCGGCTGTGCCTGCTACACCAGTGCGGAAGAAGTCGACCGATTGATCGGCTGCGTTCGCCTCGCAGCTGCGGGGGCCGGCCCAGGCGGCGAACACCGACCTACTTGGCGAGAGGGATGCTGACCCTTGTTTTCTCCCACTCCAGCAGCAGAGCCTTGGCTTCGCCGCTCGAGGGATCCGGCTTGACGGTGAACGTCTCCACGGACTGGGGAACCGTTTCTGCGCTCACCTTGCCCCGTCCAACCTCCTGCTTCTTTACCGCATCGGTGTAGTTCGACTCTTCGCCCCACTGGGTGATCGAGCGGTTCACGATCACCTCCCACTGGCTCGGACCTGGAACGGTGTAGAGCGAGTAGCTTCCCGCGCCGACCTTAATGCCCGCAATCGAAAGCGGACCGGTCGTGTGGATCATGGTGGGCTCATTTGCTCCGGTGCGCCAGATCTTGCCATAGGGCACAGCATCACTTCCGATCATGTGTCGGCCGCGAAGGGACGGACGCCCATAGCAGACCTTGACCTGGCTTCCCGCAGCCGTAAACGAGACCGAGTCGAGCGGGCTCTTTCGGGTGGCGAGCGGCAGGTTCTTGGTGTTCATCGTGATGCAGGCAGGATTGGCCGGCCGTGCACCGAGCGGAAGGAATATTCCCGGGGCCGCGGCGACTGAAAGGGTCAAAAGAATCAACATGGGACTGACGTTCCTGGGCTGTGGGTCAAGCGGGATCGGGTAAGCTGATCTTCTGAATCTTGTCTGCCTGGGCGCGGCGGAAATCTACCAGCTTGCGAGCCAGGGTCTCATCCGTCCCGGCGAGCATTGCCACGGCGAAGAGTGCAGCGTTGGCCGCTCCGGCCTCGCCGATCGCGAAGGTCGCGACCGGGATTCCACCCGGCATCTGCACGGTCGAAAGCAGCGAATCGAGCCCCTGAAGATGCTTGCTCGGCATGGGAACGCCCAGCACCGGCAGTGTGGTCTTGGCCGCGAGCACGCCGGCCAAATGTGCCGCCCCTCCGGCCCCTGCAATCAGACAACGAATGCCGCGCTTGCTCGCTGCCTCTGCGTACGCCACGGCGAGATCAGGCGTGCGATGGGCCGAGAGCACCCGGGCTTCCCAAGGGACATCGAAGTCCTTGAGTCGCTTGGCCGCGTGCTGCATGACCGGCCAGTCCGAGTCGCTACCCATGATGATGCCGATGAGGGGGGGCAAGTTTGGCTCCTGTGTTGGGCGGGCTAGACCGTCGCCTTTGTTCGGTCCATCGTCCCTCGTTCCGCCAATGCGGCCTGCGCTGCGGCGAGACGGGCAATGGGAACCCGGAATGGCGAGCAGGAAACGTAGTTCACACCCAACCGGTCGCAGAATGCCACCGCGTTGGGCTCGCCGCCGTGCTCACCACAGATGCCGAGCTTGAGGTCGGCCCGCGTCTTCCGGCCCAACTCGCAGGCCATCTGAATCAGCTTGCCTACGCCGGCGAGATCCAGCTCCTGAAACGGATCGCTCTCCACGATTCCCAGCTCGATGTACTGGGGCAGAAATCGCCCGGCATCATCGCGCGAGAGGCCCCACGTGGTCTGGGTGAGGTCGTTGGTCCCGAAGGAAAAGAACTGGGCTTCCAGCGCGAACTCGTCGGCAGTGAGCGCCGCGCGGGGCAGCTCGATCATGGTGCCGAGCAGATAGGGCACGGTGATCTGACGCTCGTTGAATACGTCTTCCGCGACCCGCCGTACCACCAGGGCCTGCTTGCGAAACTCGACTACGGAGGCGGTCAGCGGAATCATGATCTCGGGCAGAACAAGGCCGCGCCGCGCGGCGACGGCGCAGGCCGCCTCGAAGATCGCCCGGGTCTGCATCTGGGTGATCTCGGGATACACGATGCCGAGCCGGCACCCCCTGAGCCCGAGCATAGGATTGACTTCCTGCAATGATTGCACGGCCCGGCGGATGTCTTCGACTGCACGACCGAGCTGGCGGGCCAGCGCGTCGATTTCGGCCTCTTCCTTCGGCAGGAATTCGTGGAGCGGCGGGTCGAGCATACGGATGGTGACGGGAAATCCTTCCATCGCCCGGAAGATGGCTTCGAAGTCTCCTCGCTGCATCGGCAGGAGCCTATCCAGCGCTCGGCGGCGCCCCGCCTCGTCCTGCGCGAGAATCATTTCCCGCATGACGACCAGCCGGTCGCCCTCGAAGAACATGTGCTCGGTGCGACAGAGCCCGATGCCTTCGGCGCCGAAGTCGCGGCCTCGATGGGCGTCCGCGGGCGTATCGGCGTTGACCCGGACCCGGAGTTGGCGGACGGCGTCTGCCCAGCCCATCAGCCGCTTGAAGTCTTCGCCCAGGCTGGGCTCGATCAAGCGGGCCTGACCGGCGAAGACCTTGCCGGTTCCTCCGTCGAGGCTGATCCAGTCGCCTTCCTTGATGACGCGGCCGTCCGCGGAGAAACAGTGGTTGGGCTCATCCACGTCTATGCTCGACGCACCGGCGACGCAGGGCTTACCCATCCCGCGGGCGACCACGGCCGCGTGCGAGGTCATTCCGCCGCGCGCGGTCAGGACCGCCTTTGCCACCACCATGCCGTGAAAGTCCTCGGGCGAAGTCTCGCGCCGGACCAGAATCACCGGCTGCCCGCTCCGGCCAAGGCGTTCGGCTCGATCGGCATCGAACACCACCGTGCCGCATGCGGCGCCTGGTGAGGCAGGCAGTCCGACGGCCAGGAGGTCGAGCTTGCTGGCCTGGTCGATGGTCGGATGGAGCAGTTGATCGAGATCCCGCGGCGGAATCCGCGCGATGGCTTCGTCTTGTGAGATCAGGCGCTCATCGACCATGTCGCAGGCGATCCGTACCGCGGCCGGGCCGGAGCGCTGGGCCCGGCGGGTCTGCAACATGTACAGCCGGCCGCGCTCGATGGTGAACTCGAGATCCTGCACGTCCCGGAAGTGCCGCTCCAGAACGCGAGCGGTACGCTCGAGCTCCTGGTATGCGTGAGGCATGCATCCCTCGAGCGACGACATCGGCTCCGGCGTACGGGCGCCCGACACGACGTCCTCGCCCTGCGCATTCAGCAGATACTCCCCGTACAGCCGTGGTTCGCCGGTGGAAGGATCGCGGGTAAAGGCGACGCCGGTGCCCGAATCGTCACCCAGATTCCCAAACACCATGGCTACGACGTTCACCGCTGTTCCCATGGTGTCCGCGACGCCATGGAGCTTCCGATAGTCGATGGCGCGGCGGGTATTCCAGCTCGAGAAGACCGCAGCGATTGCACCCCACAGCTGAGCCACTGGATCGTCGGGAAACGGCTTCCCGGCCTGCTGCCTGACCAGCTCCTTGAATTCACGCACCAGGGCCTGGATGACCGGAACGGGGAGATCGATGTCGCGGGCGACGCCACACTCGCGCTTGCGGGCATCCAGCTTGTGCTCGAACGGGTGCTTGGACAGCTCGAACACCACGGCACCGTACATCTGCACGAACCGCCGGTAGGAATCCCAGGCGAACGCCGGATTGCCCGATAGAGCTGCGAGGCCCTCAACTGTGGTGTCGTTCAGGCCCAGGTTGAGGATCGTCTCCATCATCCCGGGCATCGACACTGGAGCGCCCGATCGTACCGAGACCAGCAGGGGATGCTCCGCACCTCCGAACTGGCGGCCGGTGGCGGCCTCGAGCCTTTGAACGTTGTGCTCGACCTGGCTTCGAAGGCGGGGAGAGAACTGGCGGCTTTCGAGGTAGCTATGGCAGACGCTGGTGGCAATGGTGAACCCCGGCGGCACGGGAATGCCGAGGGTCGTCATCTCGGCGAGACCGGCACCCTTTCCACCCAGCACGTCTTTCATGGCCGCTGTTCCGTCGGCGCGGCCCTGCCCAAAGAAATAGACCAGTGGCTGAGTGAACGACCCGCTCATGCGGGCGTGGCCACAAGCGGCGAGGCGTGGCGGAGTCGGACCAGATCGTCCGGCACCGGTGTGGGGTACTGGCCGGAGAAACAGGCGTGGCAGAAGCCGCCCGGGCCCCCGGCCGCGCGCAGCATGCCTTCGAGTGACAGGTATCCCAGCGAATCGACCCCGAGGAACTGACGGATTTCTTCGGTCGAGTGGGTTGCTGCGATCAGTTCCTCGCGAGTGGGCGTGTCGATGCCGTAGTGGCACGGACCGGTGATGGGCGGCGAGCCGAGACGGAGATGCACCTCGCGGGCCCCGGCGCTGCGAATCATCTGCACCAGCCCTTTACTGGTATTGCCGCGGACCAGGCTGTCATCCACCACGACGACCGACTTGCCCGCGATCACGTCGCGCACCGGATTGAACTTGATTCGCACCTTGGCGACGCGAAGTGCCTGGCTGGGATTGATGAAAGTTCGGCCGACGTAGTGATTGCGGATGAGCCCGTTCTCGAGCTTGATGCCCGATTCCTCGGCAAAGCCAAGCGCCATCGCGTTGGAGCTGTCGGGGACGCTGAACACCACGTCGCTGCCGGGGGCAGGATGCTCGCGGGCGATCTGTCGCCCGAGCTCACGGCGGACCCGATCCACCGATTGGCCGAAGACCCGGCTGTCAGGACGGGCGAAATAGATCAGCTCGAAGACACAGCGGCTGACCGGCCGGGGTGAGAGGCGGGGGAGCTCGACGACTTCACCGTCCTCGATCTTGAGGAAGTCGCCCGGCTTGAGCTCGCGCACGAGCGTTGCACCTATGAGATCGAGCGCGCAGGTCTCCGATGCGGCAATCACCCCGCCATTCAACCGACCCAGCACCAGCGGACGGAAACCGCGACTGTCCACCACCGCATACATGGTGCGCCCGACTGTGAGCACCAGGCTGTAGGCGCCGTCTACCTGCTGCAGGGCGTCGCGGATGCGGTCATCGACAGAGTTGGCCTCCGACCGCGCGATCAAGTGGACCAGGACCTCCGTGTCAGTGGATGTCGTGAAGATTGCGCCTCGCTCGACCAGGTCTCGCTTCAGCTCGGCGGCATTGGTCAGATTTCCGTTGTGGGCGATCACCAGCGGGCCCGACCGCGTGCTCACGCTGCATGGCTGCGCGTTGGCGAGCACGGTGCTGCCCGTGGTGGAATACCGCGTGTGCCCGACCGCGACATCGCCGGGAAGAGTGGCCAGGACGTTCTCGTCGAAGGTCTCGGACACCAGGCCCATGCCCCGGGACGACCGGGGCCGGCCGTCGGGATCAATGGCGACGATGCCCGCGCTTTCCTGGCCGCGATGCTGCAGCGCGTACAGGCCCAGGTAGGCGAGTTTAGCTGCGTCGGTGAGCCCCGAGACTCCGATGATGCCGCACATTGAATAGCGTCTCCTAGCGATCCTGCCCCGCGTGCGCCATGCGCCGGGGAATCGCATCGTAATAGATGCGCCGGAGCGCGATCGTGTCCCACGTCAACATCCTGCCGGTGATCCGAAGCTCGAGCCGGGTATCCGGTGCACCTACCGTCCCTGCTGTAAATGCCGGCACACCCTGCTCGCCCGCAAGCGCCGTCAGCGCTTTCACCGCGCCAGGAGCACAGGAGACCACGGCGCGCGCGCCATCCTCACCAAAGAGGACTCGCTCTGGCGGGAGTCCTTCGGCATACCGGTCGAGGTCGAGTCTGGCTCCCACGCTCCGCTTGGCATACGGTCTGCCGATCGCCGCCTCCGCCAGCGCGACTGCCAAACCGCCTTCAGCGCAATCGTGGGCAGATCGGAGCAAGCCGGCGCGGGCGGCAGCAACGAGCAGGAGCTGAAGCCTGCGTTCGGCAGCGAGATCCACCCGAGCCGGCTGGCCTCTGATGAATCCCAGCAATTCGGCCCAGTAGGCGGAGCCTCCCAACTCGCCCTGAGTGGCGCCGAGAATGAGGATCGCGTCGCCAAGTTCGGCCCAATGGCTTCCCACCCGCGCAGTCACTGGCTCGAGCAAGCCCACCATGCCGACCACCGGCGTTGGGTCCACGGCCCCGGTCGGACTCTCGTTGTAGAACGAGACATTCCCGCCGGTCACTGGGGTCTCGAAGGCCCGGCAGGCATCCGAGATCCCGCGACACGCCTCGCGGAACTGAAAGAACACCTCGGGCTTCTCCGGGTTCCCGAAGTTCAGGCAATCGGTAATCCCGATGGGGAGGGCGCCGGTGCACGCGATGTTGCGCGCGGCCTCGGCGACGACAGCCTTGCCGCCCTCGTACGGATCGAGGGCGACCAGGCGTGCATTGCAGTCAACGGTGATCGCGATGCCGAACTCGGTCCCCGGCACCTGCACGACGCCGGCATCTCCGCCCGGGCCGATCACGGTAGCAGACTGCACGGTCGAGTCATATTGCTCGTACACCCACCGCTTGCTGGCGAGGTTGGGGGTATCCAGCAGGGCTTCGAGCGCCTTCTCCGGGTCGGGCTGTGCCGTTGACGAAAGGCGCGCCGCGCGGCGGCTCTTCGCTTCGTCCGCCTCCTGAGCCTCGGGATGGTAGATGGGACACCCGTCCACCAGGGGCTGCCCCGGAATCGCCGCCACCACGCGGTTGTGGTGCCGCACTCTGAAGATGCCGTCGTCGGTCACCCGGCCGATCGGCGTGGCCGTAAGCTCCCACTTCTCGCAGACGCCCTGGATCTCCGCCAGCCGATCCGGCTCCGCCACCACCAGCATCCGCTCTTGCGATTCGGACAACAGGATTTCGTACGGTGTCATCCCCTCTTCCCGCGTCGGCACCAGACCGGTGTCGATTTCGACGCCGACTCCGCCCCGCGCCGCCATCTCGGCCGACGAGCTGGTAAGCCCCGCTGCTCCCATGTCCTGAACCGCAACGACGAGATCGGAGGTGATCAGCTCGAGCGTTGCCTCGAGCAGGAGCTTCTCCGTGAAGGGATCGCCCACCTGAACCTGCGGCCGCCGGGCTTCGCTCTCCTCCGACAGCTCTTCCGAGGCGAAGCTGGCGCCATGAATACCGTCGCGTCCGGTTCGCGATCCGACGACCAGCAGCACATTGCCGACGCCGTGTGCCCGGGCTCTCATCAGGTCCTGCTCGCGCAGCAGTCCGACACACATCGCGTTGACCAGCGGGTTGCCGGTGTAGCCGGGTGCGAAGCCGACCTCGCCCCCGACCGTGGGGACGCCGACGCAGTTGCCGTAGTCCCCGACTCCCCGAACCACTCCGGCGAACAGGTATCGATTCCGCGGCAGGTCGAGCGGCCCGAACCGGAGGCTGTTGAGCACGGCGACCGGTCGAGCGCCCATGGTGAACACGTCCCGCAGAATTCCCCCGACGCCGGTGGCTGCTCCCTGATATGGCTCGACCGCAGAAGGATGATTATGTGACTCGATCTTGAAGGCGACCGCCCAGCCGTCGGGCAACCGCAGCACGCCTGCGTTTTCGCCTGGCCCCTGCAGGACCCGTGGCCCATCGGTGGGGAAGAGCCGGAGGATCGGCTTGGAGTGCTTGTAGGAGCAGTGCTCCGACCAGAGCGCAGAAAAGATCCCCAGCTCGGTCAGGGTCGGCTCGCGGCCCAGCAGATCGACGATCCGGGCGTACTCGAGATCGTTGAGGTTGTGCTCGCGAACGACCTCGGCCGTTACCGGCCGCTCATCGGGGAAGGGCTCTGGGCCGGTTGATGCGCGGTTGGGCGCTTCGGCGACCCGCGCTTCAGCCACGTTTCACCCTTCGGCGATCACCGCCCAGCGCCACCAGCACATCGTTCACAATGCGGTCGACCACGCCCGTGTGATCCTTCCGGGCTCGAATGATCTCGAGGTCGCCCCTGTCCAGCCACACGCCGCCACAGTGGGCGCATTGCTCGACTTCCACGCCATGGTAGTGTTGGCTCTCGAGGTCATAGCCGTCCTTGGGGCACTTCATCAGATGCAGGCGCCGCTCGGCCGCGGCCTGGGCGGCTTCGGCCAGTTCGCGCTGCTTTTTCAGCAGCTCCTGATCGCGCATGGTGAAGTGTTCGCCTTCGTTCTTGCTGAGCTTGTTGATCATCGTGAAATCCTCCGGGCAAAATCGAGAGGCCCGTTTTCGTACAAGTCCACCTGTATCAGCGCCTCGCAGCGAGCGGATGCCACGCCGCCATCGAGTCGAAAAATCCCTGCCCGGTCTGTGAGTCCTGCAGGGGATGAACCGCGTTCTCCGGATGGGGCATCAGTCCTACCACATTGCCGGCTGCATTGCAAATCCCGGCGATGTTCCGCTCGGATCCGTTCGGATTGGGTTCGACACCTGGACCGGAAGCCACGTAACGAACCACGACGCAGTCCTCGGCCTCGATGCGATCGAGCGTCGCGGCGTCGGCGACAAAGCGTCCGTCTCCGTGCGCGACCGGGACGCGGACCCGGTCACCCCTGGTGAAGGCATTGGTGAACACCGTGGAGATGCGCTCGACCTGGAGGTCGACCGGCTTCGCCACGAACGAGAGCCGCGCATTCCGTACTAGTGCGCCGGGCAGCAGGCCCGCTTCGCAGAGGATCTGAAATCCGTTGCAGATCCCGATCACGGCGCCGCCCTCTGCCGCGTGTCGCTGGATCGCGCCCATGATCGGACTGAATCGCGCAATGGCACCGGAGCGCAGGTAGTCTCCGTAGCTGAAGCCTCCAGGCAGGATGACCACATCCGCCTGCTGAAGATCGGTATCACGATGCCAGACGAAATAGGCCTCGCTTCCCGCACGCTCGGCCGCGCGTACTGCGTCGAGATCACGATTGCTTCCGGGAAACCGCACCACTGCCACGCGCTGCATTTAGTCTTCTATCTCCACGGAGTAGTCTTCGGTGACCGGGTTCGCGAGCAGCCTGTCGCACATCTGTCGCGCCCGCGCCTCCGCCTCGTCCCGTGATGCTGCCGAAACGGTAAGCTCGATGGCCCGTCCCACCCGGACCGTACCGGCACCGGCAAAGCCCAGGGCTCCGAGTGCGTGCTCCACGGCCTGGCCCTGCGGGTCGAGTAATCCGGCTCTTGGCATCACTCGCACGTGGACGCGGAAGCTCATGGCGTCGGTCCTTGCCGGCGTTCGCCCCAGGGCCGCCGGCGCTCGGGCAAGTTCGCGTCGTCGGTCTCGGTGCTCTCGGCCAATGGCTCTTCGTGCACCTCAGCCTCGCCCCGTTCCATCAGTCCGAGCACTAGGGCCCGGCCGGCGCCAAAGACCATGTAGAACAGCCCCAAGGGAAAGAGAAAATGCTCGGGTGCCAGCAGTCCGCCGAGCAGGATGGCGAGATGGACGGTCAGCCCGAAGATCCCGCGCACCGTCCGGAGGCCGATGGCAGGGAACCGGGGGTACTTCACGTTGCTCACCATAAGGACCGACAGGAGCAGGATCAGAACTACAAGACCCTGGTGCTGCAGGTCGAGATAGGCGAGCGACGCGCGGTACCACTCGGTCTGGCTGAAGGGGTAGTAGACGGCCAGCGTACAGCCCGCGGCCGGCGAGGGCATGCCGGTGAACCAGCCGGGAGTCGGCTTGCTGTCGGCGAGCACATTGTAGCGCGCCAGACGGAGTGCGACCGCGACCACATAGATGTAGCAGAGCACCCAGGCGAATCGTCCGCCCGACGCGAAGTCGAGGAAATACATGAGCAGCGCAGGCGCGACCCCGAAGGAAATCACGTCCACCAGCGAATCGAGCTCGGCACCGAACCGGCTGTTGGTCTTGGACAGCCGGGCGACCCGCCCGTCGAGCATGTCCAGGATGGCTGCGAAGACGATGAACCATCCCGCCCATCGGAAGTTTCCGTTGAAGGCCGAGACGATGGACCAGAATCCGAAGAAAAGGTTGCCCAGCGTGAAGGCACTCGGCATCACCACAACGACGCGCCGCATGTTCGGGCGGCGTAGATGGGGACGGCGGGGAATCAGCTCCATTGGGCCACCAGGGTGAGGCCAACGCGGGTTTTGTCGCCCTCACGCACGAGGACGCGCGTCCCGCGAGGCAGGAAGAGATCCACGCGCGAGCCGAAGCGGATCATGCCCAGCCGCTGGCCCTGTTGCACTGCCGCACCCACGCTGTGGTCGGTGACGATCCGCCGGGCGATGAGTCCTGCGATCTGACGCACCAGCACCTTGCCATGCGACGTGGTGAGTCCGATCGAGGCCTGTTCGTTGTCGAGGCTGGCCTTCTCACCAGCCGCATGGAGAAATCGGCCGTGGTTGTAATGACGGTATGCGACGGTTCCGTCGGTCGGATAGCGGTTGACGTGGCAGTCGAAGACATTCATGAAAATCGAAACCCGGGTGGCGGTCCCCCCAAAAAAGGCGGGCTCGTCCACGTCTGCGACGGCGACGACGCGGCCATCGGCCGGAGCCAGGATCAAATCCGCACCTCGCGGGCCAGTGGGCTCGGGATCACGAAAGAATGCGACCACCCACAGGGCAATCGGCAGCCAGACCGCGGCAGCCAGCCATCGGCCGCTCACGGCGAGCAGCGCCAGAATCGCCCACGCGCCAACGATGAACCAGCGCCCTTCCGGCGCAATGCGGATCACCCGACCTCCAACTCCCGCCCGGTGATTCGCTTGAAGGCCTCTCGATAGCGGAGACTCGTGGCCTTTACTACCTCCGGCGGAAGCGGCGGCGGCGGAGCTTCGCCGTTCCAGCCGCCCTTGGCTTTGATCGCGGCCAGGTAATCCCGCAACGGTTGCTTATCGAAACTCGGTTGAGGGCCACCGGCCTGATAGCGGTCGGCCGGCCAGAACCGCGAGCTGTCCGGCGTCAACACTTCGTCGATGAGACGGAGCGAGCCCTCACGGTCGAAGCCGAACTCGAACTTCGTATCTGCGATAATGATGCCTCGTGTGCCGGCGTGATCTCGACCGGCGCGGTACACCGCGAAGCTCGCGTCGCGAAGCCGGCCGGCGACATCAATGCCCAGGCTCTTTGCCACGGTCGAGAACGTCACGTTTTCGTCGTGTCCCGTCTCCGCCTTGGTGGCGGGCGAGAAGATGGGATCGTTCAGCCGGCCGCTCTCGACTAGGCCGGACGGCAGCGGCTCGCCGGCCAGAGTGCCCTGCTTCTTGTATTCCGCCCAGGCCGACCCCGAGATGTAGCCCCGCACCACGCATTCGAAAGGAACCGGGTTCGTCCGACGCACCAGCATGGCACGTCCGCGCAGATGGTCCCGTTCAGCTGCCAGACCCGGGGCGCGGGCAATGATCTCATCCGCGTCGGCGGTGATGTAGTGCGACGGAATCACGGACTCGAGCCGTTCGAACCAGAAGGCGCTGAGCTGTGTCAGGACTGCTCCCTTGTGGGGAATCGCCTCGTTCATCACGACGTCGAACGCGCTCACCCGGTCGCTGGCGACCAGGAGCAGGTGGTCGGGGTCGATCTCATAGACCTCCCGGACCTTTCCCCGTCGAAGCAAGGGGAGCGGCAGGGCACTTTGCGTCAGCGTCTTCGTCACACCCGCACCTCCGCGGTTTCGGTGTCGCCGGCCAGCGGTCGCGCGCGGGCCAGCACGGATTCGAGATAATCAGTGAGGAACTCTTCAACCTGATCGGCGGCCCGGCCGGTATAGCGGACCGGATCCAGCTCGGCCTTGAGCGCGGCCGATGGCACTTGTCGAAACGCGGCATCGGTCGAGAGACGCTCCAGCAGATCGTTCGGGCCGCCACGACTCACGCTATCTGCCACCGCGAGGCTGTGCTGGCGGATGACCTCATGCAATCCCTGCCGATCGCCTCCCGCCGCGACGCCGAGCATGAGCCAGCGCTCGGTGGCCATGAAGGGCATCTGTGCGGCCACGTGGGCGGCGATTACGGCTTCGCGGACTTCCAGCCCGGCTGCGATGTTGGTGGCAAGGATTAGAATCGCGTCGGTGGCGAGAAACGCCTCCGGCAGCGTCAGCCGTCGGTTTGCGCTGTCGTCCAGCGTCCGCTCGAGCCATTGATTGGACGCGGTGTGCGCGCCGTTGGCTTGCAACGAAACGACAAAGCGAGCGAGCCCGGTGATGCGCTCCGCCCGCATCGGGTTCCGTTTGTAGGCCATTGCGCTCGAGCCGATCTGCTCCGCCTCGAAGGGCTCCAGCAGCTCGCCTTCGTGCTGCAACAGGCGAAGGTCGCTGGCCATCTTTGCGGCCGATTGCGCGACGCCGCTCAACCCGTCGAGCACGGCGCTATCCGCCTTGCGGGGATACGTCTGGCCGGTCACAGCGAAGGACTGGCCGAAGCCCATCCGGGTCGTGACCAGCCGATCGAGCTCACGCACCTTGGCGTGATCCCCTCCAAACAACTCGAAGAAGGAGGCCTGCGTCCCGGTAGTGCCTTTGCAGCCGCGAAACCGAAGAGTCTCGATCCGATGGCAGATCTCCTCGACATCCGCCGCGAAGTCCTGCATCCAGAGCGTCGCACGCTTGCCGACGGTGGTGAGCTGAGCCGGCTGGAAGTGGGTGTACGCCAGACACGGCACCGACGCATGCCGCCGAGCGAAGGTCTCGAGCGCGGCCAGCACGGCGAGAAGCCGGCCCAGCAGCAACCGCAACCCCTCTCGCATGATGATGAGGTCGGCGTTATCGGTGACGAAGGCACTTGTCGCACCGAGATGGATGTAGGGGCGAGCGGTGGGTGCCTGATCGCCAAAGGCGTGAATGTGGGCCATCACGTCGTGACGGAAGCGGCGCTCGTAACGCGCGGCCGCGGCCAGATCGGCGTCGTCGAGATGAGCCCGCATCTCGTTCAAGGCCTGCTCCGGGATGGGCAAGCCCAGCTCCCGCTCACTCTCCGCAAGCGCCAGCCAGAGGCGACGCCAGAGGCCGATGCGCCGGGGCTCGCCCCAGAGCCTCTGCATCGCAGGCGACGCGTAACGAGTCCCCAGCGGGGAGTGGTATCCGTCATCGCTCATCGGAACACCAGGTCGGTGAAGCTGATCTCTCCCTGTCGCTCGAAGTACAACCGGAGCACGCCGGCCCGGCTCTGCAGCAGCTCCCCTACCTGCGAAGCGCTCCGTACCGGCGTCCGGTTGATCGCCAGAATGACGTCGCCTTCCTGCAGGCCGGTTGCCTGACTCACTTGCGGGGAAATCCGGAAAATCAGGGCGCCCCGCTCGCTCTTGATTCCACGCTCGGCCTGAACGCCCGGTGTCACGTCGACCAGTTGGAGGTCACGAAGTACCGTCACCTTCTCCGCAGTGACGGTCGGAAGATCCCCGGTGACAAGGCGCCTCCCCACCGTCTTGCCGCCCTGACGGACTGTAAGATCGACGGTGTCGCCCACTTTGAGGTCGAGCTTGACCGCTTCCCAATCCAGAAAATTGCGAATGGTATGTCCGTTCGCCTGTACCAGAACGTCGCCGGCCTTGAGTCCAGCGCGCTCGGCTGGTCCGCCTCGAGCTACGTTGGAGATGGTGACGCCACCCAGGTTTCGCCAGCTGCGCATGGCGGATGGACCTTCGACCTCGAGACCCGTCCACGCCCGTCGTACCGCGCCGCTCCGCATGATCAGGTCCGTGACCGAAAGCGCGCGCTCGATCGGGATTGCAAATCCCAATCCGATCGACCCGCCGCTGCTCGAAAAAATCGAGGAGTTCACGCCCACCACTTCACCCAGCGCGTTGGTCAGGGGTCCGCCCGAATTGCCTGGATTGATCGCGGCGTCGGTCTGGATCATGTCGAGGTACAGGCCCGGCTGGTCGCCGGTCGGCAGAATGTTCCGACCGGTCGCGCTCACGACGCCGACCGTCACTGTCGGCTCCGCGTTGCCCAGCATGTAGGCGAACGGATTCCCCAATGCTACGACCCACTCGCCGATCATGAGGTCGGTGCTCTTGCCGAGCGGGGCAGTGGGCAACCCACTTCGGTTCACCTTCACCACGGCGATATCGGTTACCGGATCCTCACCCAGCACCTTGCCATCGAGCTCGGACCCGTCAGTCAACGTGACTACCACCCGTTGAGCGTTGGACACGACATGCTGGTTAGTGACGATGATGCCGCTGGGACGAATCACGAAGCCGGTGCCATAGCCTTCGACCACCCGTTCGGCTCCCTCGGGCACGAAGAAAAAGTCCCAGGGAGAGCGGGCGGAAACGCGTTCACGGGAAAACACGTGGATCGAGACCACTGCTGGGGCGACTCGTTCCGTCGCCGAGACGAGCGCGGTTTTTCTGGAGGCGGCCACCGAGGTCTGTGAGGCAACCCGGGCCGGCTCCTGTGCGACTGCGACCTGGTTGACCAGCCCTGGGCTATGCGGCCTTTCATTGCACCCTGCAACCAGGGTTGCCAACAGCACAGCGGCGTACCCCCGACTCATGTGGGGGGCACCGCGGCTGGCTCAGCCAAGGCCTCTCGGTTCGACTCCATGTAGCAGTCTGCCGGATAGGTGGCGGAGACGAAGTAGAGGCCCTCGGCAGGGGCGGGCGGGCTCGTCTCCAGGTTATCACCGCGGAGCAGCAGTGCGGACATGTCGGCGACCGGCCGCCGGCCCAGCCCGATATCCACCATCGTCCCCACCAGCATCCGAACCATGTGGTGAAGGAACCGATCAGCCTCGACCTCGTAGCATACGCCCTGACCTTCTGGCCGCTCACGCCATTCCGAGAAAGCGATCCGACAGCGCCAGTGGGGCTTCTGTTGTCCGCGCACCGAAAAGGGCTGAAAATCGTGCTCCCCTTGCACAACAACCGCCGCGGCCTGGAGCGAAGCCAGGTCGAGGGGCCGCCCGACCGCCCACTCGTACCGACGCCGAAACGGCGACGCGGCGGCCTCATCGGTTCCCACGTCATAGCGGTAGCGCCTGGCCACTGCACTCTTTCTGGCGTGGAAGCTGGGTCGCATAGGTAAAACCGACTCCACCCAGCAATCGGGGGAGAGAAGGGCATTGAGGGCCCGGCGCAGCGGCGCCGGCTCCCAGTGTCGCGAGAACGAAAAACTCACGCCGAGGCCCACCGCATGGACCCCGGCGTCGGTACGCCCTGCTGCGTGTGCCACGATCGGTGCACCGCCCAGGCGCTCCAGAACCCGCTCAAACTCGGACTGGACCGATCGACCTTCGCGTTGGCGCTGCCAGCCGACGAAACGGCCGCCGTCGAAGTGCACCACCGCGAGGAATGTCTCACGCATCGCGCGGGAATTTAGCCCCGGCCGAGGGCTCTGGGCAAGCTACGCAACTCCTTGTCACAATTGACAAAAGGTCACCTTTGCGGGTAGCATTTCGTGGGCCCCTGCCGCCGTCTTTCACACATCGGATTTCCAGGTGACCAACACCGCCACTCCCGACACAATAGGCCTGTCTCATGCCCTTCGCCGACTGGCGGCTGGCGATTCCCTGTCCGCGGATCAGACCGCTGCCGCGTTCGCTGTCGTCATGCGAGGGGAGGCGACTGGACCCGATATGGCGGCGCTGCTCCTCGGTCTTCGAAGCAAGGGTGAGTCAGCCGAGGAAATCACCGGTGCGGCGGCGGCAATGCGGGCAGCCATGATCGGTGTGCTGGAGGGCATGACGGATCGCCTGGTCGATACGTGCGGCACCGGCGGCGGAGCCGTCACCACGCTCAACGTATCGACGGCGGCAGCGTTCGTTGCGGCCGGGGCCGGGGTGCCGGTCGCGAAGCACGGAAACCGGAGCTACACGTCGCGATCGGGTTCGGCGGATGTGCTCGAAGGTTTGGGGGTCGAGATCGAAATCGAGCCTGCGCGGGCGGCCGACGTGCTTCGTGCGGCGGGTCTTGTGTTCCTGTTTGCGCCCACCTATCACCCTGCCATGCGGCACATCGGTCCGACCCGCCGCGAGTTGGGCGTTCCCACCATCATGAATTTGCTGGGTCCGCTGGCGAATCCGGCCGGGGTTCGCCGGCAGGTCGTCGGCGTCGCCGAGCGCGCCCGCGCACCCCAGGTGGCCAAGGCGTTAGCTGCGCTCGGTGCGGTGCACGCGCTGGTGGTTCACGGGGCGATCGGAATGGACGAGATCAGTCCTGTGGGAGAAACGCTGGTCTGGGAGATCCGCTCGGAACACATCACCGAGTGGGTGCTCGAGGCATCCGAGCTGGGCCTGGGCTCCAACAGCCTCGAGGGTCTGGGAGGCGGCGAGCCGAGCGAGAACGCCGCACGAATTGAGCGGCTCTTGCGGACCGGTGAAGGCGGGGCCGTGCGTGCTGCAGTGCTGCTGAATGCGGCGGCCGCACTTTATGTGTCCGGTGCGGGCTGGTCGTTTCCCGAGGCGGCTCGGCGCGCGCAGGTGGCACTCGACAGCGGGGCAGGGGCCGGAACATTGGACCGGCTGCGGGCGGCAGCACCCAGAAAAGCGTGAACAGGGAAGGGTGAACAGTGAACGGGCACTCCGCTTTTTCGCGGAGTTCCCTGTTCACTGTTTACCGTTCACGCAGTTCAGTATTTGCGGATGACCCCGACCACCACGCCCTGGATCAGGACGTCCCGCTCCTGAAATCGCATGGGCTGCATGGTTGCGTTGGCAGGCTGCAAACGGATCCACCCGCCGGCCTCGCGATAAAACTTCTTGACCGTGGCTTCTGAGCCGTTCACGAGGGCAATGACCATCTCGCCGTTCTCGGCGGCCTGCTTCCCGTGGACGACGACAAAGTCGCCATCGACGATATGTTCGTCGATCATCGAGTTTCCGACGACCTTGAGGGCGTAATTCGGCCCGCGCCGTGGAAGCATGGAGTCCGGAACCGCGATGGATTCCTGCTGCATGAGGGCTTCGATCGGCGTGCCGGCGGCGACCTTGCCGAGCAGCGGAATTTCCGTGGCCACGGCCGTGCCGCGAGGTGGCAGCACTTCGATGGCACGGCTCTCGTTATAGGAGCGCCGGATGTATCCCTTGCGCTCGAGGTTGGTGAGGTGCTCGTGTACGGTGGCGAGCGACTGGAAGCCGAAGTGCTCAGCGATCTCCTCGAAGCTCGGTGCGTACCCCTGATCCTGAATGTGTCGCTGCAGGTAACTGAGGATCTCGCTCTGGCGTCGGGTGAGCGGCATGCCGACCGTTCTCCGGTGTCCGGGTTGTGACCGAATAGAGCCCGAACAACATTACCCGAAGACGGGCCGAAGGGCAAGAGTGGCTATCAATCTCGCGCAAATCCTCGAAACCACCCGCGCTGGTCTTGGCGACCTGCGGTCGCGCGCGAACGAGCTCGAACGCGCGGCGGCTGCCGCGCCTCCACCGCTACCGTTCGACGCCGGTTTTGTCGGCGAGCGCATCGGACTCATTGCGGAGGTGAAGCGTCGATCCCCGTCGGCCGGCGTCATCCGGGCGGAACTGGATCCGGCGGAGCGGGCCGAGTGCTACGTCCGACATGGTGCTGTTGCCGTCTCGGTTCTGACCGACGGACCCCATTTCGGCGGATCGATCGGCGATCTCGAAGCGGTGGTTCGCCGAATCGACCGTCCGGTTCTCCGGAAGGATTTCATCCTCGACGAAACCCAGATCCTCGAAGCGCGAGCCGCCCGCGCCTCTGCGGCACTGCTCATCGTGCGTGCGCTGGTGCCGGCCCGACTGCGGGAGCTACTCGAGTTCACCCGCGCAACCGGGCTCGAGCCACTGGTCGAGGTTCACACCGCTGATGAGCTCGGCGTGGCGCTGGATGCGGGTGCGCGCATTCTGGGCGTCAACAGCCGGGACCTGGACACCTTTCGGATCGACGTCGAGGCTGCCTGGAGTCTGATCGAGGCGGTACCCCACGCGTGCGTGGCTATTGCCGAAAGCGGAATGACGACGATCGAGGATGTCGAGCGGGCCGCGGCTGCCGGCGCGGACGGCGTGCTTGTAGGGACTGCCCTTTCCGCTGCGGCGGATCCCGGGCCACAGGTCCGGGCCTTCGCTGAGGTTCGACGCCGTGGCCGTTGAGGTAAAAATCTGCGGGCTCACTCGTCCGGAAGACGCGGCAGCGGCGGCCGCGGCCGGCGCTCATTTTCTTGGCGTCGTTTTCGCAGGCGGTCCCCGACGGATAGATGTCGATCGCGCCGCTCAGATCGTCGCGGCAGCGGGGCCGCGGCCGGTCCTGGGTGTGTTCGGAACTCAGCCGATCGATGAAATCCTGCGAGTGTGTGACACTTGCGGCCTTGTCGGGGCGCAGTTGCATGGCGCGTACAGCGCCGAGGATGCCATCCATCTCGGTGCGCGGGGACTTCTGGTCTGGCGGGTGCTGCGACTGTCGAGCGCCGATGATCTGGAGCAGCTGCATTCCACCGCGATAGCAGCCGATGCTGTACTGGTCGAGCCGCGGCTCGCACACGCGGAGGGCGGAGCCGGCACCCCGCTGCCGCTCGCGCTTGCGATTGAAGCGCGCCAGCGATTCAAGGGTAGACTGGTTCTTGCGGGCGGGCTCCGACCCGAGAGCGTCGGGCGCGCAGTGGGACTCGTAAGGCCAGATGCAGTCGATGTAAGTTCAGGGGTAGAAATCCTGCCGGGCATCAAGGACACACGAAAGATCGAGCAGTTCCTGGAGGCTGTCCGTGGCCTTAGCCCAGTCGCCTGAGCGCGCCGTGCACGGCCGGTTCGGTCCCTATGGGGGCCGCTACGTGCCGGAGACGCTGGTCTCTGCACTGGACGAATTGGCCTCACTCTATGACGGCCTGCGCGAGGACCCGGCTTTCTGGACGGAGTTTGACGCGATCCTCCGGGATTACGTGGGGCGTCCCACGCCCATCACGCACGCCGAGCGGCTGAGTGCCGAGGTCGGGGCAACCGTGCTGCTCAAGCGCGAGGACCTGAACCACACCGGCGCGCACAAGATCAACAACACGGTTGGTCAGGCATTGCTCGCACGACGCATGGGCAAGCGGCGGATCATCGCCGAGACGGGCGCCGGCCAGCACGGCGTCGCGACCGCGACCGTATGCGCCCGCTTCGGGCTCGAGTGCGTGGTCTACATGGGTGCGGAAGACGTGGAACGCCAGGCGCTCAATGTCTATCGCATGCGGCTCCTCGGTGCCAAGGTGATCCCGGTCGAGTCAGGAACCAGGACGCTCAAGGATGCCACCAACGAAGCGCTGCGCGACTGGGTCACCAGCGTGCAGACCACGCATTACATCATCGGATCCGTCGTGGGGCCCGATCCCTATCCCAGAATGGTGCGCGACTTCCAATCAGTGATAGGCCGGGAAGCTCGGGCGCAGGTGCTGGAGAGATATGGCCGGCTGCCCCGGACGGTCGTCGCTTGCGTCGGCGGCGGGTCGAACGCGATGGGGATGTTCGCGGGATTTTTGGACGAGGCGGTGGTCGAGCTGGTTGGTGTCGAGGGGGCCGGAGAAGGCATCGCGACCGGGCACCACAGCGCCACGCTGGGCGCGGGCCGACCCGGCGTACTACATGGGAGCTTGAGCTACTTGCTCCAGAATGCCGATGGCCAGGTCGCGCCAGCTCATTCAGTCTCCGCCGGACTCGACTATCCAGGGGTCGGTCCGGAGCACAGCTGGCTCCGGGACACAGGCCGGGTACGCTATGAGAGCGTCACGGACGATGAGGCACTCGCGGCGTTCCAACGCACCTCTCGACTCGAAGGCATCATTCCCGCGCTCGAAACGGCTCACGCGCTGGCCTGGGTTTTTCGATCGAAGGGCGGGTGGAGCGGGGAACAGGTCGTGCTGGTCTGCCTGAGCGGGCGGGGCGATAAGGACGTCGCTCATGCGGCCGCTCTGCTGGGATCGGACGCATGACGGCTGGCGCACCCTCGCCTGCGATGCTGCTGCCGAGCCATGTCGCCGAGCTGCTCCAGACCATGGTCAAGGCCCTGCGCGCTTTCCAAATGTACCTCCCCAACAACCCCATTCATCAACGCTCCGCCCAGAACGTCAAAGCGGCATTCGGGCCGATCTGGACTGCGGTCGACGAGTTGACGCTGGCGGTTGGAGAAACCGAGCTGCGCTGGGAAGAGGAGGTCGTGTATAGCCAACTGACAAAGCCGGATTGTCTGGCCTGGATGCTCTTCAAAGACGGCATGCGGGTACTGACGATCCGCAAGGGCGCGGAACAGGATGAAATCGTCAGATTTCTCGAGCTGCTCAATCATGCCCGGTTCCTTCCCGCGGAAGCGGGCGATGACCTAATGACGCTGCTGTGGGAGCAGGACTTCCAGCTCATTCAGTACCACTTCATCGATCTGTTGGGCGAGGCCGAGCCGCTCGAAGGCTCGCCCGCCTCAGTCGGAGGCACCTTGGAGCCGGCCTCCGCGGAGACGCGCCGAGCCCAGGTGGCAGAGGAGGCTCCGCCCCGCCCCAAGGGCATCGTCGATATCGAAGACTTCGATTCGACTCTGTACTTCCTGGAAGAGGCCGAGATCAATTACATCGTGGAGCACGTGCAGGAGGAGTATCGCCGCGATGCGAGACAGGCCTCGCTGAACGCGCTGTTCGATCTACTGGAGCTTCACACCGACGACCGTATCAGGATCGAAATCCTCGGTGTCCTGGACATGCTGTTCCCCAACCTGCTCAACAAGGGTGAGTTCAGAACGGTCGCGGCAGTCATGCGGGAAACCCGGCTCATCACGAGTCGGGCGCAGAATCTCACCGAGGAGCAGCGACGCCGCCTTCAGGATTTCGAAGCGCAGCTGAGCCAGCCGGGCATCGTGGTCCAGCTAGTCCAATCACTTGATGAAGCTGCCGCGCTGGCCAGCGATGAGGATGTCACCGAGGTGCTCCGGGAATTGCGTCCCACAGCGCTGGGCGCACTCGTCGATTCACTACCCCGGCTGAATAACGCATCCGTGCGCTCACTGCTCGAGGCAACGATTGACCGGCTCGCGACGAACCACCCCACTGAGGTGATGCGGCTGCTGCGAAACCCTCCGGGGCAATCGCTTCCGGCGTTGGTGGCGCTGTCGGGTCGCCTGGGTCTACAGCAGGCCGTTCCGGGCCTGGGCGAGCTGCTGGCCAATCCCGATCCGGGGGTACGTCTTGCCACCGTGCAGGCGCTCGAGAAGATCGGAACGCCGGGAGCGCTCACCCACATCGATCGGGCCATCGAGGATGACGATCGGAATGTTCGCCTCCTCGCCGTGCGGGCAGTGGCTGGGCGGGGATACAAGGGAGCGCTCCGGCGGGTCGAAGCGGTTGTCATGGGCAAGCAGGTCAAGGAGCTCGACCTAACCGAGAAGATGGCATTCTTCGAGGCCTATGGCGCGATTGCCGGCCCGCCCGCCCTCAAGACACTCAGCGAAATGCTGTTGCCGAGGGGACTGCTCAAGCTGCGGCAGGCCTCGGAGACTCGGGCCTGCGCGGCCATTGCGCTCGGGAAGATTCGAACCCCGGAGGCACGGGAAATCCTCACGCGTGCGGCTGAGGACAAGGATCTGGTAGTGCGCAACGCTGTCAACCGCGCCTTGCGCGAATCGGCCGCGTGACCTCCGCGCCGGAGCCAACTCGGCCCCAACCGGACGGCGCGGCAGCCCAGGATGCCCGCCTCCGCCAGGCCGGCCGGGGATTGCTGCTCGAGCTTTACGCGGCGCTGCGCAGTCTCAAGCTCTATCCGCTGGAAAACGCCACAGTACAAAAGGCGCTCTACGATCTCGAATCTTCGGCCGAGAAGCTGATTCAGGCGGAGGGCGATATCGAGGTACGCCTGGCCGGCGACTTCATCTTCGTAAACGCGACCCGCCTTCGCCTCGAGCTCGACAACTATGCCTCGTTCAGTCACATCCTCTCGATGTTCCGCACGTTCGAGATCGGCACTCTCCGGGTGCTGCCGGGGGCCAATCGACGGGAGTGGCAGATCTTCCTGAGTCTCCTGCTCAGCGTTTCGTCCCGGTCAGGCAGCGAAGACCTGTTTACCGAGCTGCAGCGCCGCCTGGCCGAGGGGAGTGTCCGGAGTCTGGAGCTGGAACGGTCACTGCCGCAGCAGGAAGGCCTGCGAGAGTCGGAGGAAGCGCGCGAGGTCGCGAAGCGGACCTACAGCCAGGGGGTGGCGGTCACCCGTGATGTGATCACCGGCATTCGGCTTGGGCGGGCGACGAGCGTAAAACGGGTCAAACGGGCGGTCCAGATGATCGTGGATCAAGTGCTGAACAACGAGACATCGTTGATGGGGCTGACCACGATCCGTGACTACGACGAGTACACGTTCACGCATTCGGTCAATGTGTGCATCTTCGCGGTCGCCCTTGGCAAGAAGCTCGGGTTTTCCAAGCTGCAGCTCTACGATTTGGGAATGACCGCGCTGCTCCACGACGTGGGAAAGGCCCGCGTCCCGGTCGAGATTCTGAACAAGACCACAGGGCTTGATGAAGGCGAGTGGAAGCTCATGCAGGCGCACCCGTGGCTGGGGGCGCTTACGCTGTTCGGCCTGCGGGGGTATGACGAGATTCCCTATCGGTCGATTCTGGTAGCGTACGAGCACCATATGAAGCAGGACCTCACCGGCTATCCCCGGAGCGTTCGGCCGCGCAACCTCGGCCTGTTTTCGCGGATTGTATCCGTGGCAGACGGGTTCGATGCCGCGACCACTCGGCGGAGCTATCAGACGGTTCCGATCGAGCCCGATCAGGTGCTTCGCGAGATGTGGGAGAATCCCAAGCGGGGGTATGACACGGTACTGGTGAAGGCGCTGATCAACCTCATCGGGGTCTATCCGGTGGGCACCTGTGTCATTCTCGACACCTTCGAAGTCGCCATCGTGGCGGCAACGAACCCCGAACCCACCCAGCTCAACCGTCCCCTCGTGCGGCTTGTGATCAGCAGCGAGGGTGCTGCCATTCCGCCGCCGGGCACGCCGGTGAATCTTGCCGAGCGGGACGGCAACGGTGCCTACGTACGGTCCATCGTCAAGGTGACCAACCCGAGCCGGTACGGACTTACGGTCGGCGACTACTTTGTCTGAGTCCCGCCTCGACATCACCTGGGCCCAGCTGCGCGCCGAGGGCAGAAGCGCGCTGATTCCGTACCTCACAGCCGGCTATCCCACGATCGCGGGCAGCCTGGCCGCGCTTAGGGCGGCTGCTGAAATTGCGGACATCATCGAGGTCGGTGTGCCGTTCAGCGACCCGCTCGCCGACGGACCGACCATCCAACGGTCAACTTTCGAGGCGCTGCGTCAGGGCATGACGCTCAGGGGGACCCTCGACCTGATCGGCGAGGCGCACCTCGCGAAGCCCATCGTGGTATTCAGCTATCTCAACCCCGTGTTGAGCTACGGGCTCGAGCGCTTTCTCCACGATTCGGCTCAGCTTGGCGTTGCCGGATTACTGCTCACGGACTTGCCGGCGGGGAGCGACCCAGACATTGAAAGCAGCGTGGCTCGAAGCTCGCTCGACCTCATCCGGCTGATCGCTCCCACGACACGCCCGGAGCGACTGAGCCTGGCGGTAGCAGGCGCCGCGGGCTTCATCTATCTCGTGGCTCGCCTCGGGGTCACGGGGGCGAGTACGGCGCTCGCCCCGGATTTGCCGGGCACCATCGGCGCGGTGCGAGCCGCCACGCAGTTGCCAATTGCGGTAGGGTTCGGCATCTCGACCCCTGCGCAAGCAGCGACCGTTGCGACCCTGGCGGACGGCGTCGTGGTCGGCAGCGCCCTGGTGGAGATTGTGGGAGCGCACGGAGTGGGAGCCGCGGCCGATTTTCTCCGAGGAATGCGCGAAGCAATGGATGGTGCGGAGGCACGGCGATGACAATCCGGATGTCGCGTCTCTTGCCGCGCTACGCTCAAGTATTGCTGGTCGGCGGCGTGCTGCTCGGAGCAATCGTTCTTCTGCTGGACCGGCGCTGGATCAGTCTGCCGATACCTACCGGGGCGCTGCTCGTGATGGTCATTGCGCTGCGAGCCACACCCGTGCGGCTCAGTAAGTACTCCTACCTCACCCAAAGCGGGATTCCGGCACTGGTCGGCGCGGTGACCATAGGGCCGGGACCGGTAGTCGTCGCGCTCGGCGCCGGCACGATGCTGGCCGATGTCTTGTGGGTCCGCCGCCCGTGGCGCGCGGCCTGGGTCAATGCCGGCCGCGAGATCATCGCCTTTGTGTCGGCGTTCGGCTTCTATGCGCTCGCACTCCGGCTCGGCAACGTGACGGAGCTATCGGCGGACCTGCTCCCTGCCGTGTTCACGCTGGCTACGGTCTACTTCCTCGAGACTCGGGGATTGTTCTACTTCACGCTGCTGGTTCGGGACAAGCTCGAATCGGCGGAGCAGAGCCTGATTCTTCGCTGGGAAATCATTTCCTACCTGCTCACGCTGGTCGGTGCCATAATCGTGGTGGCGGCGGTACACCTGCTCGCTCCTGCGGGCTGGGTCGCGGTACTGCTGGTGCTCGGCGGTCTCGGATTGCTGACCAAGCGCATTCTGGAAGAGGCAATCGCGGCGGAAGACCTGAACAAGGTCCACCAGCTCGAGAGCACCGTCCTGGGGAACGCGCAGCTCAGCGAATCGTTCAGCCAGATAGAGCGGCTGGCGCATCGGCTGCTCGACTGGGGAGACTTCAGGATCTACCGGGTAACAGAGGCGGCGCCGGTCCTCGCGTACCGCGGGACATTCGGTCGGCCCAATCGGGGGGATCCCCCTGTCATCATCGAGCCCATTCGGCGGCAGGCCCTGCGGGAGCAGACACCGGCGCTGGTCAAAGACACGGCTCATGACACCCGCATCGACGCACCGATCCCCGACGTGCGCAGCCTTCTGGTCTATCCCATCCGGTTCGGAGACGAGGTACTGGGCACTATCGAGCTGGAGCATCACAAGCGGCAAGCGTACGGTTCGCGGGACCTGATTACGATGGCGACCATAACCACTCACGTTGCCACCGCGATCCACATTGCGGAGCTGCGGCGCCCGCTGGTAAGCACCGTGGATCAGATCGGGGTCCAGGTCGGGGGCCTTGCCCGGGTTACCGATGCATTGCGCACAACCGCCGCCGCGCTGGCCGACGCCTCGCTTGCCATGCGCGATGGCATGACCCAGCAGAGCTCGGCCGCGGCGCAAGGACTCGAGGCTACGACCACCCTTGCGCGGCTCTCACAGAACATGGCGGTCGAGGGCCAGCGCTCGGCGGATGCGAGTCAGCGCGCGTCCGAAGTGGCGGACCGAAACCGGGCGGTCATTGCGGGGGCCGTCAATCGGCTGGTGGAGCTGAAACGTTTCGTCGGTGACAGCTCGAGTCAGGTGACCGCGCTCGGAGGGGTCACCCGTCGGATCACGGGGTTCATGAGCACGATCCGGGAAATTGCCGACCTGACGAATCTGATCGCGCTCAACGCGGCGATCGAGGCAGCGCGGGCGGGGCGGGAGGGTCGCGGCTTTGCCGTGGTCGCGGATGAGGTGCGGGCGTTGGCGGTGCAGGCCCTCGAGGTTACGCGAGAAAGCTCCGCCCTGCTGGGCGATATCGCGACCCGCATGGCAGGCGTCGCCGAGCAGATGGAGCGCGGTCAGGAAGCGGTGGCAGACGTCGAGGAGCTGAGTTCCGCAGCCGCCGAAGCGTTGGAAGCGATTCTTCAGGCCACCGGCGAGGCAGGAACGCGAGCGCGGCAGATCGCCGATGCGGCGGCGGCGCAGCAGAGCGCCTTTCAACAGCTGACCGGCCGCATCGAGCAGGTCGCGGCCGTCTCCGCGCGCACCCAGGCACAGACGGAAACGCTGGCGGATCAGGCAACCGAGGCCGCGCGGGGACAGGCCGAGCTGGAGCAGGCTATTCGTGAGCTGGAGGGAGTGGCGACCCATCTCCAGCGGATCGCGCGCCATTTTGCGGTGGGCGCGTGAGTGGGCACCGCGGCGAGCAGGTGTTCGTGGCGCTGGGGAGCAACCTGGGCGAGCGAGCCGAGCATCTCGCGGCTGCACGCGACGCCATCGGGCGCCTACCCGAAACCAGACTGGTGGCGGCGTCCTCGATTGAAGAGACCGCTCCGCTGGCGGCGATGCGGCAGCCGCCCTATCTCAATCAGATGGTGCTCGTCGAAACGGATCTCGATCCCCACGAATTGCTGCTGGCTCTTCAGCGAATCGAGCGCGAGCGAGGACGGGTTCGCGCCGAACGCTGGGGCCCGCGGACGCTCGATCTCGATATCGTCAAGTTCGGCGACCGTCGGATCGACGACCCCGACCTTGTTGTTCCTCATCCTGAGCTTCCCAATCGCGACTTTTGGCAACGCGAGCTGGCGGAATTGAGTCGCCTATGAGCTCCGAATCACCGCCCCGAACAGTGCTGGATCTGACGGCCATGAAGGGGGCAGGCCGGAAGATCGTCATGCTGACGTGCTACGACGCCATCTTCGCGCGTCTGATCGCACCGGAGGTGGACGTGCTATTGGTGGGTGATTCCGTCAATGAGGTCATCGCCGGGCACGCGACCACTTTGAGCGCGACACTCGAGCAGCTCATCTACCATGCGCGAGCCGTTCGCCGGGGCGCACCCAACAGCCTATTGCTGGTGGATCTTCCATTTCTCTCGTACCAGGTGTCGGTGGAAGACGCGATCCGGAACGCGGGGCGAGTGCTGCAAAAGACCGGGGCGCAGGGCGTCAAGCTGGAAGGCGGGCGCCACATGGTGGCGACCGTACGGGCCCTGGTCGAGCGCGGGATTCCGGTCATGGCGCATCTCGGGCTGACGCCCCAGTCGGTGCACGCTCTGGGTGGCCACCGAGTGCAGGGGCGGGAGACCGGGGCACCGGAGCGCCTCCGCGACGATGCCCGTGAGCTGGAGGATGCGGGTGCCTTCGGGTTGGTGCTGGAACTGATACCGGCCGGGCTGGCCCGGCGGATCAGCGAGACGCTTCGTATTCCCACCATTGGCATCGGCGCAGGAGCCGGGTGCGACGGTCAGGTCCTGGTGCTGCACGACATGCTCGGCCTGAATGAGACCTTCAGCCCCCGGTTCCTCAAACGGTTCGCCTCGTTGGCCGGCACTGTCCGCGACGCGACGAGAGCCTATGCTAAGGAGGTCCGGGCAGGCACTTACCCGGACGACCAACACAGTTTTGAATGACGGCGATGCTCGAGATCAGCGACATCGCCGCTCTCCGCCGTTGGCGCGACGATCAGCGGCATGCCGGTCACCGCGTTGCCCTGGTTCCCACCATGGGATCGCTGCACGAAGGCCACCTGGCACTGGTGGATGAGGCGCGTCGGCGCGCCGACGCCGTGGTGCTGAGCGTCTTCGTCAACCCGCTCCAATTCGGACCCGAAGAAGATTTCGAGCGATACCCGCGCAATCTCGAGCGCGACCGGGGTCTGGCGGCGGGCCGCGGCGTCGATCTTCTCTTTGCACCGGAAACGGAAGCGCTCTATCCGCCGGGCTCCGAGGTCCGGATTGTGCCCGGCGAGACCGCGGAACGGTGGGAAGGCAGCGTCCGCCCGGGGCATTTTGCGGGTGTCCTCACGGTGGTCGCGAAGCTACTTCATTTGTTGGAGCCGGACGTCGCCTGTTTCGGTCAAAAAGACATTCAACAGGTCACGCTGGTTCGGCGAATGATCCGGGATCTCGACTGGTCGGTCGAGCTTGCGGTGGTACCCACAGTGCGCGAGGCCGACGGCCTCGCCATGAGCAGCCGCAATGTCTACCTCAGCCCAGCTGACCGGGCCAAGGCGCTTTCGTTGAGCCGCGGGCTTCGAGCTGCCCGCGATGCCTGGCAGGGCGGTGAGCGTTCAGCCAGCGTGCTCAAGCGCATCGTGCAGTCGAGTCTTCGCGCTGCCACAGGGGTTCGTGCCGAGTATATTGCCGTGGTCGAGCCCGAGAAATTGCGCCCGGTCGCAGTCGCGCCAGCGGGAACCATTCTCGCCGTCGCCGCCAGGGTCGGGAGCACGCGACTCATCGATAACGTGATCCTGACGTAGGAGTGTACGTGCAGCGCCACCTCATGAAATCAAAAATCCACCGTGTAACGATCACGGCGGCGGACCTCCATTACGAGGGCTCGTTGACCGTGGACGAAGATCTCTTGGACGCAGCAGATCTTGTAACCCACGAGCAAGTCCAGGTCGTCAACGTGAACAACGGTTCCCGGTTCACGACCTACGTCATTCCCGGCCCCCGCGGGTCCGGCGTCATGCAGCTGAACGGCGCAGCCGCTCGACTCGGTCACCCGGGCGACGTCGTCATCTTGATCTCCTATGGCGTGTTTACCGATGCCGAGGCCAAACGGCACGTGCCGCGCGTGGTCTTCGTCGATGAACGGAACCGCCTGGTGCGGACCCCGTTGCGGGCGGAGAGCTGAGCACTGACGGGGGGTCCGACCCTCTGGTGTCCTCAACCCGCCAAACACCGCCCGGTCTTCGGCCAAGCTTGCCGACCTGGGCAGTTCTTTCGTCTGAGCGATTGGCCCATGTGCAACGGGTCGCGGAACTCGCAGCTTCCTGGGCCGAGACGATGGGTGTGCCGGACAACGAGCGGCATCGCTGGCTGCGAGCAGTCTGGTTGCACGATGCTTTGAGGGATGCGCCCGCCGATGAACTGGATCGCTGGGCATCCTCGGCGGCAGTGCCGGCCAGCCTCAAGCACGGACCGGCCGCGGCCGCCCGGGCCAAGGCGGAGGGCGAGCTAGACCGCGGCGTGCTGGACGCGGTGCGCTATCACTCCATCGGACTGGCGGAGTGGGATATGGTCGGGCGAGTCTTGTACGCGGCCGATTATCTGGAGCCGGGCCGTGCCTTCGATCAGGAGCGCCGGGCCGAATTGGCTCGCCGCTTTCCGGCGGATTCACGCGGTGTGCTTCGCGAGATTGCCCGCGAGCGCATGACGCATATCGTGGCATCTGGCTGGCCGCTGCCCGAACCCACGGTGCGATTTTGGAACTCTCTCGTCACCCCGTCATCATCGCGCTGACTGTACTCGGCGTGTTGGGTGGGACCGTCGCCGCAGTGGCGCTACGGCCGCCCCGGCCGGCGCCAGCGCCGATCAAACATGCCTACCCCGTTCCCGCGCGGGAGCATCGCATTCTGGTCGAGGTTCTGAACACCACGACGCGTCCCGGCCTGGCGCGGTCCGCAACCAGAGCCCTTCGACAGCAGGGCCTCGATGTGATCTTCTTTGGAAATGCCGATGGCAGCGGCAAGGTCGACTCGACGGAGGTCATCGCACGCCGAGGCGACGGTGGTGCAGCGCAGACGGTAGCGAAGTTCTTAGGGCAGGGTGTGGTGAAGCTTCAGACGGACACCCTTCGAAGGGTGGATGTGACAGTACTGCTCGGCGCCGACTATCGGCCGCCGGTAGACGGACACCCCTAATAGAAAAAGCGTAAACAGTGAACAGTGAACGGTGAACGGGGGCTTCGGTGCTCAACGGACCTCCTGTTCACTGTTTACCGTTCACGCTTTTCTCAGGTTCACGCTTTTCTTCAAAGACCACGTCTCCCCCCACCACCGTCATCACACACCGCGTTCTGAGAATCTCCCGTTCGGGAATTTGCATGATGTCGGCGGAGAGGACCGTGAGGTCGGCCCACTTGCCCACCTCGATCGAGCCGCGTTGGCGTTCCTGGAACGCGGCAAACGCCGGCCACAGGGTGAGCATCTTGAGCGCTTCCTGCCGGCTCAAGGCTTGCTCGGGATGCCAGTCCGGTCCCTGAAAGCCGCTGGTGTCTTTCCGAGCCACGGCTGCGTAGAACTCGATCATCGGCTCACCCAGCTCGACCGGTGCGTCTGAGCCACCGGGGATCGGAACACCGGTCCGTAGAATGCTTCGCCAGGCGTAGGCTCCCTTCAGTCGCTCAGGACCGAGCCGACTTGGGGCGAAGAAAAGATCACCGATCGCGTGAGACGCCTGCATCGACGGAATCACACCGAGCTGGGCAAAGCGCGCGATGTCGGCGGGGGCGACCACTTGAGCGTGCTCGTCCCGCCAGCGGGGGCGCCTAACCACACGCTCGGATTCCGGCACGGTCTTGAATGCATCAGCATAGAGGTTGAGAAGTAGCCGATTGGCGCTGTCACCGATTGCGTGAGTCTCGACCTGGATCCCCCGGCGGAGTGCCGCAGCCAGCATTGGCCGAAAGGCGGCGAGATCGGTGACAAGAAGGCCGTGGGTAGTCGGCGCGTCGCTGTAGGGCGCAAGGAGGAGGGCGCCCCGGGAGCCGAGAGCCCCGTCCAGATACGCTTTGATGGTCCGAATGGTGAGCCGACCCTCGAATTCACCGATGCTCGCGCCCTGGGCAATGAGCCGGTCTGCTTCGGGGCCCGGGCCGCGAATCGCCTGATAGATCCGCAGCTTGATCTTTCCCTCCCGATAGAGCCGCCGCAGACGCTCCACATGATTCCACGTCTGACCAGGGTCGTGTATCTCGGTCCAACCGAGCCGCAGGCTGCGATTCACGCCCAGCAACACGGCCCGGTCCAGCTCTGCTGGGGTGGGATCGGGAATGTGAGCCTTGACGAGCGCCTGCGCGTTGTCGATCAGCATGCCGGTGAGCTCGCCATGCGTGTCGCGCAAGAGGTCCCCGCCGAAGGGCGGCTTGGTATCGCGGGTCACGCGTGCGGCGCGCAGGGCGGCCGAGTTCGCGACCGAGGCGTGGCCGTCTGCGCGAGTGAGGAAGATCGGGTTGTCCGGCGAGATTGAGTCCAGATCCGCGCGCGTAAGGAAGCGAGCGGGGGTCCAGTGCGTCTCGATCCAACCGTAACCCGTGACCCACTCCCCGGGTTCAGCCGCTGACACTCGACTCCGCAGCCGCGTCAGAACCTCGGCTACGCTCCGACTTCCCTGCAAGTTGAGCGTGAACTCGCGCAGGCCGACGCCGAGCAGATGATAGTGGGAATCGGTGAGTCCAGGGACGACGACTCGGCCACCGAGCTCGACAACGCGGGTGCGGGGCCCGACGAAGCGGGCGACGTCGGCTGTCGATCCGACGAAGGCAATTCGGTCACCGACAACGGCGATGGCCTCCGCCTTGGACTGGTGCTCGGAGACCGTATACACTCTGCCGCCGCGGAGCACGAGATCGGCAGGAGCCTGGGGGTATCCACGCGAGGCGGGCGCCAGGGCAGCAAGAAGAAGAGCGACCCCCGGCCGCGCGGTCAGCATAGTCCGAACACCACATCCATGACGTTGGTCCCGCTGAGCCCCGGCCGGAGCAGTGCGCCGACCGCATCGAGCGCCGGATAGGCATTATGGGCCGCGAGGTCGCGCGCGGGATCGCGGCCCTTTCCTCTGATGCCGTCCCACGTCGTTCGGTCCACGACAGCGCCGGCTGCATCGGTGGGTCCGTCGCGCCCGTCCGTACCGCCGGCCAGTATGGTTGGGGACAGGTGGGCCGGCGCTTCCGCGAGCACCTGGGCCGCAGCGAGGGCGAGCTCCTGGGAACGCCCGCCCAGCCCCCCGCCCGCGGGTCCTAACGTCACCGTGGTCTCCCCTCCCCAAATGAGGCAGGAACGTGACGGCGCCGGTTGCGAACCGGAACCCTGACGGTACCTTAGGACTGCATCGGCTACGTGGCGGCCGGTGGCTGCGGCTTCGCCCGAGAGGACGGGTTGCATCAGTTGCGGCACCAGTCCAAGCTTGCTGGCCCGGGCTGAGGCCGCCTCGAGCGCGAGATGGTTGCTGGCGATGAGCCGGGTCTCCACCTGCGCAAAGGCGGGGTCGCCCGGCTTCGGCGTCTCTGGAGCCCGGCCTTCCTGAACTGAGGCCAGGCGGTCGCGCAGAGAAGCCGGAATTCGATCCCAGAGCTCTGCGCGCTCGAGCGCCCTCCGGATCTCGCCGGCCGTGCTCGGATCGGGCACGCACGGGCCCGAGGCGATCGATGCAAGGTCGTCGCCGATGACGTCGGAGACCACGAACACTCGGACCGGCGCCGGGGCCAGGGCCGCGGCCAGACGCCCGGCGCCCCAGCGGGAGAAGCGCTTTCGGATCCGATTCATGGCGGTGATGTCCAGGCCGGAACCAAGAAGCAGAGAGTACAGAGTGGTGATGTGCTCGGGCTTCACTCCGTCGACTGGCGCACCGAGCAGGCTGGTGGCTCCGCCGGAAAGCAGCACCCAGGCCTGGTCTTCCGGCCTCACCTTCCGTGCGGTGGTTGCCAGCGCTTCGGCCGCCTCAAATGATCGAGGTCCAGGCTCGGGATGGTCGCCGACGGCAAGCTGAAGAGCAGGATGAGGTAACGCTCCAGCGGCCGGAGGGACGATGAGACCGCCGGCTGGTTCAATGCCCTGGCGACTCAAGGCAGCGACAGCGGCAACCGCCATCGAGTGCGCGGCCTTGCCGAGTGCGAACAGCCAAACTGGGCGTTCGGGCGGATCGCCAAGCTCAGCGAGCGCTCGCTCGAGGGCAGGGCCAGGAGCGGCCGCGGCGACAGCAGCGGCGTAAAGGTCTTCAAGGAGCGCCCGGGGAGTCGCTCCGGCGGAGACAGTCATGTAGCTCGGGGTGGAGGCTGGTGTGGTGCTCGGCGGTGCCGTTAGAATATACGGCGCGAGGTAACTTCAAACATGCGCCATGTCGGGCGAGAGCCATCAGCTCCCGCACGGCTTTCTTTTTCCTTTTGAGTCGAGGTAGCGATGCCCGGTCGTAACTTCCTCTTCGTTCCGGGGCCGACCAACACGCCGGATCGAATCCTCCGTGCAATGCACATCGCCATGGAAGATCACCGCTCGCCGGCCTTTCCCAGCCTTGCGACGCCCGTACTACGGGACCTGCGGAAGATCTTCAAGACAGAGTCCGGGCAGGTCTTCATCTTCCCCGCGAGCGGCACGGGCGCCTGGGAGGCGTCGCTCTGCAACACGTTGTCGCCGGGCGACCGGGTGATTGCCGCCCGTTTCGGCCAATTCAGCCATCTGTGGATCGACATGGCTCAGCGCCTGGGCCTCCAGGTGGACATTCTCGAAACCGAATGGGGCGAGGGCGCTCCGGTCGAGAGGTACCACCAGGCGCTCGTGGCCGACAAGGGCCACGCGATCAAGGCCGTGCTTTTCACTCATAATGAGACCGCGACGGGCGTCACCAGCGACGTCGCCGGCATGCGGCGCGCCCTCAATGATGCGAGGCATCCCGCGCTGCTCATGGTGGACGGCGTCAGCTCCATTGCCAGCATCGACTTCCGGATGGATGAGTGGGGCGTCGATCTGGCGGTCACCGGTTCGCAAAAGGGTCTGATGCTGCCCGCCGGACTTGGCATCGTCTGCGCCAGTCAGAAGGCGCTCGCCTGCTACGACAAGGCGAAGCTGGCCAGGATTTTCTTCGACTTCGGCGACATGATCAAGGCCAACGCGACGGGTTATTTCCCGTACACGCCGTCGCTACCGCTCTTGTACGGTCTTCGTGAGTCGCTCGAGATGCTGTTCGAAGAAGGGCTGGAGAACGTGTTTGCGCGGCACCATCGGCTGGCCGAAGGGACTCGCGGGGCGGTGAAGGCGTGGGGGCTTTTGCTCTGCGCCAAGGAGCCGAGGTGGAACTCGGATACGGTGAGCGCCATCATGGTCCCCCCGGGGGTCAACGGTGCCGAAGTGATCGACATTGCCTATCGGCGCTACAACCTGGCGCTCGGCGCCGGACTCGCGCGTATGGCAGGCAAGCTGTTCCGTATCGGCCATCTGGGCGATCTGAACGAGCTCATGCTCCTGGGCGGCATCGCGGGAGCTGAGATGGCGATGCGCGACGTCGGCATTCGGATCACGCCCGGTTCCGGTGTCGCAGCCGCGGAGGAGTACTGGCGGAGCACAGCGACGCCGCTCGAGAAGCGCGACCTGCCGCCACGGGCGCCGGATGCTCAGCCGGCAGAACCCGCGCCTCGCGCTACGGCAGCCGCGGCCCGATGAGCCACACCCGCCACGAGCCGGCTCATCCCCGGCTTCAGCGGAGCACATTGGCAGTGCCGGGCTCCAACCCGGCGATGTTTCCGAAGGCGCTCGAGAGCGAGGCGGACGTGGTCTTCCTCGATCTTGAGGACGCCGTCGCACCAGCCGACAAAGAGCAAGCCCGGCGGAACATCATTCAGGCGTTGCTCGAGCTCGACTGGCGCGGACAGGGGAAGACCATCTCCGTCCGCATCAACGGGATCGACACCCATTACATGTACCGTGATGTGGTGGACGTGGTGGAACAAGCCGGACACCGCCTCGACACCGTGTTGATCCCGAAGGTGGGCGTGCCCGCCGACGTCTATCTGGTCGAGGCCTTGCTGACTCAGATCGAGGCAGCCAAACGAATCCCTAGTCGACTGGGTATCGAGGTTCTGATCGAGACTGCGCTCGGCATGGCCAATGTCGAGGCGATTGCAGCAACCAGGGGTCGGCTCGAGGTCATGCACTTCGGGGTGGCCGATTACGCCGCCAGCAATCGGGCGCGCACCGTCAGCATAGGCGGTCTCAACCCTGACTACCCCGGCGACCAATGGCATTTCGGATTGAGTCGCATGACCGTAGCATGTCGAGCATACGGGCTTCGACCGATCGACGGACCGTTCGGCGACTTCAAGGACGCTGACGGATATCGTGACGCGGCACGGCGCGGAGCGGCGCTGGGCATCGAGGGTAAGTGGGCCATTCACCCCTCGCAGATTGCCCTGGCCAACGACGTGTTTACGCCTCCGGACGCCGAAGTGAGCCGAGCCCGCCGCATTCTGGACGCGCTCGAGGCTGCCGCCCGCGATGGCAAAGGCGCGGCCCAGCTCGACGGCAAGATGATCGATGCGGCGTCGGCGAGGATGGCGGAAAACGTGGTGAGAATGGCGGAAGCTATAGGCAAGAAGAAGCTGATAGCCGATAGCTGATAGCAGATCGCGAATGGCTCAATACCAGGAGATGAGACTTGGATATCCACGAGTACCAGGCAAAAGAGCTCCTGGCGGGTTTCGGGATCGCGATTCCGCGGGGCGGCGTCGCCTACAGTCCCGAACAGGCCGTGTATCGCGCCACCGAGATTGGCGGCAACCGGTGGGCGGTGAAGGCGCAGATTCATTCTGGTGCCCGCGGCAAGGCCGGCGGCATCAAGGTCTGCACCAGCGAGGACGAAGTACGCCAGGCTGCGAAGGGGCTGCTCGGCAAGCGCCTAGTTACCCATCAGACCGGACCCGAGGGGCGCGTCGTGCATCGCCTCTACGTCGAGGCGGCGGTTCCCATCGAACGTGAGCTGTACATCGGCTTCGTGCTCGACCGAAAGAGCGAGCGCGTCATGATCGTTGCGCACCCGCAGGGCGGAATGGAAATCGAAGAAATCAGCAAAACCGCGCCGGATACGATTATTCGGGCAGTCGTCGAGCCCGCGGTCGGCATGACGCCATTCCAGGCCCGGGAAATTGCCTTTGCGCTCGGGCTCGATGCGGCGCAGGTAAGCCGGGGAGCGACGACGCTGCTGGGCTGCTACCGTGCGTTCCGAGACCTCGATGCGACAATGGTCGAGATCAATCCGCTCGTGCTTACCAAGGACGGGCAGCTGCTCGCGCTCGACGCCAAGATGACCTTCGACGACAATGCGCTCTTCCGCCGGCCCAACGTGAGCGAGCTGCGCGACTACGCCGAGGAGGATCCGCGCGAGTCGCAAGCGTCCGAGTACGGGATCAACTACGTAGCACTCGACGGCGAGATCGGCTGCATCGTGAACGGGGCCGGATTGGCAATGGCGACGATGGATCTTATCCAGCACGCTGGAAGCTCGCCGGCCAATTTCCTTGACGTAGGCGGCGGCGCTTCGCCGGAGAAGGTGACGAACGCGTTTCGGCTGGTGCTGGCGGATCCGAAGGTGAAGGCGATTCTCGTGAACATTTTCGCCGGCATCAATCGATGCGACTGGGTGGCGCAAGGCGTGGTGCAGGCGGTACGCGAGCTCCGTCCCCCGGTACCGCTGGTCGTCCGTCTCGCGGGCACCAACGTCGAAGAAGGGCGCCGGATTTTGAACGACAGTGGGCTTCAGCTGGTGACGGCGGACACCCTCACCGAAGCGGCCGAGCGAGTCGTGACCGCTCTCAAGGCCACGGGCCCCAAGGCCGGGAACGGGAAAGCATGAGCATCCTCCTCGACGAAAAGACCCGAGTCATCATCCAGGGTTTCACGGGCGACAAAGGCACCTTTCACGGCCGTGAGATGCTTGCCTACGGAACAAACCTGGTCGGCGGTGTAACGCCGGGCAAAGGCGCCACGAGGCACCTGGACCGTCCTGTCTTCAACACGGTGAAGGAAGCGGTTCGCTCGACCGGTGCCGAGGCGAGTCTGATCTTCGTTCCGGCCGCGTTCTGTGCCGATTCCATCATGGAAGCGGCCGACGCGGGGATTCGCCTGGTCGTGGCGATCACCGACGGCATTCCGGCGCAGGACATGATGATGGTGAAACGCTACCTGTTCCGGTACGCACGGGACAAGAAGACCATGCTGGTCGGCCCCAACTGTGCCGGCATCATCAGCCCGGGCAAGGCTATGCTGGGTATCATGCCGGGTCACATCTATATGAAGGGGAAGGTGGGTCTGGTCACGCGCTCGGGAACCCTCGGGTACGAGGCGGCGTCCCAGATGAAAGCGCTCGGCATCGGTGTGTCTACGAGCATAGGGATCGGTGGCGATCCGATCAACGGCAGCTCGTTCGTTGACGTGCTCCGGTTGTTCGCGGACGATCCCGATACTGAAGCAATCATGATGATCGGCGAGATCGGCGGACCCCAGGAGGCGGAGGCAGCTCGCTTCTTCCGCGAACACGGCCGGAAGCCCGTGATCGGTTACGTCGCGGGCCTGTCCGCCCCCAAGGGACGGCGGATGGGCCATGCCGGCGCCATCATTCGGGCGTTCGGCGAGAGTGCGGCGGAGAAGGTCGAGATCATGCGCGAGGCCGGGATAACCGTTGCCGCGAGTCCGGCCGAGCTGGGCTCGACCGTCGCATCGGCACTGGGCTCGGCCTCCAAGCGCGTGGCGGTGCCCACGTGAGCCAGCCAGTCGTTGTCGTTACGCGCAGGCTGCCCGGCGCGGTCGAAGAAGCGGTCAGGAGAGAGTTCGATGCCCGACTGAACCGGGAGGATCGCCCGCTTAGCCTCGGCGAGCTACAGGCGGCGCTGCGGAGCGCGGACGGCCTGCTGCCTACCGTAACCGACAAGATTACCGCTGATGTGTTGAGCGCCGAGCCCCTGCGGACCAAGATGATCGCCAACTTCGGGGTCGGCTTCAACAATATCGATGTCGAGGCCGCGAAAGCGCGGGGCATTGCCGTCTCCAATACGCCAGACGTCCTGACCGATGCCACTGCCGACCTCACCATGACGCTGATGCTCATGATCGCGCGGCGCGCGGGCGAGGGCGAGCGTCACGTGCGCTCTGCCCACTGGACCGGCTGGCGGCCTACGCACATGCTCGGCCGGATGGTCGCGGGCAAGACGCTCGGCCTGATCGGCATGGGACGAATTGCCCGGGCCGTGGCAAAGCGGGCCCATCATGGATTCGGCATGCGTGTCCTGTACACGGATCCGTATCCTCCGCCGCCCGACGTCGCTGCGGCGCTGGGCGCCGAGCAGCGTGCCACTATCGAAGAGGTGCTGGCACAGAGCGATTTCGTCTCGTTGCATTGCCCGGCGACGCCGGAGACCCGCCATCTCATGAGCAGCGTTCGGCTGGCCAAAATGAAGCCGAGTGCCTACCTCATCAACACCGCGCGAGGCGACGTGGTGGACGAAGCAGCGCTGGTGGAAGCCTTGAAGAAGGGCTGGATCGCGGGCGCGGGTCTCGACGTCTTCGAGCGTGAGCCCCAGGTCGCGTCCGCGCTGGTCGCCATGGAAAACGTCGTCCTCCTGCCGCATCTGGGAAGTGCGACGGAAGAGACCCGCGTGGCCATGGGCATGCGGGCCCTGGAAAACCTTCGACTCTTCTTTTCAGGGGCTCCCCTGCGCGATCGCGTAGCGTGATCCAGGAATCAGCTCACTCCTACCTCGTCACCGAGCTTCCCGCCTCCTCGGACCCGCTGGCCGAAAGCGCCGCGGTCCACGCCACCGAAGTCGCCGATTTCCTGTTCAATCAGTTGCTGACGGTGGTGCGGAGGCGAAATCCCGAGTTGGCGCCGTTGCTCGCCGGTGAGGTCGAGAGGTGCGCGCCGGAGCTGGAAACCGGCGCTCTCCAGATTTTGGGGATCTGGCTGCAGCTGCTGAGCATCGCCGAGCAGAACGCGGCGATGCGACGGCGCCGGCAGATCGAGGCGGAGCGGGGCTACGAAGCGCTCCGCGGCACGCTGATGCAGACCGTCGGAGAGGCGGCACGCGCAGGCGTGAACGCTGAAGAGCTCCAGGAACGACTCCGCTCCCTTCGGGTCCGGCCCGTGCTGACCGCTCACCCCACGGAAGCGAAGCGCGTCACCGTTCTGGAGAAGCACCGCCGGATCTACCGTCTCCTGGTGGAACTGGAGTCGCCGCGCTGGACCCCGCGAGAGCGCGCTCAGCTGCAGCGGCAGGTCGGCTTCGAGATCGAGCTGCTCTGGCTGACTGGCGAGCTGCGACTGGAAAAACCGACTGTAGAGCAGGAGGTCTTCTGGGCCCTCCACTTCTTCAACGAGACCCTGTTCGAGTCGGTCCCTCAGATTCACGACCGATTGGAGCGGGCGCTGGCCGAGCACTATCCCAACCAGTCCTTCGAAGTCCCTCCCTTTTATCAGTTCGGCTCCTGGGTAGGCGGCGACCGGGATGGGAATCCATTCGTCACCAACGAAGTGACCCGCCGTTCGCTCCTCCAGTACCGGCTCGCCGCGCTACGGCGGTATCGCCAACGACTGGGTGATCTGATTCGCCGCCTGAGCATCAGCGAACGCGGCGTGCGGGTCTCGGACGAGTTTCGCCGACATCTGGATCGGCTACTCGCTGCGAGCGGCGACGCCGCTGGCATCGCAAGCCGAAATCCAGGGGAGATCTTTCGGCAACTGCTTGCCTGCGTGCTGCGGCGCCTCGACCTCGCCCTGGCATCCGCCGAGCGTCATGAGATCGGTAGCAGCGCTCTCACGGCGGACGAGCTGGCGGCCGACCTTCGAATGCTCGAGCGGGCACTCACCGAGGCGGTTGATCCCGAGCTGGCTATCAGTCTGGTCCGCCCGGTACGTCGTGAAGTAGAGCTGTTCCGGTTCAGCACGGTGCGGCTCGACATTCGTGAGAACACCACGAAACTGAATGAGGCTCTGGGCGCGCTTTGGCAGCTCAGAAATCAGCAATCCGCGGCCGCGCTCCCGGATCCCAAGTCGAAAGAATGGTGTAGCTGGGTTCAGGCCGAGCTGGGGCGTCCTCGCTCGGCGGTATTGCAGCGGTCGGATCTGCCGGATTCCGCGGCCGAGACGATCGGCATGTTCCGGCTGGTCGCCGAGCTGCGCGATCAGGTGGATCGAGATGCGTTCGGCAGCTTCATCCTCAGCATGACCCACTCGGTCACGGATGTACTGGGCGCGTATCTGGCGGCCAAAGAAGGTGGCCTCTTTCCGGACACGGCTGCCGTCGAGCGTTGCGTCCTTCCGATCGTGCCCCTGTTCGAGACAATCGACGACCTCCGGCGGGCGCCCGCGATCATGCGCGAGCTCCTGAACATTCCCGTCGTGAGACGGAGCCTCCGCGAGCAGGGCGGGGTGCAGGAGGTGATGATCGGCTATTCGGACTCCAACAAGGACGGCGGCTACTTCGCTGCGAATTGGGAGCTGTACAAGGCACAGGTGAAGCTCACACGGCTGGGCGAGGAGCTCGGAATTCCCATCGCGTTCTTTCACGGCCGGGGCGGGTCAGTCAGCCGGGGCGGTGCACCCACCGGCCGGGCGATCGCGGCACAGCCCGCTGGGTCGATCAACGGACGATTCCGTCTGACCGAGCAAGGTGAAGTAGTCTCGTTCAAGTATGCCAATCGCGGGACGGCTGCGTACCAGATCGAGCTGCTGGCGTCCAGTGTGCTCGAGCATTCGCTCAAGTCGCAGCGGGAGCAGGCACTGGTGCCTGTGGGCGAGTTCGACGAAGCGATGGAGGCCATCGCCGGTCCTTCGATGGCTGCGTACCGGCAGCTGATCGATCATCCTATGCTGCTCTCCTACTATCAGGTCGCGAGTCCCCTCGAAGAGATCTCCCTTCTCAACCTCGGTTCGCGGCCTGCTCGTCGGTTCGGCGCTCGAACGATCGGGGATTTGCGAGCCATTCCCTGGGTTTTTGCCTGGACTCAGAATCGTCACTTCGTGCCCAGCTGGTTCGGGATGGGAAGCGGGCTCGAGACCTTCATGCAGGTCCGGGGGGCACGGGGCGAGGCACTGTTGCGGCGGATGTTCCGCGACTCGCGACTCTTCCGGTTGATCGTGGACGAGGTCGAGAAAACCCTCGCCCAGGTCAACCTCGACATGGCGGGTCAATTCGCCGCCCTGCACCCCGATCGGGAAGTCAGGGACACGGTCTTCGGTCTCATCGAAGACGAGTACCATCGAACTGTGAGAACCGTGTTGCACGTAAGCGAAGCCCGAGCGCTGGCAGAGCGATTCCCGCGCTTCCTCCGTAAGCTTGCGCGGCGGATGCCGACGATCGATCAGGCGGGCCGGCTCCAGGTCGACCTCCTTCGGCGTTACCGCGCCGCGGAAACCGACGACGATCGGAACGAAGCGCTGCATCGTCTGCTGCTCTCCATCAACTGCGTCGCGGCCGGATTCGGAGCCACGGGCTAATCGAATGCGTCCCTTCCGCTTCTTCACGTTCAGCTGCGCAATGGTGGCCGGGTACCTGACTCGGACGATGCCAGCCGCGGGTCAGTCCGCTGCGCCGGTCGAGCTCGAGCTCAAGCGCTACGCCGAAACTCACCGCGAAGACGAAATTGCGACCCTCGCGCGACTGGTCGATATCAACAGCGGGACGATGAACGCGGCCGGAGTCCGCGCGGTAGGTAGCGCAGTCCGCAGGAGCCTCGATTCGCTGGGATTCAAGACGTCATGGCTGGAGCTGCCGACTGAGGTGCACCGTGCTGGTCATCTGTACGCCGAGCGGCGAGGCAATCGAGGAAAGCGGCTTCTTCTGATTGGACACCTCGACACGGTCTTCGAAGGCGATCAGCGTCACTTCCGTCGTTCGGATACGCTCGCCACCGGAGCTGGTGCCTACGACATGAAGGGCGGCGATGTGGTGTTGTTGTTCGCGCTCAAGGCGTTGGCAAGCGTCGGCGTGCTGGAGGGCATGCAGGTATCGGTGCTGCTCACCGGCGATGAGGAATCCGCCGGCCAGCCGACCTCGGTGTCACGAGCCGCCTTGATCGAGGCCGCCCGTCGAAGCGACGCCGTGATCGACTTCGAACCCGACGCGGGTGCCGGCACGGTAGCGCAGCGCGGCGCCGTGATGTGGGTGCTTCGGGTGACCGGACGCCAGTTTCATTCCGGGCAGATTTTCAGCCCGGAAGCCGGCTACGGCTCTATCTACGAAGCGGCGCGCATTCTCGATGGCTTCAGGACCGCGATGGCTGGCGAGCGGTACCTCACGTTCAATCCGGGCGTCATTGCCGGTGGGACCGACGTCGGGTTCGACACGTTGCAGCTCTCGGCCAAGACATCAGGCAAGGACAACATCGTGTCTCGCTCGACCGTCGTCGCGGGCGATCTCCGCTTTCTCTACGATTCGCAGATGGTGCACGCGCAGGAACGCATGCGACAGATCGTGGCGCACAGCCTTCCCGGTACGTCAGCGACGATTTCATTCAACGACCCGTATCCTGCAATGTCGCCGTCGCCGCGCAATGACGCGTTGCTTGCGGTGCTCGACTCCGCGAGCCGGGCCCTGGGCTATGGCGCGGTTGGCGTGCTCGATCCAGCAAAACGGGGAGCAGCCGACATCGCATTCGCCGCCCCCTATACGGCAGCAATCAATGGGGTCGGTGTAAAAGGTGGCGGCGCTCACACGCCCGACGAATTCGTCGATCTCGGATCGCTGCCGACCGCGACGGCGCGCGCTGCCGTGTTCCTCTATCGCTTGTCGCGAGCTGCTCCCGCTACTCCCTAGTTTGGCCCATCTACCGGGATCGTTGCCACCCACTCCTCGATCAGTCTTGTGACCAGGTCGGGCTCTTCGAGCTGGATCCAATGGCCCGTGCCCTTCACCACGCGGTGCGGAAAGCCTCGGCCCAGGCGGTGCAGGCTGGTGGGGCCATCGTTCCTGGGAGTCACAACCGACAAGGCCGGTCCCCGGAATCGCGCAAGCGCCGTCACCGGATCATAGCGCAACACAGCCTGAAAGCCTCCGACTACCACCTCGCGTGGCGTCTGTCGCAAATCTTCCAGCAGTCTCCGGCGAATCGCTTCCCGAGCACCAGAGATACTGGTCCAATACTCCTCGATCGTTGTCGAATACGCTGAGGAGTTGAGCGCTGCGAGAAACGGTGCGACTTCACTTTGAGGGATCTCGCGTCCGTCACTGATCGGATCCAACAGGAAGAGTCCGACGACCTCACCGGGGCGGGTACTTGCATACTCGAGCGCCACGCCGCCGCCGAAACTGTGGCCGGCGATCGAGACCCGACCCAGGCCGAGCGGTTCGAGCGTGGCGAACACTGCGCCGGCCATCGCCTCGATGCTGTAGTCGGCACCGGCCGTCGTCGGAGCCGCCCCGTGACCCGGGAGTTCAAGCGCCAGCACCCGGCGGTGCTGCTGCAGATGCTGCACCTGAGCCGCCCAATGAGACCCCCGACCCGCGAGCGAGTGAAGGAAAACGAGGGGGACACCGCCATGTCCGGCGTCATAGGCGACCATAGCCGTCATTCCATTTTCGGGGCGGTAGTGCGCTCGCGCCGACGTTTCCGCTCGACGTTGACGCGAAGCTGTCCGCACGCGGCATCGATATCGAGGCCTCGGCTTCGCCGGACCGACGCTTCGACACCCTGAGCGGCGAGTCGGTCCCGGAACGCCCGAATTCGCGGGGCGGCGGTCGCAGCGAGGCCGGGAGCTCCGCCGGGATGTAGCGGGAGCAGATTCACCAATGCACCTAATCGGCGGGCCAGCTTGGCAAGCACATCGGCGTCTCCGTCACTGTCGTTCCGGCCCGCGATCAGAACGTATTCGAATGTGATTCGCTTACGAAACGCGCGCGCGGCGTCGAGCACCTGGGTCAGGTCGTACTTCTTCTCGATCGGCATCAGTCCGACGCGTCGCTCCCGCGTCGGCGCGTGAAGCGAAATCGCGAGACGGAACTGTTCCGGCCGTTTCGCAAGCTCGGCCATGCCGGGCAGAATTCCCACCGTCGAGACGGTGATGTGGCGCGCCCCGATGCCCAGACCATTCGGATCGTTCAGGATGGTAAGAGCGGTATCGACTGCCGCCCAGTTGAGCAGCGGCTCACCCATCCCCATAAACACCACGTTCGTCGGACGGTCGGCAGGATTGGCGAGCACCAGCTCCCTGGCCTGTCCGGCAATCTCGAACGGTGTGAGATTGCGCCGAAATCCCATTTGACCGGTGGCGCAGAAGACGCAACCCAAGGCGCAGCCGGCCTGGGAGGACACGCAGAGCGTGCGACGCTTTCCCGACGGGATCAGGACCGATTCGATGGCCTCGCCGTCGTCCAGCCGCCAGAGGTACTTCCTGGTACCATCCGCTGATTCCTGGAGGGTATCGACGGCCAGCCGCCTGAGCGGGAGCTCAGTGGCCAAGTCCGCCCGCAGTGTGTTCGGCAACTCCGTGGCTGCGGTCCAGCTCGCAATCGGGGCAGTCCAGAGACGTCGCTGTATCTGGCCGGCACGGTACCCCGGAAGTCCCCGGTGGGCCACCCAGTCCCGAATCCGCTGCGTAGCAACCGAGGGCGGCACGTCAAGCAAGGTGGCCGAATCGTTGTCGCCGGTCATGGGCTCGGAAGATAATTCGCGGGCCAGAGCGGCACCGCAGGTCACAGGACCTTCACAATGTGATAGCGGTCTGATTTGCTAACCCCAAACCCCTGAATCGCTTGCGACACTTTTGGCGAACGGTTACGTTTGACCCCATGCGCCTACCGGCCCAGCCGTGCTCTTGAGCGAGTTGGTCACGCCCGAGTGTGTGGTGGTGCCGATGACAGCGATAGACAAACCGGGAGCCATCGGGGAGCTGGTGCACCGGCTGGTCGACCGCGCCGGTGGCAGTTACGAGGACGCCTATCGGGCGGTCGTGCGGCGGGAGCAGGAGCTCAGCACGGGCATCGGATTCGGGGTTGCCATTCCCCACGGCAAATCACCCACGGTGAAGGCGCTCAGCGTGGTGGCCGGCGTTACCAGGACGCCCGTTCCCTTTGATGCATTGGATGGAGAACCGGTTCGGCTGTTCTTTCTGATCGTCGGCCCCGAGGCGTCTGCCGGCCAGCACGTGAAGGTCCTGAGCCGAATCGCCAGGCTGGTCCGGCACACTGACGTGCGGGACCAATTGGTGTGCGCCGGTACTCCGGAGGACTTCCATCGCGCCCTCCTCGATGCTGAGGAGCGGTAAGATACGGCATGACGGCCACCGGATTACGCACGCATCGATGCGGGTCATTGTCCCGCGATCACGTCGGGGCCAGTGTCCACCTGGGCGGGTGGGTTCACCGCCGCCGCGATTTGGGCGGGCTCGTCTTCATCGACCTTCGTGACCGAGACGGTCTGGTTCAGCTTTCTTGCAATCCCGCGTGGACCCCGCCCGCAGTCCTCGAGCGAGCGGCCGGCCTCGGAGCCGAGACCGTGATTCTCGCAACCGGGACCGTCGAGCTGCGTCCCGAGGCGGCACGGGATTCAGCCCTGGCATCCCGTGATGTCGAAGTCCACGTCACGGATCTGGAGATCGTCGGACCGGCGGTAACTCCGGCGATTCCGGTCGCGCGGAAGGAGAAGGAGGAGCTGCCGGCCGAGGAGCTTCGTCTCCGCCATCGCGTGCTCGACCTCCGTCGGGCCGAGCTTCAACGGAACATCCTGCTGCGCCATCGCTTGATGCAGGTCGCCCGACGGTATTTCGACGGCCTCGGCTTCCTGGAGATCGAGACCCCGATTCTCACCAAGCCGACACCTGAGGGTGCCCGGGACTACCTGGTGCCAAGCCGGGTACACCCCGGTGAGTTTTTCGCGTTGCCGCAGTCGCCCCAGATCTACAAGCAGCTCCTGATGGTGGCGGGGTTCGATCGCTACTTCCAGATCGCCCGCTGCTTCCGGGACGAGGATTTACGCGCCGACCGTCAGCCCGAATTCACCCAGATCGACATCGAGGCATCATTCATTACGATCG
>JBKPOS010000007.1:0-33378 GCA_046733215.1 Gemmatimonadota bacterium
GGCTACCACCAGGGCGGCGAGTCCGGCGTGCTCCGCAAAGAAGTCGGGAGCCCATGTCGGGACGGCCCACGCGACAAGAAATGGGGTCGAGAAGAAGTAAAGCGCGTCGCCGACTGTTAGCCCCTCGCCGGGCACACTCGCCATGAGCCGGACTGGAAGCCAGGCTCTCCGGCGGAGCGCGTGCCACCAGACAGGCGCAGCCAGAAGAATGCCCGCGACCAGCGTGGGCCAGGTGGGGCTGAGCTTGTCGTGGACCGTGGCCAGAAGAGCCCAGGCTCCCCAGAACGCGAGGAACCGGGTTTCCCACCAACGTTCCCGCAGTCCCACGTAGATTCCGCCCGCACCGCCCAGCATAGTGTACCCGAGCGCGCCGATGGGGTGTCGTGAGTCCGCGACGCCCGCCCAGCCCAGCCCGAAGAAGCTCAACGCCACGAGAGCCGCCGTGGTACGCCAGCGCTTGTGCGCCGCGACCCATCCGAGCGCCACACCAAGGGCTGTGAGATAAATGAGCAGCGTGTCGGGATTGCCTCGTTTGCCGAGCAGGACCGGAGCGATGAACGCGCCGAGCGCTGCGGACGTGCCCAGCGCCTCGACATTGATGGCGAAGGCAACAGCCGCGAGCCCGAGCGACACGAGAGCCAGCGCGCCAATGCCGGTTGCGGGCGGAAGCAACCCGTATAACTTTGCCGCCGCCCAGACCGCGAGATACATGATTGCAGCGCCGCAGCCGATGAGCGACGCGCCGTAGCTGCGGTAGCGTGCGAGCATGCGCCAGCCGAGCGCGCCAACGACACCGCCGGCTATCGCACCGCCCACACAGCGGACGAACGGCGAAATCCAGCCCCGGTCGAACGAGAGTTTGAGGAGATACCCAGCTGCGAGAATCAGCGCGAGGACGCCGATTGCAAGGAGGCCGCGCTGCCCGATCCACTCCTCGGAACGGAGAAAGTTGGCCTTCCCCCGGGCGTTGCTCTGGAGGGCCGCGGCCCTGTCCGGGGCACGCGGCGACAGGGGCGGAGTCCTGCCCACGGGCTCCGCTTGGGAGGCGGCTGCCAGAGACGTTTTCGGCGCGAGAATCGCGTCGGGCTGTGGCGCCGTGATGCCCCGCGCGGTGGCCTCGAGCGGGGGCGTCCCTCGCGCGCGCACCACATCACGCATCAACGTTTCCAGGACCTGCAGCCGCTGCTCGAGTCGATCGAGGCGTTCCTCGACGCTCATAGCCGCCCCCTGAATTGTTCTATGCGGGTGATTCCGGCGCCGGAGCCGGTACGGCTTTGACAGTAGGCGGCTCGACCTCAACCTGGAAGGCCAGGAGGCCCACCAGGGCCACGATGCCTCCGGCGATGAAAAAGGGCGCGGGGTGTCCCAGACGCTGGAAGGCCGCGGTGGCAAGCATGGGACCCATGATCCTGGCGAGGCCGGCAAACGTTTGGGCCACACCCATCATGGTCCCGTATTCCGAGCGCGACACGTGGCGCGAGATGAGCGCGGTGGTGGATGGGAACAGCAGCGCAGTCCCGATTGGGACACACGGCACGATCAGCGCGAGCAACAGGGCGGAGTTCGGAACGGGAAACAGCAGGAGGCCGAAGACCAGGATCGCAGTGCCCGTGCGCATCGCCCACGCCTCGCCGATGCGATCGACGATCGGTCCGAGCAACCCGATGCGCATGACCACCTGAATCGTCCCGATGTAGAAGAACCACTTCCCGATCGTGTGCTCGTTGGTTCCGAACTCGGCGCCCAGATAGAGGGCGAGCACCGAGGTGAGGACGGAATACGCAAGCATGCCCACGCCGTAGATGAGGATGAGGCGCGACGTAGGGCGGGCTGGATGCACCACGACCTGTGCCGCGGTGTGCCAGACCGGCTTTCGGAGAGCCGCCACCGCCCCAGAGCCATCCTTGCGTTTCGACTCGGGCAACCACTTCCAAGCACACGCGGCATTGAGGATGCAGAGGCCCGCCGCAATGAAGCCCGGTGCGGTCTGACCAAAGTGTGCGGCCAGCGATCCGATCAACGGCCCGATCGCAAAGGCGGCTCCCGTGGCGGCAGACAGCCACCCTAGCGCCTTGGCTCGTTGTGAGGGCTCAATGGTGTCGGCGACGTAGGCTTGAGCGACGCCGGTGGTTCCCCCGCCGGCCCCCTGTACCAGTCGGGAAACCAACAAGAGCCAGATCGAGTCGGCGAGGCCGAAGACGATGTACGCGCACGCCGAGGCAAGCAGTCCGATGAGCAACGCCGGTCGGCGGCCGTACCGATCCGACACACGTCCCCACACCGGGGCCGACAGGATCTGCGCGATGGAAAATGCCGCGATGATGAGGCCGATTTCGGACGGTGTGGCCCGAAGCCGGAGCGCGTAAAACGGGAGCAGCGGCAGGACAATCGCGAAGCCGATCATGTCCACCAGGCTGATGGCGATCAGCACCGCCAGGCGACGTAGCTGGTGGTTCGACCCCGCCTTCACCCGATTCCGCCCCCACTGCGACTTCCTCCTACTGCAAACACCGTGGCGCTCACGGCCATCAGGACTACCCCATACGCCGCAGCCACACCGACGTCGGCTTGGCGCAGACTCGACAGGATCTCCAGTGAGATGGGGCGCGTGTCGTAGGTATACAGCACGATCGAGGTCACGAAATCTCCCAATGCCGTCGCAAACGCGAGGGTGGCGCCCGCCACCAGGGAAGGCCGCAATAGCGGAACGGTGACTGCCCACAGGGTGCGCCAGCGACCGGCCCCGAGCGACGCCGCCGCCTCGTCGAGCGACGGATCGAGCGCGCGGAAGCCTGCCAGCGTGGCTCGACTCGTGAGGGGCAGGTTCCGTACGAGATACGCGAGCGGAAGGATCCAAACCGTGCCAACCAGCACGATCCGACCGGCCAGCGGAGCGTGCACGCTGAACGCCGTTGCGATCGCGATGGCGAAGACGGTACCGGGCACTGCCCAGGGCAGCGCCAGGAGCGCTTCCAGCGCTCCACGCCCGCGGACTCGGCGCCTGACCACCAGGATTCCGGCGAGCAGAGAAATCGCCACCGAGGCAGCGGTAGCCGCGCTGGCGAGCCACAGGCTGTTGAGCAGCGGCTTGACCCGCACAGGGTCCTGCACCAGCGTCGCGTAGTTGCGAAGCGTCCACGCCGGGGGAATCGCCTCTGTGGTCCAGGTGCCTACCGGCACGAAGGAGACAACCAGCAGCGTGAGGTGCGGCAACAGAAGGACGGCCGCGATGCTCCACGCCGCAAGGGTCAACAGGCGGCGAGCCCAGGGACGGCGTATCGGGGTCGGGGCGGGCGGTGTTCCCTTGCTGCCGCCCAACTCCCGCTCCGCGCCGCGAAACACGAGCAAGGCCAGGAGTGCGAGCACCGTGAGAGAGACGGTCTCTACCATTGCCAGAGAAGTCTCCCCATTGAGGCGGGTCGAGACGATCTGAGTCGTCATCACCCGGAATCCACCACCGAACACGTATGGCGCACTGAACGACGCGAGCGCCGTCATTGCGGTCAGCAGTGCGCCGCCAGCGAGCGCGGGTCGGAGAGCGGGCAGCATGATCCGGCGCACGGTCCGCCACCGACGCGCGCCCAGACTGGCTGCAGCTTCGAGCATCGACCCATCGAGCGACACCAGGCCCGCCCGGGTGAACAGGTAGAAGTAGACGTACATCGAGTACGCGTGAACCAGCAGAATGGCGGCGGCTCCCTCGAGCCGCCACGGCTCGGCGTCGAGCCGCAGCAACGCCTGCACCATTCGGGCGAGGAAGCCCGATTCGCCATAAAGGAAGAGAAAGGCCACCACACCCACGAGCGGCGGCAGAACCGCCGGCAGGGCGAGGATGCCCGTTAGCGCCTGCCGCCCCGGAAAATCGAACCGGGTCACGAGCACGGCGAGGGGCACGCCGATCAACGCAGAGAGCCCAACGCTCGCGATTGCAATCCAGCAGCTGCCCCAGAGCGCCTGCCACTCGGTAGCGCGTCCCACGAATTGTCTCACATATGCCAGCGTCCAACCCTGTGACGTGTGTACCGACTCGAGCAAAACGAGGGAGAGCGGATACACAACGAGCCAGGAGATGATCGCGAGCAGCGCGACGGCGGTCAGCGTTCCCCGAAGTCTTGGCCCGCTCACGTGACGGCATCCAGTGGAAAAAGGTGAATCCCAGATGCTGCGCCGGCGCGCCGGCTCGGCACGAGTCCGACCCGCTCGCCGATCTTGACGGCCACACCGGATCCGCTCAGCTCCAGCATCGAACCGAGATCGGTCTCCACCAGGAACAACGAAGTAGCTCCGGCGAACCGACGCTCTCGGACGGTGGCGCCCAGGGTTCCTGGCTCGGCTCGCGCCATCCAGAGCGCCTCTGGACGCACGAGCACGCGAATGGGTTGGCCGGACACCAGGGTGCGCTGCCCTACGCCGTCCGTCGAAATCCCCCACTCGACTCCTTCGACCCGCACACGGGTCCCGGACCTGCCCTGCTCCAGCACCACACCCTCGAGGATCGAGGCGCGGCCCACGAAGCCGGCGACGAATGGATTAGCTGGCCTGGCGTAGAGCTCGTCCGGTGTGCCGACCTGTTCCAGTCGACCATCGCGCAGCACCGCGACCCGATCACCCAGTTCGAAGGCTTCCTCCTGCTCATGCGTCACGAGCACGGTCGTAATGCCGATGTGATGAATGAGATCGTGCAGCTCGCGCCGGGTCCGCTCCCGGAGTACCGGATCCAGATTGGACAAGGGCTCATCCAGCAGGAGGACGCGAGGCTCCGGCGCGATGGCACGGGCCAACGCCACCCGCTGCTGCTGCCCGCCGGAGAGGTGCGCGACACGACGGCGCTCGAAGCCGGCCAATTCGACCAGCTCGAGCGCCCGGGCCACCCGCTGTTCCAATGCCGTGCCTTTTACTCCGGTGGACTCGAGCCCAAACGCAACGTTCTGGCCCACGTCCAGGTGGGGAAAGAGCGCATAGTGCTGGAACACCATTCCAAAACGTCGAGCCACCGGCGGCTGGCGTGTGACGTCGAGTCCATCCACCGCCACGGTGCCGCTGTCGGGCGCTTCGAATCCAGCCAGCAAACGCAATGTCGTAGTCTTTCCACTCCCGCTCGGCCCGAGCAGTGCGAGAATTTCACCGCGGGTCATGGTGAGTGAGACTTGATCTGCTGCGACGGCCGAACCGAATCGCTTGGTCAGGCCGTTCACCTCGAGGAACGCCGTCACCGGTGCCCCATGCCGCGTACGTGACGATCCCAGTAGCTCATCCAGTCCGCACCATCCCGAGCAAGCAGGCCCCAATCCATGTGGGCGACCACCATGCTCCGCTCGACGTCCCGGACCCACGGCGGGACCGAGTCTGGCGGCAGGTCGTGCCGGGCCGGCAGTCGGTACACGCGGCGCGCAGCGAGGAGCTGCCCATCCACACTGCCCACGAAATCGATGAACGCCTTGGCAGCCTTAGGATGCCGCGATCCGCGAACCAGAGCTATGGCATCGTCGATCACGACCGTTCCGCTCCGGGGGAAGACGTAGTCGAAGGGAAGCCCCTTCGATCGGCTGATCAGGATGTCCGGAAGATCCCAGAGAGTCACGACGCCTTCCCGCCGCGCCAGCTTGGCGTCCAGCACCGCCGGATTGAGCGTGTAGGCTCGGGTCTGCCGATCAAGGCGACGCAGCCACGCCATGCCGGCACCGGTATCTCCCGTGGCACGTATGCTCCGTAATAGCACCAACCCCCAGATGGCGCGCATTGTGCCGCTGGCCATGGGGTCCCGGATGAGGACCTGGTCGCGCCAGCGCGGTTCGAGGACGTCGTCCCAATCCTGCGGCGCGTCGGCGCGGCGAACCGCCCGATTGTTAAAGGCGATGACCGCGGGCGTGCGGTAAACCGGATAGTAGAGATCGTGAGGTCCGATGCCGTCAGGTCCCACTTGATCGGCCCAAGCGGGGCGATAGGGGGCTAGCAGCGAGTCCTCCACTCCGCGATCGAACAGCGTGGTTGGGCCACCGAACCAGATGTCGGCCTGCGGGTTCACCCGCTCGAAGCGCAGCCGGTCCAGGATCTCCTGGCTCCCCATGTCCAGCCAGCGAACGTCAATCTCGGGGTGGCGGCGCTCGAATTCATGCTCGAGCAGCGTGAGCTGATCGCGCCCGTGAGGTGAATACAGCAGCAGCGGCGTGCGGGTATCTCTGCTGCAGGCGCACAGCAGCCATACCAGCACTGCGGCGCGCCGCCTCACCGCGATGCAGGCCGCGCGAGCGCGAGCAGATTGGCGAAGAGCCGATACGCTCCCGGCACGCCGGCGGGCAGCTGTCGGAAGAAGCTGAGACCGGTGTAGATGTAGGTTCCCTTGCCCACTCGTGCGACCAGGAGTCCGCCCTGCCGGGGATCGTCCCCCGGATCGTGCGTCTCGAGCAACGGCCGATAGGCGGAATCCCAGCTCCGGGCGAAATAGAGTCCCCGCTCCTGGACCCAGCCCCCCCAGTCGCTCTCGCCGATCCGGTTCGGCACCCGAAACACCGGATCGTCAGGCTGCAGGATGTGAATCGGGGCGGATTCGTCGGTCACGCGATCGTGACTCACTGGCGGACCCGCCGGGCGGGGCGGCGTTGCGCGGCCTCCCGTGCCGGTGGCGGGGGCAGCCTCGAGGCGGAGCGCCTGGCCCGCCACCGTCATGGGGTAGGGCGCGTACCCTCCCAAGAAGAACGCATACTGCTGATACTGCACGAGGAGCAGGCCGCCGCGACGAACGTACTCGAGCAACCGGCGGTTGAAGCGCTGGAGCGCTGGCTCGGTCTCGTATGCCCGACTCCCCACGACGATCGCGGCATAGCGGGAAAGATCCTCTCGCTCAAGGGCGTCTCCATCGAGCAGGCTGACCGGTACGCCAACGCTCTGGAGCGCTTCCGGCACCCGATCCGCTGCGCCCCTCACATATCCCACTCGCGCCAAGCGCGGCAGCGTCAGCGGGGCCACCCGCAGAGAAGCAATGGCAGGTCGAGTGAAAGACCGAGGACGAACGTGGGGATAGTCGACTCTGAAAACGCCGGTATCGTAGTGCGCCCCCAGCCGATCGGTCGCCTCGGCCCGGATGGTAAATGTTCCCGGCCGCACCGTCGGGGAAGGCGTCACGTCGAAGCTGTAGGAGCGAGATTCGTCCTCGCGCGATAGAGTAAAAGAAACCACGCGAGAAGTCCTCCAACCGCTCGGCACGACCAGTCGGAGGCTGCCTGTCGTAGTATCGCGTGCGCCATTCACCAGAGTCACCGTAAACCGGCGAGCACCTCGCGAACTCGTCGCCCAGACCAGGGTGTCGGGATCGAGCTTCACATCGATTCTCGGTACCACCGACAAGGGACGACGAGCTTCCCCGTTTGTCTGATCCCGATACTGGAAGGTGACCTCGCGAGGCTCGACCTCGGCACCGAAATCTGCAGTGAGCAGTGGCTCTTCGAACGGCAGCCCAAGAAGGTCAGGCGGACCGGCCGGCCAGACGTAGAAGTCACCCTGGCGCGGAGTCCGGAGGAAATACGGCGTGGTTGGATTGGCGGTATCCGGAATGGGCACGTCGAAAGCCCAGCTCCTGACAGCCCCCGCCTGCACGGTCGCGCCCTCCTTCGTCTCCCGTACTCCCGGCCATGTCGAGTTGCCGTGAATGGCGACCAGTGGAAGAGATATCGGGCGGCTGCCGGCATTCCAGCAGGTGGCATCGACATGCAGCGTCTGGCCTGGGACAAAGCGCTGGTCGTCCGCGACCGCGTCGCAGACCATGCCCGAGGAAAGTTGGATCACGTGCTGCATGCGGGTGAGCTGGTCCCATTGCTCCGCGCTGGCGCGAGCAACTTTGATCGTTCCTTGCGACTCCGCCTGCGGCAATGCCGCGGCGAAGCGATCCAACGTAGCTGCAAGCGGCGGTTTGCCCGTCCGACGGTAATCCGCGATCGCCGTGGCGAGCGAATCCCATGGTCCGGATGCTGGTGTCCGGCCTCCCGCCGACGCAAGACCAGCGAGCGTCGTGTCAATGCCGGCCCACAGACCATCTGCGCCCTTCCCGGTGCGGTCCTGAATCAGCGCCAATCGCACTACCGAAGGGCCGATTCGCTGGAGCTGTCCCATGTCCTGCGAGCGATGCAGGCTCCGACTCGCCATCGCCACCTGGTGATAGGACTTGCCGACCGCCGAATCGAGCACGCCACCCTGGAGCACGAGTGTGGTCGCCGCGCTGTCGAATCGAGTGCTGCGATACAGCTTTAGTGGCATCCATGCCGCCAACTGGTCGCGCGCAAGCTCGGGAAACCGGGTGGCGTCTCCCGCAATACGAAATGCCTCCTGAGCCGCCCAGCCGGCCGCCTGATGCTGACCGTGACCGTCGCGCGGCGTGCCACTGAAGACCGACACGACGATCTGCGGGCGAAATCGCCGGATCACCCGGACGACATCCTTGAGAACCGAATCGCGCGGCCAGTGAGTCCAGGTTTCGTCGAGCGATTTGGAGAAGCCGAAGTCGTACGATCGAGTGAAGAACTGTCGGGCGCCGTCCAGATGACGGGCGGCCAGGAGCTCCTCGCTCCGCAGCAGGCCGAGTGGCTCTCCCAGCTCCGGGCCGATCGCATTCTGGCCGCCCTCTCCTCGATTCAGCGAGAGGTACGCAGCTTCGGCGCCTTCACCCCGAACCAGAACGGTGAGCAGCTCCGTGTCCTCGTCGTCGGGGTGGGCGCCGATCACCAATACACGCTTGTAGTGGCCCAGCAAACGAAGCTCGTGCTCCAATGCCACGACTCCGCCGGTAGAGGGCGGCTCGAGTTGAGCAGCGAGGGGAACGGTGATGAGGAAGAGCGCGGTGACGGCAGTGGAGAGAACGGCGCGCAGACGATCCCGTCCGGCAGGAGGAACGGGGGAAGCTAAACCGGTGCGAGAGGGGAAGTAAGAAGCCGGAGGGGCGCTAGCACACGCGAGCGCCCCTCGGCGTCTCACTTCACCGGCGCCGCGCCGAGTGGTACCTCGCGCAACAGCTGCCGGAACTCGGGATGCTGCCGCCACAGATAGAGTCCCATCCCGATCGCGGCAAACGTGTTGGCGCCCAGTACCGTCCAGAACGGGAACAGTTCCCGAGTGGCCTCGGACACGAGCGACAGGAGCCCGTAGAACAGCACCTCGAAGACCAGAAAGACCTGCAGAATCGCGTAACGAACCGCCGACTCCCGCGCCGCCCATCGGATCAGCGCCACCAGCCCTATGCCGAACGCGAGAAACAGGGCGAAGTGGACCGCCGTGTAGGCGATGATGGCAGCGAACTGGACGTGCGTGAGATCCGGCCGTGACTGGCCGAATAGCAGTACCTGGCCGAGAACGCTGGGAGTGCGGAGGGGATGACCCTGAATCAGGTCGCTGACGAAAAACCAGAGGGCGACGCAGCCGGCACCGATAGCACCGACATAGGTGCCCTCATCACCCTTTGAGAGATCGGACCGAGCCATGGCCCTTCCTCCCCAGTTGCAGGAGGGATCGGCGCCACCCCGGGCAGCTTGCTCCGGGGGACGGCCCGGAGCACAACTCCGGACACCGCGCCCCGCGGCCCATCTGTACGTTGAGGAGGGTAACCGGGGGACGCAAGTGTATGCCTTACTCCGGCGGGCGCTGCGTCTCGCCGGATCGCCTGAGACGCCGCTCTCGTTCGGCCTGTCGCCCCAAAATGAAAGCGGCGCCGAAGGCAATCAGCGCCACCGCCAGGAGAACTTCACCCAGGAGCCCTGCGTAGACCCAGCGGAGCGGATAGAGCAGAACCAGCATGCCGATTGACACCAGGATAGTGCCAATCGCCCGGAGCACCTCGTCCAGATTACGCCAATGCGTTCGGCGGCCCCAGTGGACCGAGGCGATCAGGCCCAGCAAACCCAGGAGCAAGATCCCGTACCAGATGACAATCCAGTACCGCCGGCCTGCGATCATAGCCGACCTCGCGAGAACTGTCCTGGGGGAGAGGGTGCCTACGTTACCTAAGACCGCGCCCCTTCACCAGTCCCTCACTGGCGCCGGCAGCGGGAACAGCCGCATAACCGCCGCAACTGCTCGAACGTGTAAATCCCGGTATCGTGGCCATCGCTCCAACGGATCCGAAGCCCGTACGAGCCTACCAGCTCCAGCGATTCGGGGCGAACGTCGGCAGCGACGATTGCGGGATTCAACAGGGCTCGCCCAGTCATCTCTTCAACACAGCCTGCGCAGGGACATGCCAGCCGAAGCTCGCGGGCGGGATAAAGCCAGGTATGCCCAGCCTGATCCCACTCGATGCGTACGCCGTCGGGCAATCGGCTGATCGAATAGGGGATCGGCGGAAGCGGCATGAGGTCGTTTCTGCTAATTACATTCTGGGTGTGACCAATCTACCCTCACCCCTGCTCCGATGACTGCATCCACCCACAATCCACTCGGTACGCGAGGCGTGCTCCAACTCGGCGCTGAACAGGCCACTGTCTATCGCTTGTCCGAGCTCGCACGCCAAGGCCTTGCCGACCTGGATCGCCTCCCCTTTTCGATCCGCGTGCTCCTCGAAAATGTCCTTCGCCACGCGGGCCAGGGGGCCGTCAGTGAGAACCACGTTCTTGAGCTGGCTCGATGGAATCCCACAGCAGGTACGCGGGCCGAAGTTCCCTTCATGCCGGCGCGGGTGGTGTTGCAGGACTTCACCGGAGTGCCCTGCGTCGTGGATCTGGTGGCGATGCGCGATGCCATGGCGCGGATGAAAGGTGATCCCGACCTGATCAACCCGGTGGTGCCCTGCGATCTCGTGATCGATCACTCGGTGCAGGTGGACTACTACGGAACCGGCGCAGCGTTCCAGCAAAACGTGGAACTGGAATTCGAGCGCAATCACGAGCGGTATCAACTGCTCAAGTTCGCGCAGCGCGCCTTCAGCGGCTTCAGCGTTGTGCCGCCGGGAACCGGAATCGTCCACCAGGTCAACCTCGAGTATCTCGCTCCCGTGGTGCAGCTGCGCCATCAATTCGGCGAGCTCACGGCATATCCCGATACCGTCGTGGGCACCGACTCGCACACCACCATGATCAACGGCCTGGGGGTTCTGGGCTGGGGCGTCGGCGGCATCGAGGCCGAGGCCGTCATGCTGGGGCAACCCTACTTCATGCTGATGCCCGACGTTATCGGCGTGAAGCTGGTCGGCGAGCTGCCGCTGGGCACTACCGCCACGGACCTGGTCCTCACCGTGACCCAGATGCTGCGGAAGAAAGGCGTCGTGGACAAATTCGTCGAGTTCTTCGGCCCGGGGTTGTCATCGCTGGGGCTGGCGGATCGCGCCACAATCGCCAACATGGCTCCGGAATATGGCGCCACGATGGGCTTCTTCCCGGTCGACTCCGAAACGGTTCGGTACCTGGAGCGGACCGGTCGGGACCCGAAGATCGTGGCAAGGGCGGAAAGCTACTGTAAGGACCAGCAGCTGTTCCGGACCGACGACACGCCGGATCCCAGTTTTACCGACACCCTGACACTGGATCTTTCGACCATAGAGCCGGCGCTTGCAGGTCCCCGGCGGCCGCAGGATCTGGTTCCCCTGACCTCGCTCAAGCGCAACTTCCAGGTCTCACTGCCGGAGCTGCTTACTCCGGCAGCGCCGGCTGCTCGCCACGAGCTGGCACAGGCGAATTACTCCCGCTGGGTCAATGAGGGCGGCGGCGGGACAATTACGCTGGCCGAGGATAGCCCTGCAGTGACGCAGCCAATGCTGGATGGCGAGTCCTGCGACCTGCACGACGGCTCCGTCGTGATCGCCGCAATCACGAGCTGCACCAACACGTCGAATCCCTCCGTGATGATCGGCGCTGGGCTGCTGGCCAAGAAAGCCGTGGAGCGCGGGCTCAGGACGCGGCCGTGGGTCAAGAGCAGCATGGCTCCAGGGTCTCGGGTGGTGACGGAGTATCTCAAGGGCTCCGGGCTTCTGCCCTATCTCGAGCAATTGCGTTTCAACGTGGTGGGGTACGGCTGCACCACCTGCATCGGGAACTCGGGTCCGCTGCCCGATCCCATCGCCCAGGCCATCGAAGAGCACGCGCTCGTCACCGCCGCGGTGCTCTCGGGGAACCGCAACTTCGAGGCTCGAGTCCACCCTTCGGTGCGGGCGAACTATCTCGCCTCGCCCATGCTGGTGGTGGCGTTTGCACTGGTGGGGCGCGTGGACATCGACCTGGCGCGGGAACCGCTGGGAACGGGGAGGGATGGAAAGCCGGTACTGCTGAAGGACATTTGGCCCACGCCAAAGGAGATCGCCGACGCGATGGCGGCCTCACTCAAGCCTTCGCTCTTCCGCGAGCGCTATGCCTCGGTGTTTGACGGCGACGACGTGTGGCGGAGCCTTCCCGTGCCGGAGGGCAGTCGGTATGCATGGGACCCGGCGAGCACATACGTTCAGGAACCTCCGTTCTTCCAGAACCTGCCGCCCGAACCCCCGCCTCTCGCCGATATCCGGGGTGCGCGCGTGCTGGCCCTCCTCGGCGATTCCGTCACGACCGACCATATCTCTCCGGCCGGATCCATCCCGAAGAACGGTCCAGCGGCGCGTTATCTCCGAGACCACGGGGTCGAACAGGCCGACTGGAATACGTTCGGCGCCAGGCGGGGAAATCACGAGGTCATGATGCGCGGCACCTTCGGCAACGTGCGCATCAAAAACGCCCTGGTTCCAGACAAGGAAGGCAACTGGACCCTGCATTTTCCCACCGGCGAGGTCGTGTCGATCTACGACGCCGCCATGCGGTATCGGGCGGACGGGACTCCGCTCATCATTCTGAGCGGCAAGGAATACGGCACCGGCTCGAGTCGAGATTGGGCGGCGAAGGGTCCCGCGTTGCTCGGGGTGAAGGCAGTGATCGCGGAGAGCTACGAACGAATTCATCGCAGCAACCTGGTCGGCATGGGTGTGCTGCCCCTCGCTTACGAACCTGGGACCGACCGGAAGGCGCTAGGCCTGACCGGACGCGAAACCTTCGAGATCTCCGGGATCGCAGGCAAGCTGGTGCCCGGTGGCACGGTCCAGGTGACTGCCACCGATCAAGCCGGCAAGAAGACGAGCTTCCCGGCCGTGGTCCGGCTCAACTCGGCGGTCGAGCTGGAGTATTACCAGCACGGAGGCATTCTCCAGCGAGTGTTGCGACAGTTCCTCCGCGGGGGAGTCAAGGCCTAGAAATGACAAGCCCTCCGATGAAGTCGGAGGGCTCGTCCTTCCAGCCCGATAACCGCTAGGCGACGAGGTCGCGAAGCCGATCGCCGGTCTCGCCTTCTCTGAGCCTGAGCAGCGCCCGATCGCGCAGCTGTCGAATGCGCTCACGGGTAACTCCCATCATGCGACCAATCTCCTCGAGCGTCCGGCTGTTGCCGTCATCCAGCCCAAAGTACAGGCGGAGCACCCTTGCGTCCCGCGGCGGCAGGGACGCCAAGGCCACCTCGATATCCCGGGTCTGGCTGTTGGCCAGCGCCGAGGTATCGGTGCTTTCCTGCTCACCAGTGGAGAACCGCTCGATCCGCTCGTTGCCTTCGCCGTCACGAGTGGGATGATCCAGGCGGACGGCTTCGGAGTTGAGCGCGCTCAAACTGCGGACGGCTTCAACGGTGAGGCCGGTGGCGCGGGCCAGCTCTTCGGTCGTCGGCATCCGACCGAGCCGGTCCTTGAGCAGCGTGGTGGTGCGGCCCAGCCGGCTGAGGTCGGCCGTACGGTTGAGCGGCACTCTTACCGGGCGTCCGTGCCGAGCGATGGCAGCCTGCACCGCCTGCCGGATCCACCAGACTGCGTACGAAATGAATTTGACGCCCCGGTCCGGATCGAACTTCCGGGCGGCCGTCATGAGTCCGAGGTTTCCTTCGCCGATGAGGTCGACGAGTGGTACGCCTCGATTCTGGAATTTTTTTGCCACCGAGACGACGAACCGAACGTTGTGACGCGCCAGCCGTTCCTGGGCCGCGATGCTTCCCTTGAATGCCTTGCGGGCCAATTCCATTTCTTCGTCGCGGTTCAAGAGAGGGACCCGGCTGATTTCATCGAGGTAGAGATCGAGGCTTTCCCGGCCTTCATCGACGGCCCGGGCAATCTGGGCCGGCCGGACCGCGCGACGCTTGACACGTGGCTTCACGGTCACTCTCGGAACCTCCTATGGAAGCAGGACCCCCGGTGAGGGGTCGTACGGCGGGGGGGCGTATCAAAATCGGTGGGCGAATATAACGCCTAAGCTACGGAAAATCAATCGTTTAGCGTAAGCTGGTGTGCTGATATGATTTGCACAAGTTTCCCACATTGTTTCCACGGGGCTGGATCGGCTTGACCGCACGGCGACTGTGTGAAGATTAGTCGTCCGAACTCTCCCGCAGCCCCGGAGTCCCGGATGCGAATCGCTGTTCCCAAGGAGAGTGCGCCGCGCGAGCTCCGCGTCGCACTGGTCCCTGAATCGTGCAAGAAACTGGTCCAAGCCGGCTACGAGGTCGCTATCGAGCGCGAGGCCGGGCAGGCGGCCGGGTTTCCCGATGGCGCCTACCAGGATGCCGGTGCTGTCATCGAGTCGGACTTGCGCGGGCTGCTCCAGTCCGCCGGCCTTGTGCTCCGCGTGAATGCACCGCAGATCGACCGACCCGACGAGATCAACGCGATGCGCCAGGGCACCATTCTTCTCGGTTCGCTCATGCCGCTCCGGAATCTGGCCGTGGTTCGATCCCTCGCCGCTGCCCGAATCACAGCGTTCTCCACCGATGCGATCCCCCGGACCACCCGGGCACAGTCAATGGACACGCTCTCGTCCATGGCGAACATCGCTGGCTACAAGGGCGCCTTGATGGCGGCCGTCGAGCTGCCCAAGTACTTCCCGATGCTCATGACGGCGGCCGGTATGGTTCGTCCGGCGCGCGTATTTGTAATCGGTGCTGCCGTGGCCGGCCTTCAGGCCATCGCCACCGCCCGCCGGTTAGGGGCCACGGTCTCGGCCACGGACGTGCGCCCCGAGGTCAAAGAGCAAATCGAAAGCGTGGGCGGGAAATACGTCGGGATCGAGCTCAAGGAGAGCGCAACGGCGGGCGGCGGTTACGCCAAGGAGCTTTCCGAGGAGGACCGCCGCCGCCAACGGGAGCTGCTCGCCGAGCAGTGCGCCCAGGCCGACGCCGTGATCACCACCGCGTTGATCGGTGGGGTGTTCGCCCCCAAGCTGATTGGGGCGGACATCGTGAAATCCATGAAGCCGGGGAGCGTGATTGTGGACCTCGCCGCCGACGGCGGCGGCAACTGCGAGCTGTCCCGTCCGGGGGAAACGGTCCGGGTCGGCGGGGTGACCATCGTGGCGCCGCTCAACCTGGCCGCCACAATGCCTTCCGATGCGAGCCTGCTCTTTTCACGGAATCTCAACGCGTTCGTACAGGCCTTCACCGTCGACAAGGCATTTCGGCTCGATCCCAACGACGATATCCAGCAGGGGGCGTTGATCACCCATGACGGCGCGGTGACTCACCCCCGTACCCGCGAAGCACTCCAGAAGGAGAGCGCATGACCCAAGACGCCGCGCCGGTTCAGGCGGCCGACTTCTGGTCGCAGCTTTTCGTCCTCGTCCTCGCGACGTTCATCGGACTGGGCGTGATCCGCCGAGTTTCCCGGCTGCTCCATACGCCGCTGATGTCCATCACCAATGCGATCTCCGCAATCGCCGTGGTGGGGTCGATCATCGTGACCGGTGCCGACTACCCGGCCCACATCCGACTGCTCGGCGCCATCGCCCTGTTCGCCTCCATGACCAACATCGTGAGCGGATTTCTGATCACGGACCGCATGCTCAAGATGTTTAAGACCGACCGGAAGCCGACCGCCGGAGAACCGAAATGAGCCAGGGCATCGTCCATTTCGCCTACATCCTGGCGACGGCGCTGTTCATCTTCGCGCTGCATTGGATGAACGACCCGAAAACGGCGCGGCAGGGCGTCATGGCCGGGGTGGTTGCCATGGCCATCGCGGTCGTCGTCACCTGGGCTCAGCCGGAAGTAGTTCATCACGGCTGGATCGTCCTCGCGATCGTGGCGGGATTCGGAGTCGGCATCCCGCTGGCGCGGGTGCCGCTCACGGCAGTTCCCCAGCGGACCGCGTTGTCGCACGCGTTCGGGGGTCTTGCGGCCGGCCTGGTGGGGACGGCCAAGTACTACCTGTGGTTTGGAGAGGGGCCGGAAAATCTCACCGCGTTCCGCATGATCGCGATCATCGCGGAAATCATCCTCGGCTATCTCACGTTCACCGGCAGTCTCATGGCCGCGGGCAAGCTGCAGGAAGTGAAATGGATTCCGCAGCGACCCGTGACCTATCCGGGGCAGAACTTCACCAACCTCGGACTGCTGCTGATCGCGGCTGGACTGGGAATCGCACTGGTCCTGCACCCCACCGCTGACTGGGCGCCCAAGTTGTTTCCCGTCATCATCGGGCTGGCGCTTCTGTTCGGAGTGCTCCTGATCATTCCGATCGGCGGCGCCGACATGCCGACGGTCATCGCGATCCTGAACTCATACGCCGGGCTGTCAGCGGTTGCGATGGGATTTGTGTTGGACAACAAGCTGCTGATTACGGCCGGCGCGCTCGACGGCTCAAGTGGCCTCATTCTGGCCATCATCATGTGCAAGGCCATGAACCGCTCGTTCACCAACGTGCTGTTCGGCGCCTTTGGCCAGGTCCAGCAGATCGCCGCTGGAGGTGACCACAAGGTCTACAAGTCGGAAACGATCGAGGGTGCCGGGCAGGTGATGGAACAGGCCAACCAGGTGGTCATTATCCCCGGCTACGGTATGGCCGTGGCCCAGGCGCAGCACAAGGTTCGCGAGCTCTACGACCAGCTCAAGAAACGTGGCATCACGGTGAAATTCGCGATCCATCCGGTTGCCGGACGGATGCCGGGGCACATGAACGTCCTGCTCGCGGAAGCCGACATTCCTTATACCGACCTGGTGGAGATGGACGAGATCAACCCGGACATGCCTCAGGTGGACGTGGCGCTCGTGGTGGGTGCGAACGACGTTGTGAATCCCGCGGCGCGGTCGGAAAAGACGAGTCCCATTTACGGCATGCCGATAATCGACGCAGATCGCGCCCGGACCGTGTTCGCGATCAAGCGCAGCAAGAACCCTGGCTTCGCCGGGATCGACAACGAGCTGTACTTCTCCGACAAGACCTGGATGTTGTTCGGCGATGCGAAGAACGTGATCGGCGAGCTGGTGAAGACGCTCGGCGGCGGTTCCGGCTTGCACTGACCTCCGCGAGCAAGTCCGCGCCGACGTTGCACTTTATGCGTCCCGCGGTATATCCTCCGCGACACCATGCCGCCAGAGAAATCTGCCCCGCACGTGCACAAGTTCGGCGGGGCCTCCCTGGCCGACGCAGCCGCGATCGGCCAGGCTGTTGCTATCGTCCGCAGTCATCGCGCCGAGCCCGCAGTCGTCGTCGTATCGGCGATGGCGGGGGTGACCGATCAGCTCCTCGCGATCGCTTCGCACGCGGTTCGAGGAGACACTGCCCGGGTCGCGGAGCTGATCGAAGGTCTGCGAGCCAGGCACGCTCAAGTGGCCCGGGCCACCCTGCCCGCGGGCAATGCCCGCGCCTCTCTGATCACGCACATATCGCAGCAGTTCGCCGAGCTTGCGGCGCTCGCCGCGGGTCTGGGACTGCTTCGCGACCTCACCCCGCGCACCAGCGACGTGATGCTGGCCCGGGGGGAGCGACTGAGCGCGCGCCTCGTAACGGCTGCCGTCGCAATGCACCGAATTCGAGCACGCTACGTCGACGCGACCACGGTCGTTCGCACCGACGCGCATTTCGGACACGCCTCGCCTGACTACGAACGCACCGATCGCGCGGCGCGGCGCGTCCTGCGCCCACTGCTCGCGCAAGGTGATGTTCCGGTGGTACCGGGTTTTCTCGGTGCCTCCCCCGATGGCGATCTCACCACACTCGGTCGGGGCGGATCAGATCTCACCGCAACGCTGCTGGCCCGGGCTATTGGAGCCGGCCGAGTGTCGCTCTGGAAGGATGTGCCGGGGCTGCTCACGGCGGACCCCAAGGTCGTTCCCGATGCGCGGGTTATCCCCGCGCTGCACAGCCGCGAGGCCGCCGAGCTGGCGTATTATGGCGCCAAGGTGCTCCACCCGCGTGCGCTGATTCCACTCTCGGGACGCAAGATTCCGCTGTTCGTGCGGCCGTTCGCTGATCCGGCATCGCCCGGAACCGAAGTTTCCGATAGCGTCACTGCAACCAGGCTTCCCGTGAGGGCGCTGTCCGCAGCCACGCATCAGACCCTGGTGACGGTGGCCGGAAACGGCATGCTTGGTGTGCCCGGTATCGCCGCGCGCACCTTCGCCGCGCTGCACCGCCGCAGCCTGTCGGTGTCGCTCATTTCCCAGGCCTCCTCGGAGCACTCGATCTGTTTCAGCGTTCCCGACGCAGCCGCGCGGGAGGCGCGCCAGGCCCTGACGCAGGAGTTCAGCCAGGAGATCGAACGCCGTGAGATCGATGGAGTGGAACTGCGTCCCGGCGTCGCCACGATCGCGGTCGTGGGACTAGGGATGGCCGGGACGCCGGGCGTGGCCGCCGGAGTGTTCTCCGCGCTGTCCGCCGGGGGTATCAACGTCGTCGCAATCGCACAGGGGTCGAGTGAGCTGAACATTTCCGTCGTGGTCGACGGCGACCGAGCGGCCGACGCTCAGCGGCGTATTCATGCCGCGTTTCAGCTCGCGCGCATCGGCGGAGGAACCGTCACCCGTCCCGAGCGGGTCGAAGTCGTACTGCTCGGCTTCGGTCAGATCGGGCGAATGCTGGCGGGCCTGCTGGCCCGGGTACGGCGGCCCAGACTCACACTTCGGGTGGTAGGCGTAATCGACCGGAGCGGCTTCGTCTTCGAGCATCGAGGCCTGGAGAATGGGCGGCTCGCCGCACTCGCGGCGGCTAAGCAGCGTGGCCGTCCGGTGGCGGAGGCACCCGGCGGCCGTGCCGCGAGTCCGGAAGAAGCAGTGAGCTTCATTGCCGGGCACGCGCTTCGCCGTCCGATTCTGGTGGATCTCACGGCCACCCAGACCGGGAAGCTGCTAGAGCAGGCGTTGGCCTTCGGCATGGACCTGGTCCTCTCCAACAAGCTTCCCCTTGCGGGGCCCCGGTCCGAGAGTATGCGACTGCACGAGCTTGCCGGGTCCTACGGGCGCCGAATCCGGCATGAGACAACCGTGGGCGCCGGCCTGCCGGTCATCGACACGTATTACAAGCTGACCGAATCGGGTGATCGGGTGGAGCGAATCGAGGGCTGTCTCTCGGGAACGCTGGGGTACTTGCTCACGGAGATCGAGCGCGGCAGCAAGTTCTCGGATGCAATCCGTGCCGCCATGAAGAACGGCTATACCGAACCCGATCCGCGAGACGACCTGGCGGGCACGGATGTAGGGCGAAAAGCCATCATCCTCGGTCGCCTGCTGGGCTTCTCCGGCGACCTCTCGCCGCGCAACGTCGAGTCGCTGGTGCCCAGAGCGATGCAGTCCCTGCCCCTCGCCGATTTCCTGGCGCAACTGTCGCGCTTCGACGATGCATGGGATCGACGGGTGCAATCGGCGGCTGCGCGGGGGCGCGTGCTTCGTTACGTCGCGTCGGTCACCCGGCAGTCGCTATCGGTAGGGTTGCGCGAAGTCGAACGATCCAGCCCCCTCGGCGCACTCAAGGGAGCCGACAACACCGTCGTGTTCACGACCGCTCGCTACAAATCGAACCCCCTTGTCATCACCGGTCCCGGCGCGGGCCCCGCCGTCACCGCGGCCGGCGTTCTGAACGACATCCTTCAGCTGACTGGACCGTGAGCACGGCGCTGACTCGCTGCACCGGATTCGCTCCCGGCTCGGTGGGCAACGTCGGGCCGGGCCTGGACATTCTCGGCCTGGCCGTTGCCGGAGCGGGTGACGAAGTCTCCGTAGAGCGACGGAGCGGCGGGGCGATCGTCGTCACAGATGCAGGGCACCACGACCTGCCGAGCGATCCGAGGCGGAACACAGCAGCTCTGGCAGCGCGAGAAGTGATGTGCCGGGCTGGAATTTCCGATGTCGGACTGACCATCAGAGTACGGAAGGGCCTGCCGTTGGCAGGAGGTCAGGGCGGGAGTGCCGCGTCCGCCGTGGCGGGCGCCGTTGCAGTCAATCACCTGCTGGGCAATCCGCTCGATCGGACCGTGCTTTTCTCGGTGAGCCTGGAGGCGGAAGCCGCCGTGACCGGGCGGCATCCTGATAACGTCGCACCCTCCCTGTTCGGAGGAATCGTGCTGATCCGGGCGATCGATCCGCCCGACCTCGTTCACGTGCCGGTTCCGGCGGACCTGCGCGTGGTACTGGCACACCCGGATCAGCGACTGCGAACCAGGGATGCGCGGGCGGTATTACCGCGCGCGCTTCCCCTTGAGACGGCGCTCTATCAGGCTGCACAAGTGGCCTCAATGGTGGCAGGCCTCGCCGCCGGGGATTACGAGCTGCTCGGGCGCGCTCTCGACGACCGTATCGCCGAGCCGGCTCGTGCATCGCTGCTGCCGGGCTTCGTCGGCGCCAAGCAGGCAGCGCTCAAGGCCGGGGCTCTCGGGGCCTCGATCTCGGGTAGCGGCCCGACGGCTTTTGCGCTGGCGCGGGGGGACTCCAGTGCCCGGGCAGTCGCAGCCGCGATGCAGGCAGCGTATGCCGATGCCGGAATCGCTGCCCGCGTCCGTGTCGATCAGGTCGATGGGTTGGGCGCGAGGATCGTAGAGTGACTTCGGCTCCTGAACGACCTCAGACCTGGCAGGTGTGCATCGCCTGCGGGAACGAGATGGTTGAGACCGATCCCCATCCCCGATGCACTCGCTGCGGCGGACTCCTGGAGGTCGATCACCGACCCCTCGGTCCTTCCCGGGCAGACCTGCTGCGGCGCTTTACCGACCGGAGGGGCGGCGGAGCGTCGAGCTCGGGTGTGTGGCGATTCAAGGAGGTCGTGCTCCCATCGGCAACCGAGCTGATCTCCCATCCCGAAGGGAACACCCCCCTGCTTCACCGCGCGGCGCTGGATCGGTGGACCGGTCTGGGTCGGCTCCTGCTCAAGCATGAAGGCCATAACCCGACGGGCTCTTTCAAGGACCGCGGGATGACCGTCGGCGTGACCCAGGCGAAGCGGATCGGAGCGACTGCGGTCGCGTGCGCGTCCACGGGCAACACTTCTGCTTCGCTGGCTGCCTATGCCGCCCAGGCGGGCCTGCCTGCCCTCGTGCTGGTACCCGCCGGCAACGTCGCCCTTGGAAAGCTGGCCCAGTCGCTTGCCTACGGAGCGAAGACACTGCTCGTGCATGGCGACTTCGATGATTGCCTGAGACTGGTCGAGCAGGCCGGAGAGCAGCTCGGCGTCTATCTACTCAATTCGATCAATCCGTTTCGGATCGAGGGACAAAAGACAATCGTGCTCGAGGCGCTCGAACAGCTGAGCTGGGCCCCGCCCGACTGGATCGTGCTTCCCGCCGGCAATCTCGGCAACACCGCGGCGTTCGGAAAAGCGCTGGTGGAGGCCAGGACGTGGGGGCTGATCGACCGGCTGCCGCGATTGGCAGCAGTACAGGCGGAGGGAGCGGCGCCCTTCGCCCAGAGTTTCCGCGACGGCTTCGCGCGCCGGCACCGGGTGAAGGCGGACACGGTAGCGACTGCAATCCGAATCGGCGACCCTGCATCCTACGATCGTGCGGTCAAAGCCATCCGGGAAACCAACGGCGTCGTACTCGCGGTGAGCGATACAGAAATTCTGGAAGCCAAGGCAGCCGTGGACGCGACAGGAGTGGGGTGTGAGCCTGCCAGCGCTGCGAGCGTGGCGGGCGTGCGCCGACTGGTCGCGGCCGGCACCATCGGCTCTTCCGAAAGCGTCATCGCCGTGCTGACCGGGCACGTGCTCAAAGACCCCGGCGCCCTGCTCGCATATCATCAGGAGACGGAACCACCTCCACCCGGGGCCAACCAACCGGTGGAGATCGATCCATCGCTCGATGCCATCGCGCGAATCCTGGAGAGCCGCTGAGGCTGGTGCCTCAGCGGCTTCACTTGTCAGTAGGGAGAAGTTCGGGTCGGCGCTGCCGTAGCGACGGCCTTTCCCAGCTCCTCGTACGCCGTCGGATCCACTTCGCGGAACGGCGTCGCTTTGTACGAGATTTTTCCGTCAGGGCCAATCACGAAGACGCTGCGATTGTCCAGTTTGATGTCCGATTGCCAGGCCCCGTAGAGCTTGCCGGCCTCGCCGGCCGGATCGGAAAGGAATGTGAATGGGAAGTCGGAATCTTTGGCCCAGGAAGCCAACGCGGCTGCCGAATCCGCGCTGATCGCGAGCAAAACAACATCTTTCCCACCCTTGAACAGCGTCGCGTACTGATCACGGTACGCGTTCATCTGGACGGTTCAGCCTTTGGTCCTCGCCTTGTAAAAGAAGGCAAGCACCACGGTCTTCCCCTTGAAGTCATGCAACGCTACCGGGCGCTGTTTTACTCCTTCACGGGTCGCCGCAGTGAGTGAGAAATCCGGCGCTCGCTGACCCACGCCGGGCCCCTGCTCCTTCTGCGGCGTTTCCTGGCCCGCAGCCGCAGTTGCGACGGCACCGGCGGCACAGATGACAGCCGCGGCCCATCCTGCCAGTTTCACGTTCCCTCCTTAGTGTGTTCCGCGTCGGAAGAGTTCAATACGCGCCAGATGGTTCCATTCTCATCGGCTGACATGTACAGCGATCCATCCGGTCCAATGGCGAGACCGCTGGGGCGGATCGAGGTCGGGCCCTTGGTTCCGGTGACAAAGGTTTGATACGTACCCGAGGGACGGCCATCAGCCATCGGCTGCCAGACAATGCGGTACCCTGCCTGGGGCAGCGGCGCCCGATTCCATGACCCGTGAAACGCGACGAAGACGCCGCTCGCATACGCCGGGCCCAACTTGCCATCCCCAAAGGCGAGAGCCAGTGGCGCCCAATGTCCCGGGAAGGAAACGAGTGCGGGCTTTATCCGGGCACAGCGGCCCACTTGCTTGCCGTCTCCGCCATACTCCGGAGCCAGCACTTTCTGCTTCAGGTCGGTGTCGTAGTAGCAGTAAGGCCAGCCGTAGTCGTCGCCCCGCTCCGGGCGAACCATCTCTTCGCCCGGATTTTCCGCACTCTTCTCGGCCGAGAACCCCCAGCTGCCTGCTAACTGGTCTCGCCCCTGGGTTACACCGTACAGTGCGCGGCTCTTAGGATCCGTCGCCAGCGCAACCGTGTTTCGGAGACCCGTGGCCCAGTGCTCGCCGTCGGATAGATGCTGATCCTTGCGATTCGCATCGAACCGCCAGATGCCCGCTCGGGTCTTGAGCTCATCGCAGGGATCTCGGCCCGGAGAGCGGGAGGCCCGGTTCTGCTGCTGGCAGCTGTTGGTGGCCGAGCCGATGTTCACGAACAACGCGCTTTCGGACCCGAGGGCAATGCTCTTGGATTTGTGGTCACCGTCGGCCGGCAAATCGACAACGATCGACTCGGCCTGGCCCTTCGGCTCGAGCTGTCCGGTCTTCCAGGGATAGCGGTAGACTGCGGCATCCGTCGAGTAATACAGGAAGTCGCCCTCGAGGGCGATCCCGGTGCCACCCTGCGTGTTGAACGGTCGGACTATATCGGCAACTCCGTCGCCCGACGTATCGCGTATCGCGATCACCCCACCGTGCTCCCGATTGACGAAGACGTCTCCGTTGGGAGCGACCACCAGGTGCCGCACGGAACCGACATCGTGCGCGACCACGACCGCGCAGAAGCCCTTCGGCACGTTCAACCCGCCATTGTCGGGCGCACAGATCGGCCGTTCGGCATGACGAGGCAGCGCGAGTCGTGGGCGGCTCAGGAAGGCACCGAGAACTACGAGCGCTCCGGCCGCCGGCAACAGCATGCCGGCGCGCATGAGGGTCGAGGCAGGCGGAGTCATGGATCCCAATATGGCCCCCTCTTCGGGTTCTCGGCTACACCGAGCGGCACAGAAGAGCGGCGCACCCTATTGCCGTGGGAGAAAAGCGTCATACTTTGATGGGCGTCGGATTCGGTCCTTCGGAGGCACGCTCGGTTTCCACACCCTCAGGGAGACTCGCGATGGCAGCCAAGAAGAAGTCGTCCAAGAAGGCCAGGAAGTCCACCGCCAGGCGCCGGGCAGCGAAGAGCCCCGCGAAGAAGAGGACGGCAGCAAAGCGGAAGCCCAATCCTGCATTCATGAAAGCAATGCGTCCCAGCGAGCAGCTCGCAGCCGTCGTCGGCTCGGGCGCGCTACCCCGGACCGAAGTCACCAAGAAGCTGTGGGCGTACATCAAGCGGAAGGGCCTGCAGGACAAAAACAACAGGCGGAACATCCACGCGGACGAGACGCTTCGTCCGATCTTCAAGAAGGACGTCGTCAACATGTTCGAGATGACCAAGCTGGTCAACAAGCACCTGAGCTAGGTCATCAACGCGGCGCAGTGTCGAGGGCGCTCCCGTCGGGGCGCCCTTACTGTTTCACGCAGTTATCTTGGGTCCCCATGGCCGGCGAATACATCTTCACCATGCGCGACCTTCGCAAGGTCGTGCCCCCGAACAAAGAGATCCTCAAAGGCATCTACCTCGCGTTCTACCCCGGCGCCAAGATCGGGGTGCTGGGCGCCAATGGTGCGGGCAAATCGACGCTGCTGCGCATCATGGCGGGCGAGGACACGGATTATCTCGGTGACGCGCGACCGCTCCCCGGCACCAGGGTCGGCTATTTGCCCCAGGAGCCGCGGCTCGACCCCTCCAAGGATGTGCGCGGCAATGTTGAAGTGGCGGTGGCCGAGCAGCGCGAGCTACTCGATCAGTTCGAACAGCTAAGCGCCCGTTTCGCCGAGCCGATGGACGATGACGAGATGAACCGTCTGCTGGAGAAGCAAGGCAATCTCCAGGAGCGGATCGACGCGCTCGGCCTCTGGGAGCTCGATCACAAAATCGACCTCGCCATGGACGCATTGCGGCTGCCTCCGGGCGAGGCCGACGTTGGCAAGATCTCGGGCGGCGAGCGTCGGCGGGTCGCGCTCTGCCAGGTACTGCTCGCTCAGCCGGACATGCTGCTCCTCGATGAACCTACCAATCACCTCGATGCAGAGAGCGTCTGGTGGCTGGAGCGGTACCTGGCAGAATTTCCCGGGACCGTAGTCGCCGTCACCCACGACCGTTACTTCCTCGACAACGTGGCCAGGTGGATCCTCGAGCTTTACCAGGGCGCGGGCATTCCCTGGGAGGGGAACTATTCGTCGTGGCTGGCCCAAAAACAGCAGCGGCTCGCGGGCGAAGAGAAGCAGGCGTCGGCTCGGCAGAAGACCCTGGCCCATGAACTCGAGTGGATTCGGATGGCTCCCCGCGCCCGGCAGGCCAAGAGCAAAGCCCGCATCACGCGCTACGAGGAGCTTCGCGCCGAGGCGGAACGCCAAACCGAAGCGAGCACGGAAATCCTGATTCCTGTCCCCGAGCGGCTGGGCGACGAAGTCGTGATCGCCAAGAACGTCTCGAAGGGCTTCGGCGACCAGTTGCTCTTCGAAGGCCTCAACTTTTCACTCCCTCGCGGCGGCATCGTCGGCGTGATCGGTCCCAACGGCGCTGGCAAGACGACGCTCTTCCGCATGATCACCGGCCAGGAACAGCCTGACGCGGGCGATTTGACTGTCGGCAAGACGGTCCAGCTCGCCTACGTGGACCAGAGCCGGGAATCGCTGGACGGCAACAAGACCGTGTATGAAGAAATTTCCGGTGGTCAGGACACGTTGCAATTTGGCAAGCGTCAGGTCAACGCGCGCGCCTATTGTGCCGGTTTCAATTTTCGAGGATCGGATCAACAGAAACGGGTGAAGGATCTCTCCGGCGGTGAGCGGAACCGGGTGCATCTCGCCAAGCTGCTCAAGAGCGGCGGCAATGTGCTCCTGCTGGACGAACCGACCAACGATCTGGACGTGGATACCCTTCGGGCCATGGAGGAAGCACTGGTCTCCTTTGCGGGGTGCGTCGTCGTCATCAGTCACGACCGGTGGTTTCTCGACCGGATCGCGACTCACATCCTGGCCTTCGAGGGCAATAGTGAAGTGGTGTGGTTCGAAGGCAACTATCAGGACTACGCGGCCGACCTCAAGCGGCGCAAAGGCGTCGACGCGAATCAGCCGCATCGGATTCGATATAAGAAACTGGTGCACTAACAACGGTGAATGGAAACGGTGAACGGGCCTAGCCCCGCACCCCCGTTCACCGTTCACGCTTGTTTGAATTACCTTCCCCTGCCTATGCTGACCCAGCAATCCCGGATTCCCTATCTCCCCGCCCGCATCGAGGGGCTCGCCTCCATCGCCATGAACCTGTGGTGGAGCTGGAGTCGCGAGGCGCGCTCGCTGTTTCGCTCGATCGATGCACCTCTCTGGCATCAAGTGCGTCACAATCCGCTCGACTTTCTCTGCCAGGTTGATCCTGCTCGCGTAGCGGCGGCGGCGAGCCAGAGCGATTTCCTGCGCCAGTACGACGAAGTGATGGTCCGCATGGCAAACGCGTTGACCAGCACGGATACCTGGTTCAACCGTCACTATCCCGATTACGATGACGGGCCCGTGGCGTACTTCTGCGCCGAATTCGGGCTCCATGCGTCGGTCCCGATCTATTCCGGCGGCCTGGGCGTGCTGGCGGGAGATCATTGCAAGTCGGCGTCGGACCTCGGTGTGCACATGGTCGGCGTGGGACTGTTCTACATGAAGGGATACTTCGACCAACGCCTCCGGCTGGACGGCTGGCAGCAGGACAGCGACGAAGAGTATGACGTTAGCCGCACTCCGCTCGAGTTGGTCCTGGGTCCCGATCACGAACCGATTCTCGCCACCGTGGAGACCGCCGGCAGGCCGGTCCACGTGCGTGCCTGGCGAGTGATGGTCGGCCGGATCCCGGTCTATCTGCTCGACACCAACGTCGAGGAGAACGACCCGGCAGACCGGGGTCTCATGAACAAGCTGTATGCCGGCGGCCCGGAGCTCCGCCTCCGCCAGGAATGGATTCTGGGCGCGGGAGGCGTTCGGGTCCTGCGCGCACTCGGCATTCATCCTTCTGTGTGGCATGCCAACGAAGGCCATGCAGCGTTCATGATGGTCGAGCGGATTCGCGAGTGCACCGCCCAGGGAATGCCGTTCCCGGATGCGCTTCGCGCCGTGCGATCTCGCAGCATTTTCACGACGCACACGCCGGTGCCTGCGGGGCACGATGCCTTCGACGTCGACGAGGTCGCCGAATGCACCGGTCCGATCTGGGAGCAGATGGGCATCGATCGAGAAACGCTGCTGCACCTGGGGCAGCATCCGGCCTTACCCGATCAGTTCCACATGACCGCAACCTCGCTCCGTTGCGCTTCCCGCGTGAACGGCGTTTCCCGGCAGCATGGCCAACTGTCACGTCATCTGTGGCGCGATTTCTGGCCCGGGCGTCCCTGGGAAACGGTTCCTATCAGGCACGTGACGAACGGCGTGCACCTGCGTACCTGGATGGCAGCGCAGATCATGGATCTGCTCGACCAGCAACTGGGGCCCTATTGGCTGGACCGTAAGGACGATCCGTCACTGTGGGATCAGGTGCTGACCCTGAATCGGGAAGAGCTGTGGCGAGTCCACCTCGAGCTCAAAGGCTCGCTGCTCGACTACATCCGCGAGGACGCTCGACATCGCTTCGCTGGCCAGCACAAGGAGGCCGCGCAGGTTGTCGGCGCTGGCACGCTGCTCGATCCCAAGGCACTCACGATCGGTTTCGGACGGCGATTTGCCACGTACAAGCGCGCCAATCTTGTGTTTCGCGACTTGGCCCGACTGCGCCGGCTGCTAACCGACGCTCGGCGCCCGGTACAAATCGTCTTCGCGGGCAAGGCGCACCCGGCAGACAACCCGGGTAAGGAAGTGCTTCAAAGCGTCTACCAGTTCACTCGTGATCCCGCCTTCGAGGGACGCGTCGCGTTCCTGGAGGACTACGACATGCACCTGGCCCATCTGCTGGTCCAGGGCACGGATCTGTGGCTCAACCTTCCCCGTCCCCCACTCGAGGCCTCAGGCACAAGCGGCATGAAAGCGGCCTTGAACGGCGTGCCGCAGCTGGGCACGCTGGACGGCTGGTGGAAAGAGGGCTATGACGGCCTGGCCGGCTGGGCGATCCAACCGAGCGCGGAGAACGAGGATGGCGACGCCGCAGACGCCGAGCGGTTCTACCGGCTGCTGGAAGAACAAGTGGTGCCGCTCTACTACAACCGTGGCGCCCATGGCATCCCGTTGGGCTGGGTGGAGAAGATGCGCTATTCGATCCGACTCGCGGGAATCCGCTTCACGGCTCGGCGCATGATGCAGGAGTACGTTCAGGAGTACTATGCGCCGGCAGCTCGAGGGGAGTCCTCTGCCGACGATCCTCCCGCGATCTGAAGCCCGGCCGCTGCCGGAAAGAGGCGTCGCCGCGCCGATTCTGACGCCTCGAGGCGAGGCGGTCTCCATTGTGCATCTGAGCGCGGAGTACGCTCCGTACGCGCGAACGGGAGGACTGGCCGAAGCCATTATGGGCCTCGCCTCCTTCCAGCATGCCCGCGGCTTGCCCGTCGCGGTCCTCATGCCGCTGTATCGGACGGTACGCGACGAGGCTCCCGACCTCGAGCCGGTCGGCCCCCCGTTCCGCGTGCCGCTCGGCGCCCGCACTGAAGAGGCTCGTCTCTTCCGGATTGCCGGCACACCGCCCGACGGTCCCCGGATGTTCTTTCTCGAGCACATCGAATTTTTCAATCGGCCAGGGATCTACGGCGACCCCGGGGGAGACTACCCGGACAACGCACGCCGATTCGCATTCTTTGCGCTGGCATCCTGTCTCGCGCTCCCCCGAGTGGCGCCCGGGCCCGTCATCCTCCACGCGCACGATTGGCACAGCGCCCTTGCGCCGGCCTATCTCAGAACCGTCCTCGCCTCTGAAGCGTGGGTGCGCGATGCGCTCGCCATCATCTCGGTCCATAATCCGGGATACCAGGGTCAGTTCGGACCGGAAGCGTTGTTGGAGCTGGGCTTGCCGGTCGAGATCTACAACTGGCGGCAGATCGAATGGTACGGAAAGGTCAACTTCCTGAAGGGCGGACTCGCCTTCGCGGATTGGGCGCTCACCGTCAGCCCTCAGCAAGCCAGCGAGTTGAGAACTCCAGGCGGCGGCTTCGGGTTACACGACATGTTCATCGCGCTGGGGAGTCGGCTGGTCGGTATCCTGAATGGAATCGACCAGCAGGTCTGGGACCCGGCCACAGACTTGCAGATCCTGGCGCCGTACACGGCCGATCACCTGGAGGGCAAGCGCCGCTGCAAGGCGGGCCTCCAGTTGTCCTACGGCTTTCCACAGCGGCCCGCCGTGCCGCTGTTCGGCCTGACCGGTCGGCTGGTGCAGCAGAAGGGACTGGACCTGATTCTCGCGAGCCATCGTCTGCTGCAGCAGGATGCGCAGTTCGTCTTCCTCGGAAGCGGCGATCCCCATTACGAGCAGGCGCTGGTCGCACTGGCCGCCGCCGCTCCTGACCGCATTGGGGTTCAGCTCGATTTTCGTGATGTGCTCGAGCACCGCCTCATGGCCGGGGTGGACCTGTTCCTGATGCCGTCCCTATACGAGCCTTGTGGACTTACCCAGATGAGGGCACAGCGCTACGGTTCACTCCCCATTGGCCGGCGGGTGGGTGGGCTGGCCGACACGATCGAAGACGGGGTGAGCGGTTTTCTGTTCGACGCGTATGACGCCAAGGCGTTGGAAGACGCTGCCTTCCGCGCAATTGCGACCTACGCCCGGCCGGAATTGTGGACCCAGCTGATGCGCTCGGCCATGGCTCGCGACTTTAGTTGGGAGCGCTCGGCCAGCGCCTATCTCGAAGTGTACCGGCGTGTCGTGGCGGCGGGCCCGCGCGCCTGACCGGATGATTCGATGGACTTCGTTCTGACGCTGCACAGCCATTTGCCCTGGGTACTCAACCACGGCCGGTGGCCCCACGGTAGCGACTGGCTCTGCGAAGCGGCGGTGGATACATACCTGCCGCTGCTCGAAGCCTTCCAAGCCCTCGAACAGGAGGGCGTCGCGGCTCCCGTAACGATCGGTGTGACACCGGTCCTCGCGAATCAGCTGGCGAGCCCCGTGTTCGTGGAGGAACTGGAGGCGTTTTTCAAGCAACGGCTGGAGGCGTGCGACGCTGCCGATGTCGAGTTGCGCAAGACCGACGCGGAAGCTGCGCCGCTGGTCGATTTCTGGCGTCAGCGATACCTGCGGCTGCGCCATCTCTTCCGCATCGCAGACCAGGATCTGATTGCCGCGCTTCGTGCCCTCGAGCAGAAGGGCCGAATCGAAATCATCAGCTCAGCCGCCACGCACGGCTTCCTCCCCCTTCTGGCGCGCGACGAAAGTATCCGGCTCCAGCTCGCGGTGGGCGTAGCCGAACACCGCCGCCTATTCGGCCGGCTCCCCAAAGGATGCTGGCTTCCCGAGTGCGCCTATCGGCCGCGGGGACCCTGGGACCCCTGGCCTACGGCACCGAGGAGCGGCGTTCGCCGCGGCATTGAAGAACATCTGGCGGATGCGGGCTTCGACTTCTTCTTCATCGATGCCCATCTCGCAGCCGCCGGCCGGCCGCTGGGAGTCTACGGTGATCCTCTGGTCGGCCCCCGGGAGGCCCCAGACAGCATCGACCCGGATCGCCTGCAGGCATTGCGATCCGCTGACCGTGCCTACCGCGTCGGACCGAATCGTGGCGGCCGGGCAGTCGCAGCGTTCGTGCGCAATCCCCGAGCTTCAATGCAGGTCTGGAGCCGGCACCACGGTTATCCCGGCGACGGACAGTACCTCGAGTTCCACAAGATTCGCTGGCCAGGCGGGCTCAAACTTTGGAAGGTGACCGGCGACAACGTCGATCTGGGCAGTAAGGGCGTGTACGATCCACGAGCTGCGCGAGACCAGACGCGGGGTCACGGCGCGCATTTCGCCTGGCTGCTTGGCCAGCTCTCTGTCACCGAATCTCCCGGGCCGGAAGGCGTGATCGTGGCGCCGTTCGATACCGAACTATTCGGCCATTGGTGGTTCGAAGGACCTGATTTCATCGGAGACGCCTATCGGGAGCTTCCGGCGCAGCGGAGCGTTCGACCGACAACCGGCTCGGGTCATCTCGACGCCCATCCGGCTCGTGCGGCGATCCGGCTTCCGGAAGGGACCTGGGGTGCCAACGGCGACTTCTCCATGTGGCTTGGCCCGGACACGGCGTGGACCTGGGAGCGCATGTGGCCTCTGGAACAGGCCTTCTGGGACGTCGCAGGCGATGCGCTGAGCCGGGACTCAGCCCGCCCGGTGCTGGCGCAGGCAGCGCGCTCGCTGCTGCTCACCCAATCGTCCGATTGGCAGTTCATCATCTCCACCGGCGCTGTGGTTGACTACGCCGTGCGCCGGTTCACGCAGCATTGCATCGAGACTGAGCGACTGGTCGCGGCGCTCACGCCCGGCAGCGGGACGTCGCTCGAGGAGGGACAGGAGCTCGCCGCCCAGCTCGAGCGGCGCGATCACCTTTTCCCGGATGTCCTGCCTGCGTTGAGCGCCGCATTGAGCGGGTCGCGCTCGCTGGTCCTGGCCTGAGTCATGGCGCCCGTACGCTTCGTTTTCGGGCTCCACCTCCATCAACCGGTCGGCAATTTCGACCACGTCTTCCAGCAGCATCTCGATGATGTCTACTCCCCCCTGCTCGACCGGCTGACAGGGGGCGAGTTCTTGCCGGTCGTGCTTCATGTCTCCGGCCCGCTGCTCGATTGGCTCGAGGCCCACGCTCCCCTATGGATGGACCGCCTGGGGCGACTGGCTGTCGATGGCAAGGTGGAGCTGTTGCTCTCGGGATTCTACGAGCCCATTCTGGCCTCGCTCCCGCGACGCGATCGACTCGACCAGATCGGATGGATGCGAGAAGCGCTTCGACGCCGGTTCGGCGTCGAGGCAACAGGTCTCTGGCTCACCGAGCGCGTCTGGCAGCCGGAGCTTGCCGCCGACCTCGCCGAAGCCGGCGTGAAATACGCCCTGGTGGACGACCGCCACTTCGTGGTCTGCGGGTTTCCGCAGGATCGTCTCCACAGACCGTACTGGACCGAGGCGGACGGCAAGCGGATCGCGCTCTTTCCCATCGACGAGAGGCTGCGGTATCTGATCCCGTTTCGCCCGCCGGAAGAAACAGCGGAGTATCTCGAGCGGCTGGGAGCCGAAGGGCATCAGCTCGCGGTGCTGGCCGATGACGGAGAAAAGTTCGGCGGCTGGCCGGGAACGAAGGACTGGGTCTATCACCAGGGCTGGCTCGACCGGTTCATTCAGTCCGTTCGAGAGCTGGCCGGGCGAGGCCTTGTTCGCCTCAGCACGCTGGCTGAGTCCCTCGCCGACGTGCCGAGTGGAGGAATCGCCTATCTCCCGACCGCATCGTACCGCGAGATGGAGGGGTGGTCCCTGCCACCGGATGCAGCGGTACGGCTCAGCCGCCTGGAGCGAGACCTGGGTGAGGCTCGGATGGCTGGTCCGGACGGGGCGCTGGTCCGCGGCACGCACTGGTCCAACTTCCTGGCCAAGTATCCCGAAGCAAACCGGATGCACAAGAAGATGCAGGCGCTTTCGGAGCTGTGCCGCGCGCGGCACGATCCTCCCGAGGCGCGTCACGCCATTGGACGAGCCCAGTGCAACGACGCGTATTGGCATGGAGTGTTCGGCGGGCTCTATCTGCCTCATCTGCGCGAGGCGATCTGGCGTAACCTCGCCGCTGCCGAGGCGCAGCTCAGGGAACGCGAGAGCCTGAGCTGGGAAGTACTGGACCTCGATGCCGACGGACACGACGAGATTTGGGTTCACTCATCCCAGTGCTCAGTGGTGGTGAGCCCCTGGCGTGGTGGCGCAATCGAGGAGCTCACCCGATTCAATACCGGCGTGAACTACGCCGGGGTCCTCACCCGGCGGCTCGAGGCGTACCACGTGACGGCCCTGACCGGTAGCGGTGACGGCGCTCATGGGGACGGCGGGGCTGCAAGCATTCATGATCTCGAGACGGCACTGCGTCTCGACGAGCGCCCGGCGCTCGACGCCGACGACCGCGCGATCGCGGTGGATCGGCTGCTCCCGGCCGATCTTGGAAAGGACGCTTATGCCCGAGGAGACTACCCCGTGGTCCGATCCTGGGCCAGCACGCCCGCGCATTTTCAGATCACGCAATCCCAGGGCATCGTGGAAATTCGCCTGAGGCTGCATGCCGCAGGTGGGCCTCCGTTGCTTAAGACGATACGGGTTGGTGCAGACGGGAAAGTGGACCTTGC
>JBKPOS010000008.1:0-15854 GCA_046733215.1 Gemmatimonadota bacterium
AGAAATCCAGGAGCGTGTTAACGAGCTTGAGCAGTCTCAGTGCGTTCCGGCGCACCGTCAGCAACTGTTGGTGACGTTCCGGACCGAGGCGCTCGACCGCTTCCGGCAACACTGCCTCGAGCGGACCCAACATCAGTTGCAGCGGTGTGCGGAACTCGTGGCTGACGTTGCTGAAGAACGCGGTCTTGGCGCGATCGATTTCGGCCAGCGCGTCCGCGCGCTGCAGCTGGAGCTCGTATGCGCGAGCGCTGGCCAACCCGACAGCAATCTGTTCGGCGATCCGACGAACGAATTGGCGGTATGTATCATCGAACGCTCGGCCCGGATGGATTCCTAGAACCAAGAACGCCGCCGCGTCGCTGTTCTCGCGGAGCCGAATCGGCACAACCGCAGCTTTTTCCGGAGGCACCGGCCAACTGGTGCTCGGCAGCACCGATGCGCGCTGCCCAAGTTCGACCACGATGCCTTCTCTGGGCAGTGCGGTGTCGAATCCCCAGAGATTCTGCCTGGTACAGTCGATGACCGGAGGGTCCAACGCGTCTGGTTCGATGCTGGAGCCTACCAGATACGCGTTACGTTCAGTGGGGGGACAGGCATAAAGGACCGCGAATGGAATGGTCAGACGGTGTTCGCGGAGAGTGTCCGTGCTGACGCGCCAGACCTCGTCCTCGTATCGCGCTTCTGCCGTTCGAGATGCCACATCGCGTAGCACCTGCTGGCGTCGTTCTTCGATCACCCGTTCCGTTGTCTCTATCCCCGTCACGAACACGCCGCCGACCTGACCGCTGTCATCCGGAATCGGGCTGTACGAAAGTGCGAAGTAGCACTCTTCCAGGTAGTCGTTCCGGTTCAGCGTGACCAGTTGGTCGGTAAGAGTGGTGTAGGCCTGACCTTGCCTCATGACCCTGTCGTACAGCGGTCCGGCGTATTCCCACGATTCGGGAAATACGTCCTTCGTCCTGCGACCCAAGGCCGTGGCGTCTTTTGTTCCAAACAGCACCCGTTGCGCGTCGTTGTACAAAAGCGTGTAGTCTGGCCCCCAGCCGATCGCCATCGGATACCCTGAGCCCAGCATGATACGAACGCAGATTCTCAGCGATTGCGGCCACTGCTCCAGCGGGCCGAGCGCGGTCGTCGACCAGTCGAACGCGCGCATGCGTTCGCCCATCTCGCCGCCTCCGCCGAGCACCGACTCGATCAGTTGCATCATGCTGCGATCCACATCGGGATCCATTGCCATCGGCACTATTCCCGAAGCGGCGACGAGCGTTCCTCTGCTGCGTAGCCTCCGGCCCACCAGCTCGTAACCAGTGCCGCGTACTGGTCGGCGGCGTCCTCCCAGATGAAGTGGCCGGCGTCGATGAACTCGAGCTTGCTCTTGGGCAGCCGCTCGTGGAGAAACTCGGCGTTGACCGGCGGCACCACGCTGTCTCTCGCGCCGGCGAGGATCTGCACCGGCGTCTCGATCGTCGGCAGCAGGTCGCGCAATACCGGAAGCTCCTGCGGGTAGGTTTGCACGTAGCGCATCGACTCGGCGAACCGCTCGCCCGCGTAGGACGAGAGATAGTCCTCGCGTGCGGCTTCCGTGGGGCGGTACCGCTCGAGGGTTCCGATCGCGAAGGTGATGACCTGGCGTCCATCGATCTTCCGATAGGGTTCGAGCGACGAGGCCTCCACCCATTCCTTCAGCGGGTCGCCAAGCTGGAGCGGAACCGCCGTACCGCCGGTGCCGACGACGAGGCTCCGGAACCGGCTCGGATATAGTGCCGCGGCGAAGAGCGACGCCGCGGTTCCGACGTCCGGCCCCACGACGTGCGGCTGCTTCAGGCCGAAAGCGTCAGCGACTCGAACGATGAACTCGCCCATCGCCCGTGGCGACATCAATGAATTGCGGCGCTCGGACTGCCCGAACCCCGGCAGATCGATTGCTACTAGGTGGGTGTGCTCGGCCAGCCGGGTCCAGGTGGGCTCGTAGCAGTAAATGCTCTCCGGCCACGGGCTCAGCAAAAGGGCGTGGTCGTCTCGCGGCTCACTCTCGGCATACCGAATGGATAGACCGTCGATGGTGCGGACCTGCGGTTGGATCGATTGGCTCAACGTTGTGGTCATGGGATCCTTCCACACGGTTGGTAATTCACCCTCAGGCGGTGCCAGCTCGCGGCACCTCAAGGCGTGCCTCATGTCTACGTACTCCCCGACAATCTTTCCCGTTCAGCGGTTCCCGTAGTCGGTGAAGACGTAGTCTCGCGTCTTGACAATCGTGTGGCACCCGAAGCCACACTTGGCATCGTTCCCCTGCGGCGGCTTGTCGACGTCGTTGTCCCGTGCAGATGGATCGTAGCCATGTATCTCCTTCATCTGGTGACCGAGGTAATGCCCCCGCGGCGAGCGCAGGCTCCTGCGCGAGCGTTCCTCGCCGTTGCCATCCGCCGGCACGCTCCGCTACCGACACGCGAAGGCGAGCGGCAGCGAAGCGTTAGCCGAAGGTGAACACGAAAACCTCCACGCCGGGATCGAGAAACTGGATCTCGAACTGGAGGTCGGCGACGGGTCCCGGCTGCCGGATCAACTGATACATCCGCGGCTCGGCTACCGTTCCGTTGCCCTGCTCGTCCACGTCAATGCCGTGAGCGGCGCCCGGCGGGTGACCGTCGATAATGACCCGGAAGCGCACGGGTTTTCTTCCCGCTGCTGGTGACATCACCAGATTGAGATCGCGAGCGTGAAAGTGATACGCGATCCGGCCGTTGGCCTGGTTGAGCACCGCGGGCTGCCTTTGCACCGTCCAATCCCCTCCCAGGGCCCACTCATTGAGCTTTAACCGCGCGCCCCACTGCACTTGGTTCTCGCTGCGCGCGGAGCCCAGGTAGGTCTCCGGTGACTTGAGGTTGGGCCAGTCAGCCGCCGTTTCGACACCAGGAGTGGTAACCGAAACCGGGGCCCCGCCGATGTCTCGGCTCCCCGCCTTGGCCAGCAATTCCTGAATGACCCGCTCGGATTGCTCATAGTCGCCCTCGCCGAAGTGACGGTACCGGACCTGGCCCTCGCCATCGATGAGGTAGAGGGCCGGCCAGTACTGGTTGCTGAAGCCACGCCAGATGGCGAAGTCGTTGTCCACCGCAATGGGGTAAGCCACCTGGAAAGTCTTGGCAGCCCATTGGACGTTGACGAGCTGTCTCTCGAACCCGAACTCGGGTGCGTGCACACCGATCACCACTAAGCCTTTGTCCCGATACTTTTGCGCCCACGCCCGGACATAGGGAAGCGTCCGTAGCCAGTTGACGCACGAGTAGGTCCAGAACTGGACCAGCACGACTTTTCCTCGCAGGCCCTCTGCCCTCAATGGCGGCGAGTTGATCCATTCGGTCGCGGAGCTGAGCGACGCTAGCTCTGAGGTTCTGGTGGTGGGTGTGCTCATGGCGGTGGCTAGGACGAGAGTGAGCAGAACAGCACCTGTCTTCTTTTTCATACCCACGGACTCCCTATCCATGGACTGCTGCTGTCGGGGCGGTTGCCTGCTTGGCCGTTACCACCACTTGGGGACGGAACCGCCGAAAGGCGGCGAAACCCAGCCACGCGAACAGCGCCAGCATCAGGAGCTGGGTCAGCACGAACGGCGGCTCCGTCTGCTTGGGCGCAGCCACGATCAAGGCGGGAATCCGGCGGAACAACTGCACCATCAGAACGAAAAAGTTCAGGTAGAGGACGAGTATCGTGCCGACTACGTAGATGCCGCGCCACGCACCAGCAAGGTGCTTCCAGTATCGGGCGGCGATTACGAAGGGCAGGATGATCAAGGAGATGATCCCCACTTTGTGCGACGGCAACAGCTGGGTAAAGGGAAAGAAGAATCCGGTGATGCTGGTCAGTGCCGTGGTCACCAAGAAGATCCCGGTCCACCCGTCGATGCGCACCCCGGCGATGAGCCCTCCCACGACGACCAGTCCGGCCGCGATGCCAACGATACTGATGACGGTGTGAACCAGGGTGAGGGTCGTGATGTCCGAGATCATACCAACGCCGCCTCTCGTGCAGGACGCGCCGCGGATTGCTTGATGAATGCGAGGATATCGCGGTTGATGGTGTCAGCCTCGGTCGTGGGCATGCCGTGGGGGAAGCCCTTGTAGGTCTTCAATGTGCCGTTCCTCAGCAGCTTCGCCGAGAGCGGCCCCGCATCGGCGTACGGGACGATCTGGTCGTCATCGCCATGCATCACCAGAACGGGCACGGTGATTTTCTTCAGGTCTTCAGTGAAGTCCGTTTGAGAGAAGGCGACGATGCCGTCATAGTGCGCCTTGGCGCCTCCCATCATGCCCTGACGCCACCAGTTCCAGATGATCGCCTGGGAGGGCTTCGCCCCCGGCCGGTTGTACCCATAGAACGGCCCGGACGCCAGATCGATGTAGAACTGGGATCGATTGGCGGCGAGCTGCGCTTGCAAGCCGTCGAACACCTCCTTGGGGAGCCCTCCCGGATTGGCCGGCGTCTTTACCATGAGCGGGGGCACCGCGCTCGCGATCACCGCCTTCGCCACCCGGCTCTCGCCGTGGCGCGCGATGTAGTGCACCACCTCACCGCCGCCGGTCGAGTGGCCGATATGCACCGCGTCCTTGAGGCCGAGATGTGCGGTCAGCGCCGCCAGATCGTCGGCGTAATGATCCATGTCATGGCCATCGCTCGTCTGGGTAGAGCGGCCATGGCCGCGGCGGTCGTGCGCGATGACCCGATAGCCCTGCTGCAGGAAAAACAGCATCGCCGTATCCCAATCATCGGCCGACAGGGGCCAGCCGTGGCTGAACACGATCGGCTGTCCCGTGCCCCAGTCCTTATAGTAGATCTCGGTTCCATCGGTGGTCGTGATCGTTGGCATAGTTGCCTCCGTGATGAGTTAACGAGCCGCGGGCAGTTTCCTCGCGTCGGCTCGACGGTTAGCGACTCTCCACTAGCGTTTGGTGACGAGGCTTCTGAGCCTCGAGTGATCGGTCGCTGTGAGGCGGCCCCAGGTAGGGAAACTCGGCGAGCAGATCGCCGTGCGGGCCTATCCCGTCCCCGGTCAGCTTCCCATCGGTGATGACCGTCAGGAAGGCATCGGCCGCGTCGTCGCTGGGTTTGCGGCCATTTTGCGGGTAGGACGCCGGACGGGTGGAGTTGTAGCGCAAGAGGTCCGGCAACAGGGTGGCTGCTACCCGCTTGGCGTCCTCCGGCGCTAAGCCGCCGGTATGCTCCAGCGAGTGTGCGAAGGCGGCGATGAAACGGGCATCGTCCTTCGGCTCCGCGGCGCGATAAGCCTCATTCTGATCGCCGGTAAGGAAAGGAGTTTGTGATGCTCGCGCACCCCGGTCCACCTGCACCCAACGTCCGCTGTCCCGGACCACCGTGCGGGCCCAAAGCCGAACCTCGCTCGACCCCAGCACCGCGTTGGACAGCTCCAGCGCGATGCCGCATATGTCTTTATCGCCGAAGAAATCCGTGCCCGTCCATTTGAAGTTGTCGAGGGCACCGCCGTCGAAGAAGAAGGGATCGCTGCGCCAGCCCGCAAAAAAGCGATAGTTCCCGGCCTCCGTCACCTTTGCTTCCCGACCCATCGAGACCGGCGCTCCCTCGACGATCACCTGCCCGCCCTCGCCCGTCCCGGCGGCCTGCGCGCCCTCCAGACGGCGCACCATCGCCGTCTGCGCGCCGTCCTCGGAAGACGTGAAGCGCACCTGGTATGCGATATCGGCGACAGCATCGCCGTTCGTGTCGATCTTGATCTCGTAGAGCGCCCCCGGCGCGAAGGGCTCGGCGGTCGTCGGTCCCGACGGGTTCAAGCCGACGGACGGGTGCACGTCCATGATGAGGATCGACTTGCTGGGATCTCCCGGCTTTGGGAAGGCATACAGGTCGGTGAAGTCGAGGCGGGCGTCGCCACGAGGAAACGTGATGTTGGGACCAGAATAATGATGCGACATGGTTTCCCTTCTTCCGCTCTGGGCCTGATGGGCCCGTGCTCATAGTATCTCGTCGATCCGGTGAACTGCTCCGTCCGGACGAGTTTCACCGAAGCCGACGCTGATAATGCGGTTCAAGAATGCGTACTTGTCCGTCGCGGTTTCGAAACTGGGCAGGGTTCGGAAGTAGTACCTCGCGGGATCAACGACTTCTCCACGGCGGAGCGCGGCGATCACGTCAGGCGGGCCATGACGCAGCCCTAGAAACTTCATGTAAATCAGGGCGTGGTCGTCTGTCTCCAGCGTGATGCGCAGATCCAACTCGAGAACACCGTCGGCGCGGAGCAACAACCAGTCCCCTCCCCCAGGCAGGACCTTGCCGCGAAGTCGCGGGCCTTCGAAGTCGCCTCCCGTGACCGGCACGATGCTCCGAACGCCATGGAAAACCGTGCCCAGCTTTTGCGGCGGAGCTGCGGCGATTCTCACCGTCATCAGTGGGCGCGACGTCATGGCGGTCATGATCGCTAGAGGATCTCTTCGATGGTGTAGATCGGACCGCTCGCGCGGCGATCGCCCGAGGAGACGGCGATCAATTGATTCAAGAATCCATACTGTGGCGCGCCGGTTTCGAACCTTGCGGCGGTCCGGAAGTAGTACTTGGAGGGATCGACGGATTCGCCACGCGCAAGCGCAGCCAACATTTCAGGTGGGCCGTGACGTAGTCCAAAGGACGTCAGGTATATCAAGGCGCCGTCGTCGGTCTCGAGCGTGATGCGCAGGTCGAGCTCGAGAACGCCGTCAGACCGCAAGAGGGTCCAATCCCCTCCGCCCGGCAGGACCTTGCCGCGCAGCCGAGGGCCTTCGAAGCTGCCGCTCGTAATGGGCGCGATCACCCGCGTTCCGTGCGGTACTTCGCCGACCTTTTGCGGCGGCGCGACGAACACCTGAAGCGTCATGAGCGAACGTGAGGTCATACCAGCACCTGGGTGCAAGATCCGCTTTACATCGTCAGAACCACTCGGAACTGTGCCTTGCCGCTCAGCATCCGCTCGTACGCCTGGGCGGCTTGCCCGAGCGGATACGTCTCGATCATGGGCCTCACCCCGCTCAGCTCGGCGAAGCGCAGCGTGTCCTCGGAATCGGCGGGCGTGCCGGAGGCATAACCTTCAATCGATCGGCTGGCGACGATGAGCTGGACCGGCGTCTCTTCGATGGGATCGGGAGCGACCCCAATGACCGTGAGCTTGCCATTGGGCCCGAGACCGTCGATCAGCGCGGACATCGCCTTCGAGCTCGGGGCAGTGGCCAGAATGACCCGTGCACCGCCCAGTTGCTGCAATGCCTCCGCCGGATTCGTTGCTTTGCTGTCGATGTAGATGCTCGCACCCAGCTTCTTCGCGAGCGCGCCGCTTTCGGGCCCGAACCCGATGGCCGCCACGTGATAGCCGAACTTGCTCGCGAACTGGATGCCGAGGTGGCCCAGCCCGCCGACCCCCTCCACGGCAACGAGGTCGCCCGGGCCCGCGCCGCTACGGCGCAGCGCATCGAAGGTGGTGATGCCGGCGCAAAGCAGGGGAGCTGCCTCGACGTCGGAGAGGGATTCGGGAATCCGCACAAGGGCCTCGGCCGGAGCGAGCATGTACTCTTCGTATCCGCCGTCGTAGCTAATCCCGGGAACCTGGCGATTTCTGCAGTTGCGGAAGTCTCCCCGGCGGCACTCCCGGCAGGTGCCATCGTGTCCGCCATGCCAGCCGACGCCGACCCGCTGCCCCTTGGTCCAACCGGCAACTCCGGCACCCACTCCGTCGAGGAGACCCACCACTTCATGACCTGGTACGCGGGGGTACTGGATACCGGGCCAGGAACCTTCCTTGGTGAACGCGTCACTATGACAGACGCCGCAAGCTTGGACCTTGATCCGGACCTCTCCTGGACCTGGATCAGGGATCTCCCGCTCGACGATCTGGAACTCTGCTCCCGGGCGGGGAACCTGCGCCGTCTTCATCGTTGCTACTGCGGCCGTTATTGTGGTCATAGACCCACCGTTGTCCTCTCTGTCTTCTCCGTCCTATTCAGCGCGCGACTTGAAGCCCGCGCGGGGTTCTGCACGAGCGGCACCGGCTATTCCCACACACTGGCACCCTCAGCCCTCCACCAGCTGCTGGCCTCCGTCGATGTCGAACGTCGCGCCGGTCACCGCCGTGTTCGTCATGAGGTGCACGGCGAGCGCCGCGACGTCGGCGGGTCCGATCACCCGCCGGACGGGAAGCGTCGTCCGGAGCTGCTCCCGCCGCGAGTCGAGTTCGTCGCCGAGGATCGCAGCCGAGAGCGGCGTGTCGACAAATCCGGCCGCGATCAGGTTTACCCGGATGGGTGCGAGCTCGAGCGCGAGGTTCTTCGTCATCGCGGGACCCGCGGCCGTGAGCGCCGATATGAGCGCGAGGCCCGGCGCCGTGCGGCGACCGCCGGTGCCGCCCATGAAGAGCAGGGTCCCGGCCGGGCGAACCTTGCCCTTGGCGTGCCGAGCAACCTGGATCGGCAACAGCAGGTGAGACTCGACGTCGCGGCGCGCCTTGTCGAAATCGAACTCCGCCATCGGCGCGTAGTAGGGACCCGGACCCGTCACCAGTACGTGGTCGATCGGCGTGGGCAACTGGTCGAAAAATTCCCCCAGACGTTCGAAGTCAGTCGCGTCGAAGGCCGCTGTGTTGGCACCGAGGTCCTCGCCGACGCGGCGCAGACGATCCGGGTCGCGCGCTGTGATGATCACGGCGGCCCCCTCCTCGCGCGCAAGCCGAGCCGTCTCGAGACCTATCCCCAGGCTGCCGCCGATCACAACCACGGTCTGGCCGAGCAGTTCCTGCTTATGGCGGGCCGGAGCGAGTGTGGATGTGGCGGTCATCATTCCTCCTTCCGTCAAACTGAGGCCGGTTTCTGACCAGCCTGCTTGTTCCATCCATGAAAGGGTGACAGGTCGCCCGCGTCCCAGCGCTTGCGGAGGCCAGGAGTGCTCAGGTCCCAGTCAGGGCGAATCTGGCTCGTCACCGCACGCAGGTCGTGCCAGAGATCGACGACCGAGGGACGGCCCCAGAACCAGTAGCCGTTGTAGATGCGGTGTATCACGAGTCCCGGCTTGAGCACGAGCGTATGCGGGATCATCGGGTTGTGCTCGGGGTCGGTGTACTCCTGAATATCGAGGTCCTTCTGAACCGTTCGGCCGGGATCGGAGAGAAAGGTCCACTGGGCGCCGACAGACGCACGGAACTCCTGCAGCGTATGGTGGTCGTCGGTAGAGATCGTGGCGATCTGGGTGTAGGCCACGGCGATCTTGGGATAGAACGCGGCGAGCTCCAGATGCTGCTGGTGCTCCTTCGGGCAGTAGTGCCCGCGCGCGAGCGTGAGGATCAGCGGGTCGTCGCCCTGAAGCTCGCTGAGCTTACGTGGCGTGCTCGTGTGATCGGGTAGCTCGTAGTCGGGGAAGGTCCTGCCGGGCGCGATGTCAGGGCGCATGGTTGGACCCTCTCACGATCACGGCGTGATCGCTCACGTCGGCAGCTCTTTGCCGGCCTGCTCCGCGATCATGTACTCGGCGTACCAGGCCGGCCAGTTCTCGTCCCGCTGGCCCGTCCGCTTCTCGTGCTGGCCGTGCGCAGCCTCTGCGCGCCGCAGCGCCTGCGCCAGGTCGCCCACGGACGCGTAGGTGGTGTCGCCGGCGACCCGTCCGGGCAGCCGTGTCGTGATTTCTTGCAGGAGCCAACCGTTGCCGTCCGGGTCGCTGAACGAGGCGAACGATGCGTAGGTGCGCCGGTCCGGATCTGGGCCGCTCAATCGTCCGGCAGGATCGACTCGGTTGAAGCCGGCGAAGTGAAACACCTCGCTCACCTCGACACCGCGCTTCACCAGCTCGTCACGGGCAGCGTCGATATCGGACACGATCAGCCACAAGCTCTGGGCGGACCCGGGCGCGACGGGCGTGAGATTCGTGCCGAAGTGAATCGAGCAATCGGAGCCCGGAGGTGTGAACTGGACTACGCGGCTGCCGCCCGCGCTGAAGTCGGCGTCGAGCCGCCACCCGAGACCTCCATAGAACTCTTTCGCGCGGTCGACATCGGAGACCGGGATGGTGACCACCTCGAGCTTCAGGTCGACCTTCCCGACCCGCGCGTCGCTGGTCGCGTCCTTACTACGGATTGCCGTGGTGCTCATGGCTGCCTCCTGAGTTGTATCGGGTCGGTACGACGGTGGGGCGCTCGCCGGTAAGTCACAGCCGCAGGAATCGAGACGTGAAGCGAGGCGCATCGGACAGATTCACTCGTGGCTTCGCAATGCCATGCTCACTGCGCCGTGGCAATGGTGCCGGTCCCGGTTGCCTGCAGGGACAATCTGTTACAGTAAGTCGATCAGGACTGCGGGTCTTGAACTCCCGGCTCTTGTCATCCGCGGGCAGCGGCCCGAATGGTCAGCGGGAACTTGCCAAACGCCTGTTTGGCTGAAGCGGCGCCTACGGCTGCCGAGGGCTGCCCGATTCGCCCAGGGTCATCCTCGAAGAGCGTCACACAATTGTTACATGCCACAGCTTATTCGTTACGGACTCAACGCGTACCTTGGCCGAGCTTCGAACGACACTTCGCGCTGATCTGAACTGGTGGAGGCAGGTATGGTCGCACTCGACCGCAAGCCACGACACGGATCTGTCATTCGGGAGCTCGCCATCAATCTCGACCGGGTAATGGCGGGTCAACCCGAGCACGTGTGCCTTGCGCCGCGAGAGGAAGAGCCATCCTGCGCCTGCTACCTGGATGCACGCCATGAAGGCTGGCATCGCTGCTTGTGTGGCGCTGAGTGGCCGGCTGACACGCCAATCGCCATCAAGAGGGCGTGAGCCTCCGGCCTACCCCGATCCATTCTGTCGGAGGTTTGCGCGTGTCGCCCCGCCAGTCCTGCATCGGCGTTTCCTCTGTCTCACCGGCTTTCCCTTCGGCATAGCCGCGCAGCAGCGTCCGGCAACGCCGAGTCTGCCACAGCAGGTCGCCGATGCCATGGTACAACTCAACGGCGGCATCCATACCGGGTATCGCTTCGCTCATGCCAAAGGCATCGTAACGACGGGGACGTTTACCCCCGCGCCCGGAGCCAAAGCAATCAGCACCGCAGCCCACCTTAACGGCGGACCGGTTCCCGTTACCGTGCGGTTCTCCGACGGGACGGGTGTGCCTGGGATTCCGGATACGGACTCTCGTGCCTCCCCTCGGGGCATGGCGGTTCGATTCACTCTGCCCGGCGGTGCCTTCACCGACATCGTCGCCAATTCGCACAACGGGTTCTTCGTCGGCACTGGCGAGGACTTCCTGGCAATGCTCAAGGCGATCGCTGCCACGACGCCCGCCAGTCCGCACCCGTCGCCGATCGAAGCTTTCCTGGGCAGCCATCCACGCGCGCTCAAGGTCATCCAGGACTCCAAGCCACTCCCGAAGAGTTTTGCGACACTCGATTTCTACGGGAACAACGCGTTCACCTTCGTGGACAGCGCGGGGACCCGACGGGTGGGCAGGTACCAGATCATTCCCGTTGCGGGAGTAGCGCACCTGGGTGCTGGTGCGGCTGCTAAGGTGGGGCCCAACTACCTGTTCGAGGACCTGCCGAAGCGCTTGGCCAAGGGGCCGGTCAAATTCCGTTTGTACGTGCAGCTGGCGAATAAGGGCGACCCGACCAACGATGGCTCCGTGGTATGGCCCGCCGCTCGGAAACGGGTTGAGCTCGGTACCATCAGTATCGAGAAGGTCGCGCCCGACAACGAGGCGCTCCAGCGGTCGCTCGCGTTCAACCCGATCTATCTCACCAAGGGGATCGAGTTCTCCGACGATCCCTTCCCCGCGCTCCGATCGGCCGTGTACGCGCTGTCAGTCGCGCATCGTCGTTAACGCGTCTCGAACGCCCCTTCCCTCGACACCGCCAGGCACCGCGGCACTACCAGAGCGGTGCCGCTTCAACGTGCTTCGAGATTCCGTTGAGCAAGATGGGGAACCGCTCCGCGAGGCTCCCGACGTTGGCCTCCGCCCCGGGGATTGCATTCAACCTCGCGGTTCAATATCATTTAGTCAACCGAACGGTTGAATATTAGGCAGACCGGAGTGGCTGCGCCGTGTCTGTGACCTCAAGGAGGACGTCATGGCAACTCAGAGCACCCTCACCCAGAAACCCCGCGTGGTCTCGCACGAACAGTGGGTCGCCGAGCGAGTCGCGTTCATGGCCAAGGAAAAGGAGTTCACCCGGCTTCGGGACGAGCTGAGCCAAAAACGTCGCGAGCTGCCGTGGGAGAAGGTCACCAAGCCGTACGTCTTCGACACTCCGGGCGGTAAGCAGACGCTGGCCGAGCTCTTCGACGGTCGCAGTCAGCTGGTCATGTACCACCTCATGTATGCCCCCTCCTGGGACGAGGCGTGCAAGAGCTGCTCGTTCTGGGCCGACAACTTCAACGGAATCGACATCCACCTGGCGCACCGCGATATCACCTTCCTCGCAACCTCGCGGGCGCCGCTAGCGAAACTCGACGCGTACAAAAAGCGGATGGGCTGGAGCTTCAAGTGGGTCTCGTCCGGGGAGAGCGATTTCAACTACGACTTTCAGGTGTCGCACAAGCCGCAGGCGGCCAAGGACGGCGCGGCGTATTACAACTACGGCACTGGCATCAAAGTCGGCGAGGAAATGCCGGGCGTCAGCGTGTTCTACCAGGATCCGAAGGGCGACGTTTATCACACCTACTCGGCCTACTCGCGCGGAATCGACTTGCTGAACGGCGCGTACAACTACATCGATCTCACGCCCAATGGACGCGACGAAGAGGGGCTCAAGGACCCGATGGCGTGGGTACGGCGCCACGACCAGTACGAGGACTGACAGATGACCGGGATGAGCATGCCCCAGCAGACCTGGTACGGCGCCGCCACCGGGTTCTTGGGGATGTGGATGGCGATGATAGTGCCGATGATGCTGCCATCCCTGATCCCGATGTTGTCGCGGTATCGTCGCTCCGTGCAGGGTGCGGACGGCATTCATCTCCACGAACTGACCGCGCTGGCCGGCATGGGCTACTTCGTCATTTGGGCCATCGTCGGTGCGGTGGTCTACGCCGCCGGCATTGGTCTGATGACGATTGAGATGCGCTGGGGGACGGTGGAGCGATGGCTGCCGGTCGCGACCGGTGTGGCGCTCCTCGCAGCGGGCGGCGTGCAGATCACTTCGTGGAAGGCGCGGCAGCTGTCGATCTGCCGCGAGGGGTCAGCGTGCGACAGCGCGTCCGTGCCTACTGCCCGCGGCGCGTGGGGCCATGGCCTCAGGTTGGGCGTGCGCTGCAGCCTCTGCTGCGGGGGTCTGATGCTGGCACTGCTCGCCATCGGCATGATGGACTTGTTCGCGATGGTTGCGGTGACCCTGGCGATCTCCGCCGAGCGATTGACGCCAGTCCCGCTGCGCGTCGCGCGCGCCGTAGGCGTGGCGATTTTAGCGGTCGGCGTGGTGACGATCGTGCGAGTGTAGCCGCCTGATGCTCGGGATCGCCGAGCGGCTATGGATGCGTGAGGGTCGAGCGGTGAACGTAGCCGAGCATCTCTCCGTCCAGCGTCACTCGATACCAGCCCAGCTCGAGCGAGTCCGCGAGGACTGTGTCGCCCGGCAGGAGTACTGCATCGACGTCCGCGGCCTTGCTCCGCGAATGGCGAACGTGGGTCCAGGTTCGAGCGACGAGCACCTCGCCCGCATGAGGAGACGGCAGCGGGGCGGCTATCGCCGTGTCTAGGCGAGCCGCTGCGGCGGTGGTATAGGCGACGTCGGAGAAGGTCGAGGTGGAATCGGCCGCTACGATGGAAGAACGGGACGCAACCGGCCGGCTGGGTCGAGCCATAACGGCGGCGGCCAGGAAGACGGTCGCAGCGATTATCCCCCCTACTAACCCGGGCGAAAGGAATCGGTGGAGATCCAGTGAGGAGTCGACCGCCGGAGCCGGCTGGGCTACCCGAGCAATCAGCTCGCGGCCACAGCCGGGGCAACGGGTGGCGATGCTCAGGGCCCGTTTGCCGCATTCGGTGCACTGTCTGTAGGACCCACCCATCACCGCTGCGCTCGCTCCCCTGGTATGCCTCGACGCCCTCAGACCCGTAAGGCCTGACCCGAAGCCACCATCGCTTTGCCGGTTGGACTATGAGGGCTGTTCGCTCGAGCTACGGGGGGCAAGTCGAGTGCCACGTGACGCGATGCGCGCCTCCGCCGCCGCCCAACCGGCGTCGAGGGGGTGGCCGGGCCGATCGAGATCGATCACGAGCGGCGCATGGTCCGATGGGATCGGCTTGCCCTTCCGAGCCTCCCGATCGATTTCGGCCCAGATGGTCCGCTCCGCCACCGGGCGTGTCACCAACAGGTGATCGATCCGCATGCCGAAGTTCTTGTGGAAGTTTCCAGCGCGATAATCCCACCAGGTGTAGCGACCCTGCTCGGCACGATGCAGGCGGTAGGCGTCCACCAGACCCCAGCGCAAAAGCCGGGCAAATGCATCCCGCTCCGGCTGGGAAACGTGGGTCCCGCCGTGGCAGGCCACTGGGTCCCACACGTCCTTGTCCTCCGGCGCGACATTGAAGTCACCCCCGAGCACCAACGGCTTGGTGGGATCGGCCGTGGTTTCGAGCCATTGGGAGAGACGAGCGTACCAGGCCAGCTTGGCCTGGTAGAAGGGTGAGCCGACCAACCTTCCGTTCGGTGCGTACAAGGACACGACCCGCACACCACTGCAGGTGGCCGCGATCATCCTCGCCTCGGCCAGCGGCTCATCATCGCCGACGCTCGACGTCCGCGCCGGCTGGAGAGGTTCGCCGAAGTTGGTCACCACCTCCGCGACATCACCGCGGGCGGCGATGGCGACTCCGTTCCATTGGCCCTCGCCATGGTGGACTAGCTTATACCCGGCGTCGCGGAATACCCCGACTGGTGCGTCCGCGTCTGCCAGCTTGGTCTCCTGCATCAGCAACACATCAGGCCGCGCCCGGTCGAGCCACCAGGAGACCTTCTCCAGGCGCGCCTTGAGCGAGTTCACGTTCCAGGTAGCGATTCGCATGGGCTGCGCGTTTCGGCAGACTTATCGCCCGCGCTTCCGCCGTGAGGATTTCCGTGTCTTAGGACGTCGGCGAGCGGTGGAGCGGCTGGTTGCCTTTGCTCTGCGCTTCTTCAGCCTTTTGGCTTTCTTTGCGCGCTCCGGCAGCTCGCGTTTCCCCGTAGACCGATTCCATTCTTCGTACGTATCGGGTGAAATCTCCCCCTTCACGAGGAGTTCTGCGAACTTGCGCCTTTGGGCCTTACTCTTGAAGGGCATCGCCGTCTCCAATGGTTCACGTGCGCCCTGTCTCCATCAATGGGTTTGCGCGTCAGGCGGCTAACTCAAACGGTGGCGCTTGAATCGCAAGCGGGACGGGCGATGGGGATTTGGCCAGAGCTTCGTTCGCTTTGGCAGCACCTTTTCTCCGCCGCGGCCAACGAGACGCCAATCCAGCCGATTGCGATCATCGGTGAGGCGGAGTCGAGCCCGACCTACTCGGGCAAGGCTGCGCCTTCTCAATTCAAGAATCTCCAGGGTGGCCCGCGCCCAGCCAACACGGACGTGCGCTTCGAACGGGCGATCAGCCGCCTTGGATGTCACCTGCCCAACCAGACCCCCCTCGGCCAGCCGGAGATCCAGGTCAACGAACGGGTATTCCTGTCCAGCGTCTCCTTCGTTGGTCCAGCTGCGGGCTAGACCCTTCCGCAGGGCGGAAATCGACTTGGCCCGCGCTCGGAGGAGGAGCGCGGTGGCTGTCGCAACCAGTGTCATGGCTCCGATAACAGTCGCTGCATCCGGGGGCATACCCTCATTTTGGTATCTCGAGCGGAAGAGCGATGTGA
>JBKPOS010000009.1:0-15984 GCA_046733215.1 Gemmatimonadota bacterium
GCCAGGACCACGCCGCGGCCCAGGTAAGTGCAAGCTGATTTGAGGTGCAGACAGCCGGTCGGGGCGATCGGAATGACCCGGTACCCGACCGGGCCGATGATATCCTGGAGTTGGGCGATCGCGGCCCGGTTGGTTCGTGCCGTAACCCCGACGTAGAGCGTTTGCTCGACCTGCATGATGTCGCCGCAGTCCAGGGTGGCCGGCGCCTTGAGATGGTGCAATGTGCGATAGCGGGAAAGGCAGCGAGCAACCTCGACGACCTCGGGGCGGCGGGAGAGCGCGCCCATGATGGGGATTACGGCAAGCTCGTCGAGCACCAGTGCGGCGTCTTCCACGAACACGGCGTCGGGCAGACTGTCGGCCGGCGGCAGACGGATGATTGTGACACCGAGATCTTCCAGGGCTCGCTCGTAGGCTGCGTGCTGGGCGCGCGCAAGGGTGACGTCGATCCGCTCCCGGTCAATGAAAGTGATCTCGCACTGGCCGAGTGAGGCGCTCACGGGGCGCGTAACAGCGTGCAGGCTCATGCCAAGCTCGTCCGCGCTAATGAGACACCTCGCACTCGCCGCCAATCGAGCGTCACCATTGCCGCGCACAGGAGGATTGTCACCGCCGAGATTGCGCACCATGGGCAGAAGGACCGCAGCACGATCAATTCGCCGTACTTGAGCCACGCGGTGAACAGCAGGGCCGGCCAGATGAGTCCCATCATGACGAGCGTTGGCCAACGTGCATCGACGGACCGCGGCTGAAGGGAGACCAGGCTGACGACGAACAGCAGGAAGTATCCCAGAGTCCCGATGAGCGCGACATCGAGGCCCAGAAAGGAGCCGTACGAGCTACTCTGCACCTGCTCGCAGGACAGCCCGGTCGTGCAGGCCAACTGGCCGACCTTTCCAATTTTCCACAGGTGGAGGTACAAGGCGACGATGCCGGAGATCAGGCTCGCCATACATATGGTCATTCGGTATTTCAAAGCCGGGTTCCTTTGAGCCGAGCTGACGGATAGCTACCGACGGATAGAGCGGGACGCTAGTGCCGGCCAAGGCCGGGGACGAATTGGATCAGGATCTCGCTCGCGATGAGGAGAATGACGATCCACTCCAGCACTTCGAGCCGCCGTGCCGTCGCCCGATCGGCGAGTTTTTCATAAGTCCCTCCGATCGTCTGCAGCTTCCGGACTATGCTCCCGTCCCAGTCTCGCAGGTGGAGGCGGTTGGAGACAAGGGTATAGAGCCGGCTCAGATACTGATCCCCTACCAGCTTGAGCGCATTGGTCACTCGCTCGAACAGGACGGCGGCGTCGGCCTCCAGCTCCGCGATCCGGTCCAGGTCCGCAGCATAGGAGCGGAGGACGGTAATCCCGCGGCGGGCCCGCGCCAGCGTGTCGTAGGCTTGTTCCAGCGCGACGTCGAGCTGCTCGTCAAGGAAACGAACCTCCAGGAGCTGCACATTGGCGAACTCCAGAATGGCGCAGGTCTCTGCCGGCTCCGGGTCATAGACCAACGCGGCGTTCCAGTCCACGACGGCGAGGTCGTTGCTCCCGACCGCCAGCCGAGCAGACAAGGCATCCGCAACTTCTTCATCTGTAACCGCTGACTGCTCCGCCCGGAGGACCCGGGCAATGGTGGCCCCGTGCTCGCGCAACAAGGCCTGCGGCGCCAGCGGCGGGTCGAAGGCGTCGATCTGAAAGATGACGTAGTCTTCGACCTGCTCGGCGAGCCGTGGCCGTACCACCGCGGCCCTGATGGTCTCGAGCAGGGATCCAACTCGGCTGCGCGCGGCGGCGAGAAGACCGGGGTGGTCGTAGAGCTTGTCGCTCAGGGCTGGCAGGCAATCCAAAGGGCCGCTGAGGGGGTAGGTAATGCTCACGGATGCTGCGCCGAAATCGTAGAGCATGATCTGCACGCGTAGCGGCTCGAGGACGCCGACACCGGGAATCCCGCTACAGTCCTGAACGATGCGGAGGGGTGCCGGACGATTGCCGAACTGAGGAGGAGCCCGCCGGCCCTCGCGCCAGGGCCGGCGCGTCCCCGTGGCCGCCAACCGCTCGGACTGCTCGAGGTCGATAGACTGTCCGACTTCGAACGCAACGAGTAGGTGGCAGACTCCCCCGGCAACAATGGGGGAGCTCATGGGAGCCAGTCGCTCCAATCGGCCTTCCGCATGGCTGTCTCGCAGGTTGGGGTGTGAGCTGACCTGAAGATGGTGCGTACGTGTGGAACGCTTCAAGCCGCCACATTATCTTCACGGCCTGCCGCCACAAGGCCGGTACCGGCCGGCCAACCTAGACCTTCATGCCGCGTGAGGTTTCCTCTGCCCGTGACCACATCCAAGAACGGTTCCGCACCTGGTGCGACGTCCGTCGAACGCGTGGACACCATCTTTGCCAGCGATGTCTTCTCCCCGGCAGTCATGCGTCAGCGGCTTCCCAAGGAGATTTATCGAAGCCTGATGCGCACCATCGATCATGGCGCTACACTCGACCCGCAGGTTGCGGGCGTGGTCGCGGCGACCATGAAAGACTGGGCGATCGAGAACGGCGCCACCCACTTCACCCACTGGTTCCAGCCGCTTACCGGACTCACGGCGGAGAAACACGATTCTCTGATGGCGCCGGACGGACAGGGCGGGGTCGTGTTCAACTTCTCGGGATCCGACCTGGTTCAGGGTGAACCGGACGCCTCGAGCTTCCCCTCGGGCGGCCTCCGCGCGACGTTCGAGGCCCGCGGCTACACGGCGTGGGATGCCACCAGCCCCGCGTTCCTGATGCGCAATCAGAGCGTGGTGACGCTGGTGATTCCAACCGCGTTCGTGTCGTGGACCGGCGAGGCGCTCGATACCAAGATCCCGCTGCTGCGCTCGATGGAGGCATTGTCGAAGCAGGCGCTGCGCATTCTCAAGATCTTTGGAACCGATCAGGGCGTGTCGCGGGTGTTCACGACGGTGGGCCCCGAGCAGGAATACTTTCTGGTCGATCGGGAGCTGTACTTCAAGCGGCCGGATCTCGTGACCTGCGAACGTACGGTGTTCGGCGCCAAGCCACCCAAGGGCCAGCAGCTCGAGGATCACTACTTCGGAAGCATTCCGCCCCGGGTCCTTGCGTGCATGGGCGATGTCGAACGGGAGCTATACCGCCTGGGGGTGCCGGTAAAGACTCGGCACAACGAGGTGGCTCCGGGACAGTACGAAATCGCGCCGCTGTTCGAGGCGAGCCACATCGCGAGCGATCATCAGATGCTGATCATGGAGACGCTCAAGCGGGTTGCGTCGCGGCACGGACTGGTCGCGCTGCTGCATGAAAAGCCGTTCGCCGGCGTGAACGGGTCGGGCAAGCACAACAACTGGTCCATGAGCACAGACACCGGGGTCAACCTGCTCGACCCCAGAGACGACACCCACACCAATCTCGAGTTCCTGGTCTTCCTCTGCTCGGTGATTCGGGCGGTCGACCTGCATGCGGACCTGCTGCGGGCCTCGATCGCGTCTGCAGCCAACGATCACCGCCTTGGCGCGAACGAAGCCCCTCCCGCCATCATCTCGATCTTCCTGGGAGAGATGCTGACCGATATCCTGGCGCAGATCGAAAAGGGCCAGCCAAGGCGCACCATCCGGGGCGGCACGCTCGACCTCGGTGCGCGTACGCTGCCTCAGCTTCCTCGGCACTCGGGCGATCGTAACAGGACGTCGCCGTTCGCGTTCACTGGAAACAAGTTCGAGTTCCGGGCGGTGGGGTCGAGCCAGAGCATCGCCTGGCCCAATACCGTGCTCAACACCATCGTTGCCGAGTCGCTCGATGCGGCCGCAACCGAGCTGGAGCGCGCGGTCGGGGCCAACCCCACGCCAGCCAAGGTTCAGAACGCTGTCCTCGCGCTGCTCAAGCGCCTCATCAAGACCCACAAGCGGGTGATTTTCGACGGCGACAATTACTCGGCGGAATGGCATGAGGAGGCGCAGCGTCGCGGGCTTCCGATGTTACGGGACTCGGTGGAAGCCTTCCCGATCCTCAAGGCCAAGAAGAACGCGGACCTGTTCCGCCGGTTCGGGGTGCTCAATCGGGCAGAAGTCGAATCCCGCATGCACATCGCGGTTGAGAAGTATGTGAAGCAGCTTGGGATCGAGGCCGAGATGATGATCTCGATCGCCCGGACCCAGGTGCTGCCGGCGGCTCTTCGCCATGAGGCGCAACTCGCAAGCGCGGTTGGCGCGGCCCAGGCCGCGGGCGCAGGCACGCCAGGGCAGGTCGGCGCGCTCAAGGAATTCGTCGGGTTGGTGAATGAGTTGCGTGAAGGGACGACCGAGTTGGAACGCGTTGCTGTCCATCATGAGGAAGAGCCACTGCGCCATGCCCAACAGATCAAGCGGGAAGTAAAGCCGGCTATGGAGCGGGTACGCGCCGCGGCCGACGCGCTCGAGACGCACGTGGCGGCGGATTTGTGGCCGCTTCCAACGTATCGGGAACTACTATTCTTGAAGTAAAGCGTGAGCGGTGACGAACGGTAAACAGTAAACGGGGGGCTCCTTGCATCGGAGCCCCCCGTTCACTGTTCATCGTTCACGCTTTTTCTATATTGGCCAGCTTGCCGGCCGCTCTCTAGTCAGAAGGAAGAGTTCTGTCGGGCAGGTGCTGGCGGTCAGAACCCCGGCCATTGCCTGAAAGGCAGCTGCGTCGCTTCCGCCTGCACCTGGGTCGAAGTACACCGCCATTGCCTCGACCAGGAGGGGGCGGTCGGCGCGCTGGAATTCGCGGATTTCCGGATCGAGCGCGCGCTGGCGGCATTCGAGGCTGACCCGAACCGCGCCGTCCAGCCAGCAGGTTTGCGCGGTCAGGTCCGACAGCTGCTGATCGGTGAGCAGAAAACTCTCGCCGCCCTGGGTGACGCAGCCGAACCGGAACCGTCCTCGTTCATTGCGCCGGTGAATTACCACGCCCCAACGGAAAGGGGGGCGTTCGTTGGCGTGCCATTCAATGACCCGGAGCAGCTGCTCCCGCAACGCCTCGACGACGAGTGGGGATTGCATTGTGATGTGCTCCGGCAAAGGTTGCCCGACCAGGGACGGGTTCTGCAGGGACACCTGCAAGGGTACGCATATCGCGGGCCATTTCTGGCAAGTAAGGCAAAGACCCGCAAAACGTGGAAAATCCTTGCGGCAACGGCCCGATTGTGCGATGCAACTTGGCGAGATTCGGCCGGGTGGTGGGACCTTTCTTCCCGCAATTCGCGTCTTTTTTTCACACGCTGGCTGGATCCGTGCGTTGACGCCGCGCCGAGCCTCGGGCTAACTTGGCGCCGTCATCGACTCAGGACAGGTGGCCGAGTGGCTTAAGGCGCACGCCTGGAGAGCGTGTGGCCCTCACAAGGGGCTCGAGGGTTCGAATCCCTCCCTGTCCGTGGATCCCTCCGGTTCTTCATAGCCAGTCCTGCTGGCGCCGTCTCATTTACCCTCCGGAACTCGGGCATTCCGCGCCGTTCACCGGGTCGCGCGGTCGAGCCATTCCACGAAGGCTCTCACTCTGCAACGAGTTGCCCACATTTGCCCTTTGGGCACCGCTCTTGCCTCGTTTGGGGCGTCGTACTGTGGATCAGCAGTCAACTGTAGTCCTTTCGACTAGGGCACCCCGGCCGCGAGGCCGGTCCGCAAAGCCAAGGGTCTCTCCGAGACAGCCTGGTTGTCGGAAGGGCGCCGCCGGCACACCGGCGCACCCCTTACGTGTCGAAGGAGTTGTCCATGCAGCGCGCCTCCCTTGCAGTCACGGTGCTTGCCGCCGTCACACTCTCCGCGTGTAGTAGAGACCCAATTTCGCTCACGGGTCCTTCGGCGCCGGCGCAAATAACGCCAGCCGGGCCCACAAGCACCTCCGGTACAGGCCCGACGACGCCATCGATCCAGCCGGTCGATACCACGGTCTTTACGCCCTCGGACAGCGGCTCGGCAGCCAATACCGGCACCAGCACGTCAGTCATGTTCTTCAACTCGGGCGCTGCGCTCTACGGCAACGGGACCTGCGGACCGAATGGCACCTGGACGGACTCGTTGGGCAACGTTTCGAGCGCCAACAATTCGCACTGCGTCGCGTTCTGGAGTGACGGGCGTCCTGGGTCAAACGGGAAAGGCCAATGCGTCACCAGCTCCCAGGGCTACCCTGGTCTCTGGCTAAACCCTGGCGGACACGCCACCGCTCCTTATCACACGAAGTGTCTGGTCCGGGGAACGACCACCTCAACGATTAGCCTTACCTTCCCGGCTCAAGCGACGGTTTACACGGCGAATGACGGCTCGGGGCGGAAAGTGCTCGACTTCGATGCTGGCGGAACGACGGTAGCCCAGCTCATCTATCAGGGCACGAGCGCCGACTATACGACGGGCGCCGGCATCTTACCGGCGACGGACGGCTCGGCGACGCCCTGGACGATCGACTTCTCTCAAACGGCGCTCAACTACACGAGCGGCCTGGTGAACGGAGACTTGATAGATCAGCTCACCACTACCGGTACCGAGGTCATTGCTTGTCAGGGCTCCGCGGGGTGCTGGGCAGTTACCCTGAAGCTCACCTTAACGCCCTGACTACTCGAAGCCTCGGGTGCCGAACTGCCAAGGGTCCGCCTCAGGGCGGACCCTTTTCCTTGCGGTATCTTCCGCGCGACACGAACCCGCGGATCGATCAGTACACGGAGACGTAGGTCTGGCGAATCAGCGGCGTGACCGTGAGCGAGACCTCGCTGCCCGGCCTCAGCAGCAGGCTTTCGGTGACATAGCCGCGGGCTCCCCCGATCGGGCTGACCAGGAGGGCAAGCGGGGCCGAATTCCCCACGCGCCCGTAAGGAAGTGAGAACGACGTTTTCGACTGTGCTGTCACCAGGCCCAATCGCTCACGATGACCGTTTTGCACCAGCGAAACGACCACGTCGTCGGACCGGCGGTTTTCCGCCGAAACAATGATGGCCGCATCAGGCGACCACGGCTCGGGTGATGGGTTGGGAGTGTTGCCGGCGCATCCCGCCAACGCCAGCCCGGCCACGAGCCGGTACTTCCTCGGAAACATGGTATACACCCTTCGTTAGTGACGGATTCAATCTCTCACCAGGCTTCGTTTCAGTCTGCCATCCGTGAGCCGCTGACCGCGTCTGTTCTTGACGATCATCCCTGTCGGTCGGCGTCCTACTGGCTGCCTTGCCGCCCTCCGTGCCGTCGGCTACCTTCCGGCCCCGATGCTCACCCGTTTGCAGCTGCTCGACGACCGCGCGATCGGCCGTGCCTTGGCGCGCATGGCGTCCGAAGTCGTTGAGCGGTGTGGCGGCACAGGGCAGTTGGTACTCGTCGGTATCCAGCGCCGGGGCGTCGAGCTGGCGGCCCGGATTTGCCGGCTGATCGAGCAGGCCGAAGGCGCCAAGGTCCCCGTTGGAAAGCTCGACATCACTCTGTATCGCGACGACCTGCAGACCATCGGTCCCCGTCCTGTCGTCGGGGAAACCAGCCTTCCGGATCTCGACGACCGTAACGTCGTCATCGTGGACGATGTTCTCTACACCGGCCGCACCGTTCGGGCGGCTCTCGATGAATGCGCCGACTTCGGCCGGCCCAGGCGCATTCTGCTCTGTGTCCTGGTAGACCGAGGGGGGCGAGAGCTTCCAATTCAGGCGGATATTGTGGGGAGTCGGGCGAGCACCGGCCCGGACGATCGGGTGGACGTCTTCGTGAGCGAGCTGGATGGTCGTGACGCCGTTGAACTGGTCCGGAGCGCTTAAGGTGACCAGCATGACGGCGGCGCTCGGGAAGGACCTGGTTGGCTTGGAGTATCTGAGCCGAGACCAGATTCAGCTCATCCTCGACACGGCCGAGCCATTCAAAGAGGTGAGCGAGCGGCCCATCAAGAAGGTCCCGGCTCTGCGGGGCAAGACTATCGTCAACCTGTTCTTCGAGGCCTCGACTCGTACCCGGATTTCCTTCGAGTTCGCCGAAAAGCGATTGTCGGCCGACACGGTCAATGTCGCCTCGCAAGGCTCGTCCGTTCAAAAGGGGGAAACGCTGGTCGATACCGCCAAGAATCTCGAGGCGATGCGGATCGACATGGTGGTGATCCGGCATGGCGCATCCGGCGCAGCTCAGTTCCTCGGCTCACGCATCAGGTCGAATGTCATCAACGCGGGCGACGGCAAGCACGAACATCCTACCCAGGGCTTGCTCGACCTGCTTACGCTGCGGGACCGCCTGGGCCGTCTCGAGGGAATCAAGGTTGCGATCTGCGGCGACGTCCTGCACTCCCGGGTGGCGCGGAGCAACATCTGGGGACTCCTCAAGCTCGGAGCCGAGGTCGGCATCTGCGGACCTGCGAGCCTGCTTCCCCGGAACGTTCAGGACCTCGGCGTTACCATCCTTCCCCGGATCGAGGATGCCATCCAGTGGGCTGATGCTCTCAATATCCTGCGCCTTCAGCTGGAGCGAATGCAGGCCGGATTTATCCCATCCTTGCGCGAGTACAATCGGGTCTTCGGAGTCACCACCGAGCGCCTGGCCAAGGCTCCCAAAGATCTCGTCATCCTCCACCCCGGGCCGATGAATCGCGGCGTCGAGATCGATAGCGACGTCGCCGACGGCCCCCACAGCGTGATCCTGCCACAGGTGACCAACGGTGTCGCCGTCCGGATGGCCGTGCTTTATCTCCTCGCCGGCGGGTCGCCGGACTGGGCGCAGGCGGCGGGAAAAGGGGAGGAGCATTGAGCGGCATTCTCATTCGCGGCGGTCGGGTGATCGATCCTGCTCGCCGACTCGACGAGCTAGCCGACGTCCTACTGCTCGAGGGCCGGGTTGAAGCGATCGGCCGTAACATGGGTATGCCATCCGGCGCGATGGTGGTGGACGCGACGGGTCAGGTCGTCGCTCCGGGCTTGATCGACCTGCACGTCCATCTGAGAGAGCCGGGCCAGGAAGATCTCGAAACCGTGGCCACGGGCGCCCTCGCAGCGGCAGCGGGCGGGTTCTCCGCTGTGTGCGCCATGCCCAACACCGATCCTGTGTGCGACAACCAGGGCGTAGTCGGGTTCATGAAGGCACAGGCCCAGAGGGCGGGGAAGGCGAGAGTGTATCCCATCGGCGCAATCTCTCTGGGCCAGAAAGGGCAGCAACTCGCAGAGTTTGGTGAGCTGGTCGGCGCCGGCGCGGTCGCGGTGAGCGACGACGGCAAACCCGTCGTTTCGAGTCACCTGATGCGCACAGCGCTCGAGTACGCACGGACCTTCGGAATTCCAGTGGCCGATCACTGTGAGGAGCCCACGCTTTCGGCCGGCGGCGTGATGCACGAGGGGATCGTCTCCACCAGGCTTGGTCTCAAAGGGATCCCGGCCGCCGCCGAGGAGATCATGGTCGCCCGTGATCTGCTGCTCGCCGAGCTTACGGGAGGCCACATCCATCTGTGCCACATGTCCACTCGCGGCTCGGTGGATCTGATTCGGCGGGCCAAGGACCGGGGGATTCGGGTGACTGCGGAGGCATGCCCTCACCACTTCTCGCTGACGCACGAGGCGTGTGAGGGATATGACACCAATGCCAAGATGAGTCCGCCGCTCCGCGAGCCTGAGGATCGGGAATCGATTCGCCAGGGTCTCAAGGACGGCACGATCGACGTGATTGCAACCGATCACGCTCCCCACCATTACGACGCGAAGGAGCGTGAGTTCGACGATGCGCCCAACGGCATCATCGGTCTCGAAACCGCGCTCGGCCTCGCGATAACTGAGCTGGTGAAGACCGGCCTCCTGTCATTGGCCGAATTGGTTGAACGAATGAGCTCCGGTCCCGCCCGCATATTCGGACTGCCTGGGGGAACCCTTGCTCCCGGTGCCCCGGCCGACGTGACCGTGTTCGATCCCGAGGCGGAGTGGACGGTTCACCCCCAGGAGTTCTACTCGCGAAGCCGGAACACTCCCTTTGGCGGCCGCCGACTCACCGGGCGAGCCACCGTTACCATCGTACGGGGGCAGGTCGTCTACCAAAGGCCGGACTGAACCGGGCGATTCGGCCGGGCTTTGCCCGTTCACCGTTTAACCGCTTCTAATTAGATTCTGCAACAGGGGTTATCGGTTCCATGGCGAGTGGAGCGCCGTGGTCACGCCCACCCGCCGATCGCCCACAACGGTCCACTTCTGCCCAGGGCGAGTCAACCAGCCCGAGTCCCGATCAGGTCCGAGCGCCCGTGCGTTTGGGAGGAATGTTTGCGATGGCTGACAACAACTCCGAAGGCAGTGCCCCGATTGAAGCCCTCCTGCAGGAACGTGCCCGATTCCAGCAGTGGCTTGCCAAGCTCGATGCGGCCGCTGGCTCCGCGCCAGCCGGCGTGCGCCAGAAAGTGCGGGCGGACTATGAGGGCCGCCTTCAAACTGTCATCGACCAGCTCAAGTCCCACGCAGCCACCATCCAGGAGGAACTCGACCGATTTCGCCGGTCGCAGCAGGATCTGGACGGACGCAAAGTCGGTGCGGAGGAGGCGCTGGCGGAGGCGCAGGTTCGCTACGCAGTCGGGGAGTACTCGGAGGACGAGTGGGGGCGCCTCAGCAGCGACGGCACGGGCACGCTGGAGACGCTTCAGCGAGAGCTGGACCAGGTAGAGAGCGAGATTGCACGACTGGTGGAGGTGCAAGGGCTGATCACGGCCCCCGCGCCTGAGCCGGTGCACGCGCCCGAGCCTTTACAAGCGATCGAGCCCATTCATGCTCCAGAGCCGCCGGCGCCGAGCCCTCAGCCGAGACCTGCGCCCCCGATCGAAATGCTGCCGGATCCCACGCCCGATGTCGCGGCGGCCTCGATCTCTTCGCTGCCGGCCGACCCCGTACCCGAAATTCATCCCGCGCCCCCAGCAGGCGCGCCTCGGTTCGTGCCCAAGCCTGCTGCTGAACCGGCCCAGGCGCGCCAGGCGGCCAAGCCTGCGGCAGCGAAGCCGACCGGTCCGCCGCTCGACGAGCTTGCGTTTCTCAAGTCGGTCGCGGGCGACAAGTCAGCGGGGGGAGAGGATCGAAAGCCGCGCCGGAGCGGTGAGGCCGCCCGCCCCGAGCCGGTCGCCACCTCGGCACCTCCGGCTCAGCCCTCCGCCAAGCCAGGGCAGGCGTCGCAGGCCAAGACCCTCAAGTGTGGGGAGTGCGGGACGCTGAATCGGCCGACGGAATGGTATTGCGAGAGGTGCGGAGCGGAATTGGCAGCACTCTAGGAAAAGCCTGAACGGGGGCTCCGATGATTCTCGGCGCCCCCGTTTCCGTTAGTCGGGTTGTTAGCGGCGGCTACTTGAGCGGAGCGTTCTAACCTACACCCCGTTCACCGTTTACCCTTCACCGTTCACGCTGTTTCAACCGTTCACTTTCCGACGTCCTACCTCCTACCTCCACCAGCTTCGCCAACCGGCTCTTGTGCCGCGCGGCCGCGTTGGGATGGATCAGGTTCTTGCGACCGGCCCGGTCCAGCAGCTTGACTGCGTCACTATAGGCCTGCTTCGCGTCCGCACCGGAGCTTGCGGCGCGAACCTTCTTGATCGCGGTCCGCAGCTGGCTTCTCTTGGTGCGGTTCTGGAGCATGCGGGCCCGGCTCTGGCGCATGCGCTTCTTGGAAGACCTGATTCTCGGCACGACGACCTCAGTTCGAGCTACGGTTTTCGCTTCTTGAAGCCACAGCAAAGCGGGGCGAAGAATAGGCCTGAGACCCGCCAACGTCAAGCGGAGTCGCGTTTTGACTTCGACTTGCCCGCCGTATAACCTTCTCGCGGCCTTCTCCGGGACCCCGCCGCTGCTTCACGACATCATCCTCGCGCTGCCGGTGCTGGTTTTCTCGCTCGTAGCGCATGAATATGCCCACGGCGCCGCGGCGCTCCGGCAGGGCGACGATACTGCCTACATGCTGGGGCGGCTCACGCTAAATCCGGTTCCTCATATCGATCCCATCATGACGGTGATCATGCCAGCACTGCTCCTTCTCGTATCCGGCGGATCCTTCGCGTTTGGAGGTGCCAAGCCGATTCCGGTGAATCCGCGGAAATATCGGAACTTCAAGCGCGGGGACATCATCGTGTCGGCAGCCGGTGTCATCACGAACCTGGTCATCGCGCTTGCCTGTGCGTTGCTGTTCGTGGGACTCGGGTTCCTTACCGAGCTGGTCCCCGCCTTTGCGTTCGTTGCCGACACAGCTCAGCGCATGATGATGTGGGGCGTCTGGCTCAATCTCATTCTCTGTTTCTTCAACCTGATCCCGATCCCGCCGCTCGACGGCTCGCACCTGTTCTACTATCTCCTGCCGCCGACTCTTGGCGCGCAATATCGATCGATTCAGCGATTCGGGATTCTGCCGCTGCTCGCCTTGATGCTGCTGGCGCCTGGGCTATTCCATTGGCTGCTGGGCCCGGCGTACTACGGAATGAGTCTCGTCCAGCACCTCATTTTGCCCTTCGCCGTCGGCGACGGCTGGAACATCTTCAGCGCATGACCGCCCCCAACACGGTTCCCCCGACGACTGCCCTCGGGGCCGAACCGGGGTTCGTCGTGCAGCTGGAGGCGTTCTCCGGTCCCCTGGATCTACTGCTTCATTTGCTGCGCGAGGAAAAAATCGAGATTGCCGACATTCCGATCGCTCGCATTTGCGATCAGTTTCTCAAGGCAATCCACGAGCTCGGCCTCAATCAGGCGGCCGACTATCTCGAAATGGCGAGCCGGCTGGTGCGGCTCAAGGTCCAGCTCCTTCTGCCCCGGAATCTGGATGACGAAGGATGGGAAGACCCTCGAGCGGAGCTGGTTCGACGTTTGCTCGAGTATCAGCAGATCAGGGAGATCGCCCAGTGGATGGGCTCCGCTGTCGAACGGCGGGCTGAATGGCTGGCTCGAGGCTATCTGCCGCCACCACCTGATCTGCCTCCGCCGCCGCTGACGCTCGATCTTCTGGGTCTGCTGCAGGCCGTCGATCGGGTAATTGCCGCCATCCCGATGCCGGTTCTGCATCGAGTGGTTGCTCGCCCCCTCGATGTCGAAGGCGCAACACGGCGAATCGAAGCTCTGCTCGAGGCCCACGCCGAGATCGGTTGGCTCGACGCACTGGGCCCGGAGCCGACGATTGCCGACTTGCTGTCTGTCCTCCTTGCCCTGCTCGAGCTGGCTCGGCGGGGCGTGCTTCAACTCCGGCAACCGGCGCCTTTTGCGCCGATGGTGATCGCCCGTGAATCCGCTCGCCCAGCTGTGTGAAGCCGCGCTCTTCTGTGCCGCACGACCATTGACGGTCGAAGAGCTCGCGACCCTCGATCCCGAAGCAACGCTGGCCGACGTGCGAACCGCGCTCGATGTGCTGCGCGAGCACTACGACTTCAACCAGCACGGTGTGGAGTTGGTGGAGCTGGCCGGGGGCTACCAGATCTTGACCCGGCCGGTACATGCCGCGGCGATCGAGCGGGCCCAGTTCTCGGCCCGTGCTCCCCGTCTCACCGCCGCAGCCCTCGAAACGCTGGCCGTCATCGCGTACCGACAACCGGTCGGCCGAGCCGAGATCGAAGAAATCAGAGGCGTATCGGCCGGCGGCGTATTGCGTACCCTTCAGGAGCGGGGCCTGCTCGAGGTCGTCGGCCGGAGCGAAGCCCTCGGGCGGCCACTGCTGTACGGGACCACCCCTCTATTTCTCGAGCTGCTTGGCCTCCGCGACCTGAACGATCTGCCGAAGGCGGAAGAGCTCACCATCGCGCTCCAACCTCATCGTCCGGAGGCTCAGGGACCGGACGACGCCGAAGCTTACGTGCCTGCTGAGTCGTGAGCGAAATGCGGCTCCAGCGCGCCCTGGCACAGGCCGGGGTGGCATCGCGCCGGGCCGCGGAGCGGCTGATCGAAGAAGGACGAGTGCGAGTCGATGGTCAGGTCGCTACGCTGGGGTCGAAGGTCGATCCCGAGCGACAGGCCATCACAGTCAACGGCCGCAGAATCCGGGCACTCCACCGACGCTGGCTGGCATTTCACAAACCTCTGGGGGTGGTCACGACCGCCTCGGACGAGGCCGGACGGCGAACCGTGTTCGATTTCATTCGCGATCCGGCCGGCCTGACGTATGTGGGCCGTTTGGACGTGAACACCACCGGCCTCCTTTTACTGACCACTGATGGCGAAGCAGTCCACCGGCTCACTCACCCGCGGTACCGTGTCCTGCGGCACTACACCGCCCTGGTTCACGGGCGCCCCCTCGAAGAGATCCGGGAGGCCGTGAAACGACGCGTGCTGATCGAAGGTCGCCCGGTCGTCACCTCCGACGTGCGAGTCCGCCCGGGCCGGGAGGGGCGCAGCATCGTCGATGTGACGCTGGCGGAAGGCAGGCACCGCATCGTGCGGCGTTGGTGCGAAGCCCTGGGGCTGCGGGTTGATCGGCTCGCGCGTACTTCATACGGGCCGGTCCGGCTCGGCGATCTCGCACCCGGGGAATGGCGCGTCCTGAGTGAGCGAGAGGTTGCCGGCTTGTACCGGGCGGTCGGCCTACGCTACGGAGCTGACTAGCTGATAGCTGATAGCTGATAGCTGCTAGCTGCTAGCTTTCTATACTTCACCTCTTCATCGCAGGAGCTCGCTTTTGCAGGCCAGTCCTCGCCCCTCGGCGTCGGTCGCCCCCCAAGTCCCGTCCACCGACTCGGTGCCGGTCCAACGGGTAGTGAAGGAAGTAGCCCGCCGCTTGGTGGGACAGGATGCAATGGTGGAGCGACTGCTCATCGGCTTGCTCACCGGCGGCCATATCCTTCTGGAAGGCGTGCCGGGTCTGGCGAAGACGTTGGCGGTGCGAACGCTTGCCCAGATTATCGACGCGTCGTTCTCCCGCATTCAGTTCACTCCGGACTTGCTCCCGGCCGACCTGATCGGGACGATGGTGTTCGATCAGAAAACCCAGGATTTCCATGTCAGGAAAGGCCCAATCTTCGCCAACATCATCCTGGCGGACGAGGTGAATCGCGCTCCGGCGAAGGTGCAATCGGCTTTGCTCGAAGCGATGCAGGAGAAACAAGTGACCATCGGGGGAACCACATTTGCGCTGGAGGAGCCATTCCTGGTACTGGCGACCCAGAATCCGATCGAGAGCGAGGGCACCTATCCGCTTCCCGAGGCGCAGCTCGATCGCTTCATGCTGAAGGTCAGGGTGGGGTACCCGAATCGCGATGAAGAAAAAGAAGTCCTGCTGCGAATGAGCAGCGGAAAGGAGATCCCGGTCGACCGGTTGCTTGAGCCGGAGAAGATCCTTTCGGCCCGAGCGGGTATCGCCGATCTATATATGGATCAGAAGGTCGTTGACTACATCGTGGACCTGGTCCGCGCCACCCGCGAGCCCGACAGCATTGGTCTCCAGGAGCTCAAGCCGCTGATCGCGTTCGGCGGATCGCCCAGGGCCTCCATTGCCCTCGCACAGGCTGCCCGGGCGCATGCGTTTCTGCGAGGCCGCGGGTATGTCGTGCCGGAAGACGTGCGCGCTCTGGCGCCGGATGTCCTGCGACACCGGATCGTTCTCACCTTCGAAGCCGAGGCGGAGGACCTCACCACCGATGACGTAGTGGCACAGGTCATTGGTGCCGTAGGGATGCCATGACGACGGTGAACGGTAAACGGTAAACGGTGAACAGGGCGCTCCGCTCACCAAGGAGCTCCCGTTCACGTTCACTGTTCACTGTTCACGCTTTTCTCTTATGTCCATCTCCCCCGAAATCCTGAAGCAGGTCAAGACCATCGAGCTGCGCACTCGCGGCCTCGTCGGCTCGATCTTCGCCGGAGAGTATCGCTCGGTGTTTCGCGGGCAAGGCATGGAGTTCGCCGAGGTGCGGGCCTATCAGGCGGGCGACGACTTCCGTACGATCGATTGGAATGTCTCCGCCCGTCTGGGGACTCCCTTCGTCAAGACCTATACCGAAGAGCGAGAGCTGACCCTGTTCTTGGTGGTGGACCGGTCCGGCTCGACCCGCTTTGGCGATCCGGTGACCAAGAGCGGGCTGGCGGTGGAGGT
>JBKPOS010000010.1:0-59824 GCA_046733215.1 Gemmatimonadota bacterium
TCGGCTCGGATCCGCATGGTCCCGGGATCGCGAAAGAAGTCGATCGTGGCACCGGTGTCGCCCGGGATAGTGACCGCGTGATTTTCCAGCGTGACATCGCCCAGAGCAGGGGTGAATGAAACGGCCGCGGGCCCGCCGATCGAGGGCCCGGGCCCCCAGGTGAGATCCACGCTATTGTCGTTGAAGCCGAGTCCGGAGACCGGCGCGGCGTACCACCAGTTCAGGTCGTAGCCCTCCCAGGCAGGATGGACCAGGGTCGGCTCGAACCAGCTCCCGTCGCCCACCAGATTCCCGGCAACGGCCCGGACACCTTGGCTCCGGAGTTGGGCAGCGAGCCGACGCAGCGGAGCAAACGCGTCGGGCTCGCAGGCCGACGCTCGCGTGGTGTCCACGGCATAACAGCGTCGGCTCAGGGTTGGGTCGCCCCTGCCATAGAGCACCAGGTCGCCTTGCACGGTGCCGTTCACCAGCGGCCCGGTCGCGTAGAGACTTGTCCGCACTCCGCTGTCTGCCGGGAGCAGCGCTGCCGCCACCGTGCTGACCACGATCTTTGCTGTGCTGGCCGGCACGAACAGCCGGTTCGCATTGCGCCCATAGAGCTGGCGTCCTCGGTCGTCTACGATCGAGATGCCCCAGAGGAATCGATCGAGCGGCGATTGGTCGAGACGCTGATCCAGTCGCCGGGTGAGCGTTTTGGCCGAAGGCGGAGGAAGCGGATGCGAGCGAGCCGAAGCGGGAGCCTGACCGAGCAGCGGAGCCGCTGACAGAGTGATCAGTGCGGTAGTGGCAATAACTGGTCGAACCGATCCGCCGCGGCGCGACCGGTCGGTGCGTAATAGTAGGGAACGCAGGATTGGGATGTGGATTCGCATGGGCCGGAGCCGGCGACCGGTGAATGCGTTGGGCTGCCGGCCAACGTTGACACGTCAACGTAAGGCCGTCAAACTACCCATCTTAGAGGGTGACGTCAATTGCCGGCCGGGGGTGCGGAGGCCGGTCCTTCCTCCTCCGGAGTGCTGCATTTCGACCCACCGATTTTGCCGCACCCGGCCCGGGTTCGGACTATTGAGAGCCAGTGCGTACGCTTTGCTGGTCGGGATTGCGATGGTCCGATCACTCGCCGCCCAACAGGCCGATCGAATTGTGCGCCAGCTCGATTTCGAAGGTGCCAAGGCGATTCAAAAAACGACCCTCGAAGCAGCGATCGGAACGACCAACTCAGGCTGGTTTGCCACCTCTCCTGTGGTCCGCTGGATCGGCCTCGGCGCCAAGCGGTACTTCAACGAGACCGAGTTCCGGCGAGATGTTTTGCGACTCCAGGTGCTGTATAAGCGCAGCGGCTTTCCTGACGTTGCGGTCGACACCGTGGTGCGGCGCACCGACACGGACGTGTACATCACATTTCGTATAAAAGAAGGGCGCCCGATCCGCATCACGAAGATCACGATTCTGGGAGTGGACTCCCTTCGACAGCGGGCGCAGGAACGGCTCCTGCTCGATCTGCCGCTCCGCGAAGGCGACGTGTTCAATCGCTACGTCATGCAGACCTCGGCCGACACGATTACTTCCCGACTCAAGAACCACGGTTATCCCGAGGCTGCCGTCTTCACCAGCTTCGAAAGCAACCGCACGGAATACACCGCGAACGTCGCGTTCGATGTCGATCCTGGGCCCCGCGCGCGCTTCGGACAGGTTCGGGTTATGGGGACCCAGCGGCTCGATTCCACCATCGTTCCGGATCTCCTGGTCGCGCGAACCGGGCGCCCGTATTCCAGGGATCTGATGTTTCAGAGCCAGCGGAACCTGTATAAGACGGATCTGGTGCGGAGCGCCACCGTCGACATCGACTCGGCGCGCTACACCCCGGGCGATTCGGTCCCGATTCTGGTGCGCTTGGCCGAAAGTCCGCCCTATCGGCTGCGAACCGGCCTGGGCTACGCGACCACCGAGTGCTTTCGGGCGCAAACCGCCTTTGCGGTGCGTAACTTTTTCGGGCATGGCCGACTGTTCGAGCTGACGGGCAACGTGTCGCGGATCGGTGTCGGCGATCCCTTCGATTTCGGATTCGGCAACAACATTTGCAGCGTCGCCGCCGAGGACTCGATCGGCTCGGCCCGATTCAGCTATCAGGTCGCCGCCACCATCCGCCGCCCCGCCTTCGTGTCTCCGAACAACACCCTGAGCCTCACCGCATTCTCCGAGCGTCGCTCGGAGTTCAAGGTGTACGTCCGGAGTGACATCGGCTCCACCGTGGAGATCCTGCACGAGACACCGAGAAGGCGGTTTCCGGTGTCCCTCTCCTACACAATCTCATATGGCAGGACGGAGGCGACCCCGGCGAGCTTCTGCGCCTTCTTCAACGCCTGCACCCCGGACGTGATCGATCAGCTCGAGCAACGCCGCCTGCTCGCCGCAATCACCGGGCGATTGAGTATCCCGCGAGCCAATAGCCCGATCGATCCGACCCGGGGATCCAATGCCGTGCTCGAGCTGGTATGGGCCTCGAAGCTCATCGGCTCGTCCGAATTTCAGCAGTTTACCCGGGTGTTGGGCGACGTCGCCTGGTATCGCCCGCTGTCACGCGGCGTAGTGCTGACCTGGCACCTTCGTGGCGGCATGATCTTCGCACCCGAGGTCGCGTTGGCCACTGGGTCCAACGCCTTCGTTCCGCCTGAGCAACGCTTCTATGCGGGTGGACCGAATGACGTGCGCGGGTTCCCCCGCAATCAGTTGGGGCCGGTGGTATACGTCGTTACCGAGACCGCTCTGGCCAGTGTGCACGACTCGGTGTCGCTCTTGCCGCCGGACTCGGTGCAGGTCGCGCCAACCGGAGGCAACACGCTCGTCGGCGGCAACGTCGAGCTGCGCTTCCCTTCGCCGGTGCTCGGCACCCGGATGCGATTGGCGCTCTTCGTGGATGCGGGGATGCTGTGGGAACGGGGCAGACCCGATCTGGCACCGGCCGCGCTTCGGATTACGCCCGGCGCCGGACTTCGAGTGGGGACACCGCTCGGGCCCGCCCGGTTGGACGTGGCCTATAATCCGTACTCAGCGCTCCGAGGCACCCTCTTCCAGACCGATTCGGCGGGCGCGCTCACCAAGGTGCAAGACAACTTCGCGGTGGACAAACGTTCCTCCTTCTTGGGGATTCCGCTGACCGTGCAGTTCTCGGTGGGCCAGCCGTTCTGATGCGTCGCCACATCGCGCGATTCGTCTTTGTCGTCGGCCTCGGGTCCATCGCCGCGGTGTTGGGTGTGGTCAGCGCTCTCCTGCTCACTCCTCCGGGTCGAGATCTCCTCGCGCGACTTGTCTCGAGCGAGCTGAGCCGCGTGTTGCTTGGCTCCGTCGAAGTCGGGTCGGTATCGGGATCGTTCCTGTACGATCTTACGATCGACAATCTCGTGATCCGTGATACCAGCGGCGTCCTACTCGCCGATCTGCCGCGGGTACGCGTGGGCTACCGCGTGCCCAATTTCTTCGCCCGTCGATTCGTGCTCGGTCGACTGCAGGTGGAGCGCCCCACGATCCAGCTGCTCAAGCACCGCGGCGGACGCATGAACTACGAGGAGGTGCTCCGGCTGGGAGGCGGAAAGGGCGGAGGCCCGTCACCCCTGATCGAATTCCGTGATGTGCAGGTGCGGGAGGGTACACTGCGGCTCATGCTGCCTTGGTCGCCCTCGCCCCAGCTCCGCACCGAGGAGCAGCGTGATTCGGCGCTGGCTGCCGAGCGGAATCGCGCCGGCAGAGTGATCGAATCCGGACCGGAGGGGCTGCGAAGAGTCATCGATGTCACGGACCTCACCGCGAAGCTCGACCTCATGCGGATCAGCACTCCGGATCGCAAGCCGTTCACCATCGACATCGACACACTTGCGGCCCGGGTGAGCGATCCACAACTCACCATCCGCGACGCGGCCGGCCGCGTGCGGCTGCGGGGCGACAGCGTCGTGTTCAGCCTCCGCCGAGGCGCTTTGCCGCACTCCCGGTTTGCGGGCGGAGGCGCGGTCACGTGGCCTCACGATACGACGCTCTACGATCTCCAAGTCGTTGCGTCACAGGCCAGCCTCGCCGATCTGCGCTGGATCTCGCCCAACTTTCCGGACCTCACCGGTCGCGCGGTCGTCGCGGCTCGCTCGGAAAACGGCACCCGAACTGCCTACGTCGTGACCAATCTCCATCTCGTGCGCGGCCCGACTCGCGTCGACGGACAGCTCACGGTTCTGGACGATCGGAAGCGCGGACTCGGGGTTCGCGATCTTCGTCTCACCCATACCGCGCTCGATCTGGACGAAGTTCGCCCTTTCATGCCGGACCTCCCCTTCTACGGAACGCTCACAGGCACGACGATCGCTACGGGCTTCCTGGATGCGCTGGACGCGAGGATGAACTGGGACTTCACTGACGAGGAGGTGGCGGGACATCCGGTGACCCACATCGTGGGGAACGGTCAGGTCAGTGTGCGACCCGGGCAGGGGTTGGCCTTTCAGGGACTCGAAATCACGGAATCGGACATCGATCTCGGCACAGTGCGTCGGCTCGCCCCGGCGGTGATTCTCCAGGGTCGCCTTGCAGCCCAGGGCAGACTCGAGGGACCGCTTAGGAACGTGACCTTCAACGGGACTGCGCGCCACTACGACGGGAATTCGCCTTCCAGCGAGCTGGAAGGCATGGTCCATCTCGATACCCGCCGCGACACCTTGGCTCTTGCCACCGACATCGCGCTCCAGCCGCTCGTGTTCGATGGCATTCGTCGCTCGTTCCCCGAGCTGACGAGCACCGGGTCCATCACCGGACGGGTTCGGCTCGAGGGAACCCTGGCTCGTCTCACCGTGGACGCGTCGGTGAGCGGCGAGATCGGGACGATCGAGGCGAAGGGCGGCGCGACGGTTCAGCCGCCGCATTGGGGAGCCCGTGATCTCGCACTGCAGTTCCAGCGACTCGACCTCGCTGCATTACGAGGCAGCGGCCCGACGACCAACCTGAACGGTTCGCTTCGGGTCACGGGAGAGACCGATACCGCCCGCGCGCCGGAAGCGGACCTCGACGTGGTTCTGGGCCCCGGGCGGGTGCGCGATCTGCGACTCGACACACTGGTTGCCCGGGGCTCCGTGCACGACAGCCTCATCAAGGTCGACACGCTCGAGGGCCGGCTCGCCGGCGTCACCGCGCGGGGGCGGGGAACGCTCGGCTGGGCCCGTCCTCACGAAGGACGGATGTCGTTCGATCTCCAGACCGACAGCCTCGGCATTTTCGATTCGCTGCTTACCGTGTGGACTGGGTTGACCCGGGATACCTCGCGTGATGCGGTTCCCCTGACCGGTACTGCCCAGGGCTCGCTCACGCTGGGACGGAGTCTCGACTCGCTCGACGTGGCTGCCTCCTTCGTGGGCAAGAAGCTGGGGTGGAGCACGCTGCGCGCGCCGGCTGCGATTGGTGCGTTCACTTACGTGGGTGGTCACCGGCCCCGCATGACCGCGGCGTTCGGCATCGACTCGCTGGCCATGCGCCAGCGCGTGTTCCGGCGGCTCGGTCTGCAGGCGCGCGGTTTCACCGATTCACTCGAGTGGAACGGGGCAGTGGCCATCGGCAACGAGGTGGCATCGCGGCTCACCGCCGGCGGTCGCTGGTGGCACCACAGCGACGTGCAGCGGTTCGCGGTGGACGCATTCCAGGCCCGCCTCGCGTCGCGCAGCTGGGGGCTGACCGCTCCGGTGCTGATCAGCCTGTCGGATTCGGCGCCGTCGGTCACACCACTCGATCTGGAAGCAGATGACGGATCAGGACGCCTGCTTGTCAGCGGGCGGCTCCCCGGCACTGCACCCGGGGACCTCACGCTGGATGGGTTCGGGGTCGGGCTGCGCGATCTTTACGGGCTGATGCAGCTCGACACTACCGGCGTGGACGGGGGATTGGGACTCAGGCTCGTTTTGCGCGGTACGGCGCGGGAACCGGTGATCGAAGGCGGAATCCGCCTGGAAGACGGCGTCGTGCGTGACGCCCAGATTCCGTTCGCGCACACCGTGCTGAGCTATCGAGACCGGCGCCTCACAGCGCACGCCGGTCTCATCCGGACCGGGGCGGAGTTGCTCGAGGTAAACGCTCAGCTGCCCATCGACCTCGGCTTTACGGGGGTCAAGCAGCGGGAGCTCGATGGCCCGATCAGCGTGAAAGCCCGGGCCGACAGCGCCGATCTGAACCTGCTCGAAGCCGTGCTCTCCGGCATTCAGGACGTGGAGGGACAGTTCGTCGCCGGAGCCGAGATCAAGGGAACGTGGGCCAAGCCGGAGATCAGCGGCTTCGTCAACGTCACCCACGGCGCCATGACTATTCCGGGCATCGGCGTGCGTTATGCGGCCATTCTGGGGAGGGGCGAGCTCCGCGGCGACTCCCTCCTGGTGCCCTACGCGCTGGTCACCAGCGGTCTGGGGACGCTGCAGATCACGGGCGGGGTGCGCTTCGACAGCCTTTCCCGGCCGCTGCTCAACCTGGACCTGGAGGCGCACCAGTTCGAGGCGCTCAAGATTCGCAACTTTCTCGACCTGACGGCGAGCGGCTTCGTCCAACTGCGTGGCCCCGTGCTCAACGCGGTAGCCACGGGTCGGGCGTCCGTAGACGAAGGCGTCTTTTATTTCGCAGACCTGATCAACAAGAACGTGATCAATCTCGAAGATCCCACCATCGCCGACCTAGTCGACACCTCGCTCGTCCGGCGAGCCAAGCTGGGCTCGCAGATTCAGAACCGGTTTCTCGACTCGCTCACCGTGAACAACCTCCAGCTCGCAATGGGGCCCGGCGTCTTTCTGAGATCCACGGAGGCCAACATACAGCTCTCGGGTCGGGTAGCGGTCAGTAAGACCAAGCGAGAGTACCGCCCGGTGGGGACGCTGGATGCGGTACGCGGAACCTATGCCCTCAAGATCGGGCCGGTGACCCGCGACTTCACGGTGGACAGTGGTTCGGTGCGCTACTTCGGTACACCGGATCTGAACGCCGAGCTCAACATTACCGCACGGCACATCGTCCATACGGTGCGGACCAATGAGGAAATCCCGGTCATCGCACGGATCACGGGGACCTTGTTCGATCCCAAGCTTTCTCTGGAAAGCACCGTGCGGCCGCCCATCGCAGAGACGGACCTCGCCTCCTATTTGATCTTCGGTGCGCCGGCGTCGGACGCAGTGGCGGCCGGGCAGCAGACTGCGATTCAGAGTGCGTTGGCCGCCTTCTCCAGCGAGGTCGAACGGTTCCTCATCTCTGATCTGGGCGTGCCGATCGACTACGTCGAGTTCCAGCCAGGCTTGAGCACGGGCGCCGGGGTTTCAGTGAGTCGATTCGCCTTCGGGTGGCGGGTCGGGAACAAGAGCTTCGTGACGCTCAATGCGGGTTTCTGCGGAGGTGCCGCTCAATCCACTCCGTTCGGACCGGAAAATTTCGGCGCCAGCTTCGAGTATCGGTTCAGTCGCGCCTGGCGATTCCAGACCAGCTTCGAGCCCACCTTCACCAACTGCTCGCTAGCGGGGTACAACTCGACGTTCACCAGCAGCCGCTATCAGGTCGGCGCCGACGTGTTCTGGGAAAGAGAGTTTTAGTGGCGCGTGCGCTCCTGATTACCAATCCCGCCGCCGCCCGAACCCAACCGCTCGGTATCACCATCGTACGCGATGCACTCAAAGCCGCTGGCTGGATGACCGAGGTGCTGGCGACCGGAGGAGCCGGCGATGCTCGGCGTCTGGCCGAGTACGGGCGCGAGCACGCGGTGGATCTCGTGGCGGTCTTTGGCGGTGACGGCACTACCATGCAGGCCGCGGCCGCTCTGGTTGGAACCGACATCGCACTCGGCGTCATCCGCGGGGGAACCGGCAATCTGCTGGCCGGGAATCTCAGGATACCGGCCTCGCCTGCCCGCGCGGCAGAAGTCCTGATTCGCGGCAAGACCCGCCGGCTCGATCTCGGTCGCATGGAGCGGGTCGATGGGGTTCACTACTTCGCGGTAGCGTGCGGCGCGGGCATGGACGCCCGAGTCATGGCCGGCACGCCGTCGGAGCACAAACGGCGCTGGGGCATGGCGGCCTACGTCGCGACGACGCTCCGCTTGATCGGCGAGGTGCACAGTACGACGCACCACGTGGTGGTGGACGGGGTGGACTACGAGGCTACTGCTGCGATGATCCTGGTGGCCAACTGTGGCGAGATCATCCCCCCGTATATCCGGCTTGGCGCGGCGATCAGCCCGGAAGACGGCTTGCTCGACATCGTGGTGATGCGGGCGGACAGCTTTGGCGAGAGCGTGCGCGCCGTCTGGGAGCTGCTTCGGGCTCGCGGGCCGGCTCGCCCGCAGGGCCTGGTGGGCTTTGCCCGTGGGCGGGAGATCAGCGTAGAGGCCGCTCACCCTGAGCCAGTGCAGTTGGATGGCGAGGCCGCAGGGGAAACGCCGTTCACCGCAACCGTGGTCCCCCGCGCGATCAACGTGGTCGTTCCGGGCTGATTCCTGCCAGTGGGCTGTTCCCTTTTTTGACAGTAAATGCTAACTTTGACTCTGTCTGCCGAACCGCAACGCTTACACATCTCCACACCGGTCCCCCCGATCCCCTTCGGTGTCAGATGGCTGATTCCGTTCTCCTGATCGACGACGATGTCGACGTCCTCCGCGGCATCGGTAACTATTTCGAGCGCTTAGGCTACGAGGTCACGCGGGAATTGAGCGGCGAGGCCGGCCTGGCCACCTTCGACCGCCTGCGACCCGATGTCGTCATACTGGACCTGCGCTTGCCGGGGATGGACGGGATGGAGGTCCTGGAGCACCTGCGTCAGCGTGACGCTGCCGTCATTCTACTCACCGGCAACAGCGACGTGCCGACCGCGGTCAGGGCCATGCAACTGGGAGCGGAGAACTTCTTGACCAAGCCGGTCGACATGGCGCACCTGGCGGCTGCGACTGCCCGGGTCGCCGACAAGGTGCGGCTTCGCCGGGTCAATGAGGCGCTGCTCGGCCAGACCGCCGCGGGACCGGGGCTCGATTCGCTCGGCACCTCTTCAGCGATGCAGGAGTTCGCGCATCAGGTGGCACTGCTGGCGCAGAGCGAGCGTACCACGGTGCTGCTCACCGGCGAAAGCGGCACTGGCAAGGGATGGGTCGCCCGGATGATTCACGATCGGAGCCCGAGGGCCAAGGCGCCGTTCGTGGAAGTGAACTGTGCCGGCCTGAATGCGACCTTCCTCGACTCCGAGTTGTTTGGTCACGAGAAAGGTGCATTCACCGACGCGAAGGACCGCAAGCAGGGACTCTTCGAGATTGCAGACCATGGTACGATTTTTCTCGACGAGATTGGTGACCTGGCGCCCGAGTTGCAGCCCAAGCTTCTCAAGGTTCTCGAGACGAAAACCTTTCGTCGGCTGGGCGGCACGCGTGAGATCACCGTGGATGTCCGCCTGGTCGCCGCGACCAACCGGAATCTGCAAAGCGAAGTCGAGGGCGGCCGTTTCCGCGAGGATCTGTATTATCGCCTCAGCGTCATGCCGCTTCAGCTCCCCGCAGTGCGGGACCGCTCTCGCGAGGATCGTCTCGCCCTGATTACCAAGTTGGGGAGTGACCTCCGGGTCGAACTCCCGGAGGCGCCGGCCACGTTTTCCAGCGAGGTAGTCGAGCGCTTGTTGGCCTATGGCTGGCCCGGCAATGTCCGTGAGATGCGCAACGTCCTCGAGCGCGCCATGATCCTCGGCCGCGGCCAACCCGCGATCAGCGTCGAGCACCTGCCCGGCGAATTCCGGGCCCGCCCGGGTGTTGGCGATCGGAGACACACTCCGCTCAGTCTCGATGATCTCGAACGGCAGCACATCGAGCGTACCTTGAAGCATCATGGCGGCAATCGGACCAGGGCCGCGCAGGAGCTTGGAATCTCCCGTGCCACTCTCATCAACAAGATCAAGCGGTACAGCATCAGTGCTTGACCGGAACGCCCCGCTGAGCCGATGAGCGAGCACTACCATCCCAAGGAAAAGGACGCGATGCATTGTCGCGCGTGCGGCCGCGAGGAGCGGGCGTCCGAGGGGTATCCCTGCGTCGAGTGCGGCACCTTCATCTGCCTCATCTGTACCTTCCGCGGCGTGAATCATTGCTCCGAGTGCGCCGCGAAGCTCGGCCGGGCGCCTACCTGACCGCCATCGTCGCCTTAGCTGCCGTCACCCCGTTACTCGGCGAGCCTAGCCTTCGAACCGAGCAGGTTTCGCAGTTGGTCGTGGGCGACACCGGCGAGGTACTCGACCGCAAGGCGGAGTGGCGCCGAGTGCGCCTCGACCGCGACGGCTACGAAGGCTGGATCCACCGCGGGTTCGTGCGGGAATGGACTAAGCGGGAAAGCGATGCGTGGAATGATCGGGCGCGGGCTTGGAGCGAAGGTGCCGAGCTCGATCTGAGTGGTCGTCGAGTGCGACTTCCACTCCGCTCCCGAGTGGCCCTGGTGCCAGACGGCGTGCTCCTGCCGGACGGACGCGCTGGGCGCGTGGTGCGGGGCTCCGTGCGACGATTTTCCGAGGTTCTGGCCGAGTCGCGCTCGGTATCTCCGGAGGAATGGACCGCGCGTCGCTTCATCGGGGCGCCGTACCAATGGGGTGGGGTCACTCCCTGGGGTGTCGACTGTTCGGGCCTGGTGCAGACGGCCTTTGCGGCGCGAGGCCTGGCCCTCCCGCGGGACGCTGCACAACAAGCCTGCGAAGGCAAGGAAATCCTCCCACGCGACATTCAGCCAGGCGACCTGCTTTTCTTCCGGGGCGAGATGAGCAGCGGCATCACCCACGTGGCATTCGCCGGCGCCGGTGAGACCCTGGTGCACTCGACGGTCGCCTGTGGCGGCGTGCTGCGCGAGTCCTGGCGACCCGGAACTCGGGCTGCCGGGCTCCGCGAGCGGCTGTTGGTGGTCCGCCGTATCGGGTGAGGCGGGTCGGCCCGGTTCGGCGCCCGCCCCTCTATTTTCCCGCGATGACCCTGCGGCGACTGATTCTCTTCGACATCGACGGCACCATTCTGTTGACCTCGGGTGCCGGCCGGCGCGCCATCACGGCCGCGCTGTCCGAAGTCGTGGGCGCGAGCGACGCCTTCGGACGGATCCGCTTCGACGGAAAGACCGATCCTCAGATCGTTACCGAGATGTTGGCATCGGCCGGAGACCCGGGACCACATTCCGCCGAACGGGTTCGAAGCCTGTGCGACCGCTACGTCACCCTTCTGGAACGAGAGCTCGCCGTACCTGTGGGCGTCACGCTCATGCCCGGCTTTCCCCAGATTCTCGACCGCCTGGAAGCGGAAGGGGATGTCATGCTCGGCCTCCTCACCGGCAATCTCGAGCGAGGCGCCGCGCTTAAGCTGAGAGCTGCCGGACTCGATCCGAGCCGCTTCAAAGTCGGCGCCTACGGCTCGGACTCGGCCGAGCGACGTGAGCTGCCGCCGATTGCGGCGCGCCGTGCCGAGCCCTTTTTCGGACGCCCGCTACGCGAGGGCGAAGTGGTGATCATCGGCGATACCCCCGCGGACATCGCGTGCGGTGCGGGCATACGGGCTCGAGCTATCGGTGTCGCGACCGGCTTCTATTCGGTTGCTCAGCTCGAAGCCTGCGATCCGCACGCCGTCTTCGCCGATCTGGCTGACACCGAGCGCGCTCTCGAAGCAATCCTCGCTTGACATGGCTCAGGAGCTCGAGCTCAAGACCGTTGTGCCCGAGCCTGCCACTCTCAGGGCTCGCCTGCTCGCGGCTGGGGCGACACTAATCTTTCGCGGCGTCATGGAAGACCGCCGTTACGATCGCGACGGCGCGCTGCTGGCGCGCGACGAAGTTCTCCGGATTCGTCGATTCATCGAAGCGGGAGGAGGTTCCGAGGCTGAGTTGACCTGGAAAGGTCGGACCCGCCGATCGGCGGACGGATACAAGCTGCGCGAAGAGCTGAGCTGCCGAATCGCCGTCGGCGCTGAAACCGTCGGCTCGATTATCGAGGCACTGGGGTACCGGGTCAGCCAGGCGATCGATCGGTATGTCGAGCTGTATCGGCTGGCCGAAGCCGTGCTCCGGGTCGAGTGGTATCCTCGGATGGACGTGCTGCTCGAGGTGGAAGGATCGCCCGTTGCAATCGAGGCCGCTGTCGTCGCGACGGGACTTCCTCGAGACAGCTTCACGGCCGAAATGTTGACCGATTTCGTACAGCGGTACGATGCGCGTGGCGGAAAGAGCGCCGTTCTCGCGGTGGCCGATCTCGCCGGCGAACCGCCGGCCTGGGAGGGGGTTTGAGCGCCCAGCCTCAGGTCACCTCACGCGCACTGGTCCCGGAACTCGGTCCGGCGCTCGGCCGACTGTGCAATCGGGCTGAGCCCGCAGGCGGCCGCTGGGTCACCCTGGACGACATCCGCCTCGAGCTCGCGACCCGGATCTTCGAGCTTGCGGGGGCAGCTCGCGCCTTTGCGTCGGCGGACGATCGCCCTGCCGCGGTGAGCTCGCTCAATCGTCAGGCCTGGCTCTCCGAATGGGAACGCGCAGTAAGCGCGAGCACCGAGCGCATCGTCCAGGCCGTCAATCTCCGATTCGACTCGGCGGGCCTCGAGGCCCGGCTCCGCACGCGCCGGCGGAAGGAACTGCTGCTTGCGGAGCCGGATCGCCTAGCCATATCTGGTCGATTGGGCGCAGGCAGCCTCCCGTTCCTCATTGCTCTCGACGAGCTCGAGCAGGTGGTGCCGGGCGCATCGGCCCCCGGTGCGCGAGGAGAGGCAGCGGTCTTGGAGTGGCAGGACCGGATTCTGTCGACCGCCCGCCGGCTGGAATCGGCCTGGCTTGCGCTCGAATCAGCCGCCCGCCGCGAGGAGACCCTTTGGAGTCCGGAAATCAGCCGGGTTCGATCGTGGCGGCGTCCAACCTGGCCGGTCTGGCTGGTGACCGGTGTGGTGCTTGGCCTAGCCACCTATCTCGGCCTCGTTCTGGGCGGGTATCTCCTCGTTCCAGCACCGTTGCTGCCACTGACCCAGGAGGTTTGGAAACGATTCTGACAACATCCCTTCCAATTGCGAATGGCGCGCTCTAGTATCTAGCGGCACATTCAAATCTTTTTGAAAATGATTCTCATCGGTGGCATCGCTCGGACTCTTCTGACCCTGGCCCTTTGGGCGCTGCCGGGGCAGCAGCCTGCCAGCGATCAGGCTCCCGCCCTTCGCCGGCTCGCTGCAACGGCCGCGCTTGGCGCGCAGGAATATCGAGCCGGTGTTCAGAACGGCCGTGTGATCGCGAAACCGGAAATCGAAGAAGCCCGCCTGTTCTTTGCCGAAGCTCGCCGAAGCGCCGGATTGCTCTCGCCAGAGGTCAGCAGCTCGACCGTCCGGGCGCTCGACGAGATCGCCGGCCTGGTGGATGCGACCGCGAGCCCTGACACGATCCAGGCCCGAGTCCTTGCGCTCACCAACTCATTGTCCCAGCGGCTTGGTATTTCGCTCGAAGAGATTCCGGCCGAGACGCCGTCTCTCGCGCGAGGTGCCCAAGTCTATCGGGAGAATTGCGCGAGCTGTCACGGTGACCTGGGCCGAGGGAACGGCCCCATGGCGGCGGGATTGGATCCCAAGCCCGCCAACCTTTCCGATGCCGCCGCGCTGAGCGATGCGTCTCCCCTCGATTTTTATCGCCGGGTCACCATCGGCGTCGTGGGAACCTCGATGCCGGCCTTCGAGGGTCGTCTGTCGGCCGACGATCGCTGGGCAGCCGCGGCATATGCCACGTTGCTCCGGCTTCCAGCCCCCAAGGGAGAAGTGCCGCCCTCCCTGCGTCGGTTCGACCGAACTGCCCGCCTCACCGACTCCGAGATCAGGAAAGAGATGGCCGCTGCATCAGCCGACACGGCGTCTACCCTGGTCGCAGCGGTGCGCAGCATCCAGGAGCAGGCGGATGCAGCAGCGACGGCACGCATTTTCGCCCGGGTTCGAAGCCAACTGGATTCAGTCGACCATCTGGCCCGCGCCGGTCGCGGGGCGGAAGCCAGCTCAGCCGCGTTCAACGCGTACATGACGTTCGAGCAGGTCGAACGGTCGGTCAGGGCAAAGCATCCCGATCTCGCCAGCTCACTCGAAAACCGCTTCGCCGCGCTCCGAACCAGAGCTGCCGGCGGAGCCACTACCGTGGAGCTGGATGGCATCCAGCGCGGCCTCGCTGCTGATCTCGAGAATGCCGAGCGGGTGCTGGGTGAGACGTTGTCGCCGTTCAACCTGTTCCTGCAGTCGTTCGTGATCCTGGTGCGTGAAGGCCTCGAGGCCATTCTCGTACTCGGTGCGCTGATGACCTTCCTGGCCAAGACGGGCGCCGCGAATCGCAAGCGGGACATTCACGTGGGCGTTGGAGCGGCGGTGGCCGCCAGCCTGCTCACGGCCTTCGTGCTGGAGACAGTGTTCCGACTGAGCCCAGCCCGGCGCGAGGCGCTCGAGGGGCTCACGATGGTGGCCGCCACCGGAGTCCTGTTCTACGTGAGCTATTGGCTGCTTTCGAAGATGGAAGTAGCCAAGTGGAACCGTTTCGTACGCGGCAAAGTACAGGATGCCGTCAGCAGCGGCTCGGCCCTGGCGCTCGCCTCGGCGGCATTCCTTGCGGTATACCGCGAAGGGTTCGAGACGGTCCTCTTTTACAAGGCCTTGTTCGTAGCGGGCGGGTCGGGCGGCTCGACGGCTGCTGTCCTCGCGGGCATAGCGCTTGGTGCAGTCGTGATGGTCTTTGTCTATGTGGCGATTAATCGGTTCGGGGTGCGGCTGCCGCTCAAGCCGTTCTTTGGCGTGACCAGCGCGTTTCTCTACTACATGGCCTTTGTGTTCGCGGGAAAGGGAGTGGCCGAGCTGCAGGAAGGCAATCTCGTACCCACCACGATCGTCTCCTGGGCTCCGCGGATCCCGGCCCTGGGTATCTATCCCACGGTTGAGTCGCTGACAGCCCAAGCCGTACTGCTCGTTCTTCTGGTGATCGCTGTGGTATGGACGTTCGTGATCGAGCCGCGGCGGCTCCAGGTCACCTCCGTGATGGTTCCCGAGCCGGCCCGGGAGCCGGTATCAGCTCCGTCACGGGCGGCTGCGTCCGGCGTCGTGCCGGTCGGGGCCAAACAGGAGCTGCTGCGCTCGCTCGAGCGGATGGAAGCCGATCTCGCTGAGCTGAGGGCAGAGGTGGAGCGCATGCGCGCGCACCTCAGGGCCCGCGACTCACAGACTGTTCCGCGCAACAATCCGTAACGCTGTCGTCCATCCTCGGTCGAAACGGCCCGCCGGCGCGGGCCGTATGCGTTGGGACAGGAGGTAATCATGATTGCAAGAACCTGGCACGGGATGGTGCCCGCAAAGCGGGCCGACGAGTACAAGGCATATCTTGAGCGAACCGGACTGCCCGATCTTCGAGCGACGCCGGGCAATCGTGGCGTCTGGGTGCTGCGTCGAACCGAAGGCGATCGAACCCACTTTCTGCTCGTGTCGCTTTGGGACTCCATGGACTCGATTCGGGCGTTTGCCGGCGACGACGTCGAACGGGCTCGCTATTATCCGGAAGACGAGGCCTTTTTGCTCGAGCTGGAGCCGCACGTCACCCACTACGATGTCATAGCTCGGCCCGCTGCAGCGGAGGTACGCGGATGACCGAAACCGAACGGATCGTGGACGAACTTCGCCGCGCGCATGATCGGGGCGCGTGGCACGGACCGTCGGCACGCGAAGGCCTGGAGGGCATCACCGCGCCGGCCGCGGCGAGCCACCCGATCCCGGGTGCTCACTCTATCTGGGAGCTGGTTCTACATCTCACGGCCTGGCGGGGTGAAGTCATGCGACGATTACAAGGCACCGAGCCGGGATTGCCGCCGGAAGGGGACTGGCCGCCTGTTGGAGACACCAGCGAGGCAGGTTGGGCCGAGGCTCGCCGTCGGCTGGAAGACTCGCACCGGCAGCTGGCAGCGGCCGTCGCTCGATTCGCGGACGAGCAGCTCGACCAACCGGTAGGGCGAAAGCCGCCCGAGCCCGCGCTGGGTAACGTCGGGACGTATTACGTGATGCTGCACGGCGTGGCTCAACATGATGCCTACCACATGGGCCAAGTGGCCATTCTGAAAAAGGTGGTCTGACGAAAAGCGAACGGTCCGCCGTTGTCGGCGGACCGTTCGTCAGTGAGGTGGCAGATCGCCCCCTGAGTTTTCGGAAACGGACCTAAGTGTCCGCTCCACCCTTCTTCGACCTGCCACTTTTCCGTTGGAGCGGATCGCTCCGTCGCGCTCTTGAAAAAGCAAGGCAGGTGCCAGTTGTGCGTCAGAGAGTTAATAGCTTGGAAAACTGTGACTTAGCTCTAAAAGCGGCATTTCCTTGGACGCCCTTTTTCTGTCAGCAATCTTGACACAACCCGAACAGCAAATGGAAAGTCCCGTTACTGCATAGGCTTAGGCGGGCGCAAAAGTCTTTGCCGACGTTCCCGCGTTGTCAGGCGCTAGATACGGGCCTGCCGGGACCTCGGCCTCGCCACGCCAGCGCGCCAGCAAGGCTGCCCCGATCAGCACCAGCAGAATGCTGGTAAGCTGAGCCAGCGTGAAACCACCCCACAGAACTCGATCGTCTTTGGCCCGCAGTATCTCGACAAAGAAGCGCTCTATTCCGGCCAGTACGAGATAAAGGCCAAACAGCCACCCTGTCGCGCGCGCCCGGGTCCGTAATGCCCAAAGGATTGCAAAGGCCACCAGCATGATCGCCACTTCATAGAGCTGCGTGGGGTGTACCGCGAGCACCGTGCTGGGATCGGTACCCGGCGCGATCGGGATTCCGAACTGCTGTTGCAGGTTCGCGGCTGTAGACGGTGGCAACCCTTTGGGAAACCGGACGGCCCATGGGAGGGAAGTGGGCCGGCCATAATCGTCGTTTACGAGAAAACATCCTACTCGCCCGAGCGCGTACGCGGCAGCAAGAGCCGGGGCGCCCAGCTGCATGGTCCATCGCGTTGGGACCTTGAGTCGCGCGCCGTTTGCAAGAACCGCCAGAACTCCGCCGATAAAGCCGCCGTACCAAACGAGTCCCCCGCGAGAGAACAGGGCGCTGGGGTCGTGAAAGAGCGCGACGTACCAGAGTTTTGCTCCCACGATTCCACCCACCACTGCGGCAGCCACGAAGTCGCCGGCGTACTCCTCTCGGAGACCGCGCCGGCGCAGCTCCAGCGAGATGAGCCAGCCGCCGACCAGGAACGCGACCATCATCATGATCCCGTACCCCGTGATCTCGAAGCGGCCAAGCTGAATGGTGAGCGGGTAGATCGTCATGCCAACGTCCTGTCGGGATCCGGGGCTCGGAGGCCCGGGATCGGGAGGTCGTCCCTGGGCTCGAGGTCCCAGCGACTTCGTTCACCCTGAGCGAGCCGCCAACCCCCTGCGGCCGCGATCATGGCGGCATTGTCGGTGTTCAGGCGGGGAGAAGCTACGCTGACCCGCGCGATCCCCGCCAGCCTTGCGCGAAGCCGTTCCATCAGCCCTCGGTTACAGGCCACCCCGCCGCCGATCATCGCTTGAGGATAATCGAGCGCTTCGACAGCGTGCGCAGTCTTCTCGACCAGCACCTCGAGAGCGGCATCCTGGAAGCCTCGGGCCAGATCGGCCCGGTCACGCGCGAGGTCGTTGCTCGCTCGTACGGCGCGGAGGACCGCGGTCTTGAGTCCGCTAAAGGAGAACTGGTAGGGCTCGTCCGCGCGACTCAGCTCAGCCAGCAATGGACGCGGAAAGCGGAACCGATCCGGCCGTCCCTCGCGTGCGAGCCGTTCGAGCGGAGCCCCGCCGGGATACCCGAGACCGAGCAACGTCGCGACCTTGTCGAACGCTTCACCGGCCGCGTCGTCCAGGGTTTGACCGAGAAGCCGGTAGTCGCCCCAGCCGGGCACGTCCAGCAGCATCGTGTGCCCGCCGCTCACCAGGAGCGCCACGAAGGGCGGTTCGAGCTCTTCGTCCTCGAGCGTAGGAGCGAAGAGATGGCCTTCCAGGTGGTTGACGCCGAGAAACGGAATGTTGCGAGAATAAGCCAATCCCTTCCCGTACATCACGCCGACCAGAAGCGCCCCGACAAGCCCGGGGCCTGCGGTCACGACGATCCCATCGATGTCCTGCAGCGTGAACGCAGCATCGGCCAGCGCACGATCCACCACGCTCCCAATGGCCCGTACGTGGGCTCGGCTCGCCAGCTCGGGCACCACGCCGCCAAAAATGCGGTGAATGTCCTGGGAAAGGATCACCAGGCTCTTCAGCTTCGGCCGCACTCCATCCAGGGCGAGCACGGCTGCCGAGGTCTCGTCGCAGGAGGTTTCGATCCCGAGGATTCGATCAACCATGCTCGGTGCGGTGGCAAGAGACGCTGTCCGGTGTCGCCTTTCCGGTGAGGCCGGCCGGCACCATCACTCTAAGTCCGACGCGGGTGGGCGAGGTTCCCACCACTGCGCCGGCAACCAGTGTGACCGTGACGCTGTCCGGAGTGAGCTGGGCCAGTCGATACCGCGGGCCTCGAATTCGCACGGTCACCGTATCACGGTCCAGCTTGAGCGCCGACCCTGACGGCAGCTGCACCGGAACCGGCCAAAGGGTTTTCTCGGCGATTGCCTGCACGTTGAGCGTGAGCGTCACCCGGTTGGGAAAGACTCTAACCGGGCCGAAGCCCGTCGTGTCCACCATCACGCGCTCCTCGGTCGGGCCGTCGGCGCTGGCGATTTCGAGCGGTACTGTCGTCACCGAGTCGATTGCTGCCACGCCGTCGCGAGGTCCGGCCAGCCGCACTTCGCCGGGCACCACCGCGATACCGCCTACCAGTTCGAATCCCGAGTCCGATTGAATTCTCACTACTGGGCGCACCGGTACGCCTCGCTGGGCCACCGGATTCAGCTCGACAGTGACTTGACGTGGCTCGAGGTCCTGAATCCGCACGTTGGGGTTGCCTGGCAGGACGACGTCGGACGGGTCGATGTCGAGACGGACACTGTCCGCGGTAAGGGTGTCGGGAAGAATCCTGGTGAAGAACAGATTGTCGCGGGACAGCCGAAGCAGCTCCCGCCGGGACCCTACCGCAGTGGCGTGTAGCGGCTCGAGCGCCCGGACTACGGCTCTGCCCGGCGGCGGCTGAACCCGCAACTCAACCTGAAGCAGCCCGCTGGCGGGCTCTTCGCTCGAGGCAACGAGCCAAAGCAGAACCGACAGGGCCACGGCGGTGAGCTTGAGAGGCCAGTCGGCGGTGAGCGCCGTGGGCAGCCTCACCTCAGGACTCGGCTTTTCCTTCGTTCAGCAGTCGCTCGATGAGCGCCCGGTTGACGGGCGAGCTCCAGTCATGGGCGCCGATGACCCGCTTCACAATCGTGCCATTTCGATCCAGCAAGAAGCTCTCGGGCACACCGGTGGTTTGATACGCCTGCTGAATGGCGGTGGAGCGATCCTGAAGAATGTCGAAAGTCAGATGGAGGGCTTGTCCAAAGTTCCGGACATCCGTCGGATCGCTTTCGTCAATGCTCACGGCGGCGATCTTGAAACCCCGGGATTCGAGGGAGTCGTAGAGGCGCTGCATCGAAGGCATTTCGACCTTGCACGGCTCGCACCAGGTCGCCCAGATGTTCACCAGCGTCACCTTGCCCTTGTAATGCTTGCGCAGGGAGACCGTGTCGCCGGTGGCGAGATCGACGACTTTGAAATCGGGAGCCCGCGAGCCGACGGCAACCGGCTCGGACCCAGGGCCGTACTTGACCAGAGCGGTAGCGCCAAGCGCGAGCCCGACAAGAACGGCCAGCACAGCCAACCACTGTTTGGACATGGTCTCCTACACGCGAACGGCGCAGCACCGCCGAAGCGCGCGCGTTGCTTCGCCCGGGTCCGGGGTTCCGAAGACGGAAGTACCGGCGACGAATGCATCGGCGCCGGCCTCCCACGCGGTGCCGATCGTCTCGAGCGTAATTCCGCCATCCACCTCGAGGGTCGCCCGGCTCCCGCGCGCGTCGAGCAGGGCCCGACAGCGACGGATCTTGTCGGTCGCTGCCGGAATATAGGCCTGGCCACCGTAACCCGGATTGACGCTCATGATGAGGACCAGGTCGACGTCGTCCACCACCTCCTCCAGCAGGGTCAGTGGAGTGCCCGGGTTCAAGGCCAGTCCGGCCAGCATGCCGTGCTCGCGCACCGCGGCGAGCTGCCGCTGCACGTGCACCGTTGCCTCAGGATGGAACGTGAAGACGGCTGCCCCGGCTTGCGCGAAATCCTGGATGTATTTCTCGGGCTGCTCGACCATGAGATGAACGTCCAGTGGCAAATCGGTCAGTCGAGCCAGAGCGCTGATCATCGGCACCCCGAACGTAAGGTTGGGCACAAAATGCCCGTCCATCACGTCCACGTGAATCCAATCCGCGCCACCCTTCTCGACGGCTCGAATCTCATCCGGAAGACGTTCAATGGCAGCGCTCAACACGCTGGGCGCAATGCGCACGCTCATCGGCGGGCCCCGGTGACCATGGGCTGAACGATGCGGGCGGTCTGCGCTGTTCGGATCTTGGGTTGCCCACTCACGACAACGTCCACCGGTCCGCCGAGGTCGCGTCCGCCTCCGGCCGCCGGACGGGTGGCGACCACGATGTTGGGTTCCGGATCCGACGCCACGGTGTCCACCTTGCCGACCTTGAGTCCGGCAGCCGCAAGCACCTTCACTGCGTAGGGCAGGCCCAGTCCGACGACATCGGGAACGGGCACCTGTTGCGGTCCGGCACTGGTCACCAGCGTTACGATGCTGTTCTGAGGCAGAATCATGCCCGGCGGCGGGTCCTGCCAGACCACTGCGCCGCGCGGAATCGTCGCATGCGGTCTCTCGTCATCGCACTTGGTCCGAAAGTCGAGGTCCTTGAGCTTGCTATGCGCCTCGCCGGCCGGCAGCTCGAGGACTCGCGGCACGGCGTGGTCCTTGGTGAACAACGGAACCGGCGAGAGCCACGCCGATGCAATCAGATACCCAACCCCAAACGTCGTGCCGACGATGAGAAAGTCACGGAGCAGTCGGCGCCCGGAGATCGTGCCGCCGCCTGACTGAGCTGGTTGCGCAGCCTCGGGCTGTGCTCGTTCAACTCGAGGTTTGGGCTGCCGGTTTCGAGCCCAGGGCACCTGCCGACGGAATCTCATGCGAGCCGTCTCAATCGGGCTGCGTAGGCGCCGTCCATCCGATCCCGCTGGGGCAGGGTCATGAGATCTCCGTTCGACGTGAGCAATGCCGGCAATGCATCGTCGGGTGTTTCCCGCTCGAACTCCGAATGCTCCCTGAGAAAGGCCTCGATCTGACCTTCGTTCTCTTCCGGCTCCAGGGAGCAGGTCGCATAGACCAGCAGACCTCCGGCCTTGACAATCGAGGCGCCGGCGGCGAGCAGCTCCGCCTGACGTTGGGTCAGCGCCCCCAATGCGTCGGGAGTGACGCGCCACCGGGCATCTGGATGCCGCGCGAACGTGCCGGTTCCGAGGCAGGGCGCATCGAGCAAGACCGCATCCGCTTCTAGCACCGGGGGGTGGCGAGCATCGGCCAGCACGATGCGCTCGCGTCCGCCGACTCTCCGAAGATTTTGGCGCAACCGCGCCACGCGGGCTCGGCTCAAGTCCGCCGCTACCACGCGAACCCCCAATCGGGCCAGTCCTATGGCCTTTCCCCCCGGGGATGCGCAGGCGTCGTAGGCGAAACAACCGGCCGGCAAGGCTGCATACCAGGTGACCAATGCTTGCGCCGGATCCTGGACCAGAAAATCACCTTCCGCGAACCCGGGCAGCTGCTCGGGACGCGAGCCCGACACCGCGATACCAGCGCCCCAGGGAGCCGGCGTGGCCCGGATCCCCGCCGCAGCAAAGCGCCGCAGGATCGCGTCTCCCGATTCCCGTGCCGGCTGGATGACCAGCCCAGGCCGCGAGTTGTTCCATCGGAGCAGGCGATCGGTATCTTCCGCACCAAATCGCTCGAGCCATCGCCGCACAAGCCATTCAGGATGTGAATGGCGGGCCGCGAGATCGAGCGGCCCCACACCGCGCGACCGAGTGCGCGGGGCCTCCCGTGTCATCCGCCGAAGGAGTGCGTTCACGAACCCTCCGGCACGCGCCCCGCCGGCCTCTCGCGCGAGGGCCACGCTGGTACTGACGGCCGCGTGCGGCGGAACCCGATCCAACGCGGTGAGTTGGTAGGCGCCCAGGCGCAGAATGTTCTGCAGCGTGGGCGGCACACTGGCCCAGCCCTTCACCGCGAGTGGCTCGAGCCGCTCGTCGAGTCCGGTCCGGCGGCGCAGCACGCCGGCCGCTAGCTCGTGTGCCAATCTGCGGTCGGCCTCGGGAAGCGGCCGCAAGGATTGATCCAGAGCTGCATCGAGTGGGCGGCCCGCGCGTACCTGTTCAAGAATGGCCAGCGCCGCTCGGCGCGGAGCAAGACCATCGTCAGCCGGCATTGCGACACGAAATTTTCACCGCGGAATCGCGGTAAGGATCATTGCTGCAGCATTCCCTGCGTCGGGCTCGAGGGTATCGCCACCTCGCGGCGGGGCATGCGCCCTGCCAGGAAGGCGGCCCTCCCCGCGTCGACCGCCCACCGCATGGCCCAGGCCATCCCGGCCGGATCTTTCGCCTCGGCCAGCGCGGTGTTCATGAGGATGCCGTCCACGCCCTGTTCCATTGTCAGGCAGGCATCGGACGCGGTGCCCACGCCGGCATCCACGATGACTGGCACGGATAGCCGCTTCTTGATGGATCGAATGGAGTAGGGATTGAGCAGGCCCAGGCCGCTTCCAATGGGAGATGCGAGCGGCATCACGGCGGCGCAGCCGACATCTTCCAGCCGCAGCGCCGTGACCACGTCGTCGTTGGTGTAGGCGAGTACCTTGAAGTCGTCGCGCACCAGCTCGCGAGCTGCGGCGAGCAGCCCCTCCGTGTCCGGCAACAAGCTCTCCCGGTCACCGATGACCTCGAGCTTGACGAAATCGTTGAAGCCTGCCTCTCTGGCCAGGCGGGCGTAGCGAATCGCCTCGTCTGCGCTGTAGCAACCCGCCGTATTTGCCAGCAGGAAGAACTGATCGGGATTGAGATGGTAGAGAATGCCTTCGTCCTTGGTCCGATCGAGATCGACCCGGCGCACGGCCACGGTGACAATCTCTGCGCCTGACGCCTCGATGGCGCGCACCATCTCCGCGTTCGACCGGTACTTGCCCGTGCCCACCATGAGGCGCGATCGAAAGCTTCGACCACCAATCGTGAGTGGGGAGTCGAGCACGGTTTCGACGGCAGAAAGCATTCCGGTCATCGGTCAGCCTCCACCGACGAAGTGCACGAGCTCGACAGAGTCGCCCGCGGCCAGTGCGACCTCGCCCAACCGGGGTCGGCGCACGATGCTCCGATTGTGCTCCACGACGACCGTTCGGGAGTCGAGCCCGAGGTGCTGGAGCAGGTCGTCGAGCGTGGCAGGGGCCGGAATATTTCGGGGTTCACCATTGACCAGCAGATTGATTTCCATGAACGAAAGATAACCGCGCCGCCCTCGCTCAGGACCAATGATCGAGGAACGCGATGATGGCTTTGGCTGGGTCGGCGGCAAGCCATAGCGCCCGAACCGCGGCTACACCGTAGGCACCTGCCGAAAGCAACTCCGGCACGCATGCAGCGGTCACGCCCCCGATAGCGATAACCGGGAGGCCCAGTGAGGCGCACGCCTCCACCAGCGGAACGCCGGCAGCTCGCTCGTGGTGACTGGGCGTCGGGTAAATCGTGCCGACCATCAGATAGTCAGCACCCTCGGCTCGAGCGGCCATCGCCTCTTCGACCGAATGGACCGAGCGACCGATCCAGCCGTGGGTGAAGACCTGACGGGCGTCTGCGGGTGCCAGATCGGTCCTGCCCAGCTGAATCCCGTGAGCGTGAACGGCAGCAGCGATGTCAGGGCGCCCATTCACGAATACCGATGCTTCGGGCGGCCGGGACAGTGCGATGAAACGCTCGGCGGCGCGCGTCAGCATTCTGGTGGGGGCGGTTCGATCGCGGGCATGGAGCGCGACAGCGGAGCCGCCGGATGCCAGAGCAGCGGCTCGCACCCCCAGATCGTCGAGCGCCAGCACGCCAGCGTCGCTGATCGCGTGAACCCGGGGCAGGGGTCGCGACAGGTTCACGCGAGCTGGTCGCCGACGGCGATGCCTCGCCCGCGCACCCAGGCGTCCACGGTAATCCTCGTCTTTCCAGCGGGCTGAACTTCCACCACCTCGATGGCATCGTCGCGGCAGGCGATGACGAGCCCGCGCCGGCCGGCAGCGAGAACCTCACCCGGTGGTCCGCTGCCGCTCACTACACGAGCGCCGAAGAGCTTCACCGGTGCCTCCCGGTGCATGCTCCAGGCGCCCGGAATCGGATCGAATGCGCGGACTTTGCGTGCTGTGCCGACGGCCGGCGCGGAGAACGAAAGGCGAGTCGCCTCCCGATCGATTTTAGGAGCGTAGGTCGCTGCTGTGTGATCCTGCGGCTCGCCTGGCAGGTCAGACTTGGCGAGCCGCGCCATGACCTCGAGCAGGGTCTTTGCCCCGAGGTCTGCCAGTCGATCGCTCAGGCTGCCGCCGGTTTCGTTGGGAGCAATGGAGCAAGTGGCGCGCTGCAGTACGGGTCCACTGTCGAGGCCGGCCTCCATCCGCATGATGGAGACGCCGGTGATCTCTTCACCGTTCAGGATCGCCCACGGAATCGGTGCGGCTCCCCGGTAACGAGGCAGCAGCGACGCATGAACGTTGATCATCCCGAGCGGCGGGACAGCGAGTATCTCGGGCCGCAGGATGTGGCCGTACGCGACCACGACGCCGAGATCCGGCTTGAGGTGCCGTAACGATGCGGCGAAGAGGTCTCCGACGGGGCGCTCCGGCTGCAGGATCGGAAGCCCGGCGTCAATGGCGGCCCGCTTGATGGGAGGTGGAATGAGGAGGGTTCGCGAGCGTCCCTGAGCCCGGTCAGGCTGAGTGACAACGCCGACGATCTCGCTCCGATGATCCAGCAGTGCTCGAAGAGACGGCACCGCAAACTCCGGGGTGCCGAAGAAGGCGACGCGCATCACTCCGGTCGGGCGGCCGCCGGCTGCACCTCTTTGATGTAGCTCGTATCATCCCGGTGCTCCCGCTTCCAACGCGCGAGCAGAACCCGCCGCTTCATCAGACCCAGGTGATCGAGGAAGAGGATGCCGTCGAGGTGGTCGATCTCGTGCTGGATGGCGCGAGCGGCGAGTCCGCCGGCCTCCAGCCGGAACGGCTTGCCCTCGCGGTCGAGTGCTTCGAGCACCACCCGTTCGGCCCGGGTCACATCGCCATAGATGTCCGGGATCGAGAGACATCCTTCTTCCGCGGTGGCCCGGCCTTCGGCTTCGACGATGACGGGGTTTACCATGGCGAACCGCTGCCCCTCGGCGTCGATCACCGCGACTCGGCGTGCAAGTCCAACCTGGTTCGCGGCCAGCCCAACCCCTCGGGAGGCGTCCATCGTCTCGAACATCTGGTCGATAACACTTCGAAGGTCATCGTCTACTTCGGCCACCTCGGCGCTTCGCTGCCGTAAGACTGGTGACCCGAGCAGGTGCAAAGGGAGTGGGGTCATCCAGTCTGTGTGGGCGCGTTGGTTTGACCGACCCGGACGATACGGGCACGCTCCACCACCACTGTGGCGGACCCGCTTTCGACCGTGACGCGGTCGTCCTTGATGTCCTTCACTTTGCCGATCAATCCGCCGCTGGTGGTGATCTCGTCTCCCTTCTTGAGTCCGGCCAGGAGCGCCTCGTGCTTCTTCCTGGCCTGACCTTGAGGTCGGATAATGAGGAAGTAGAAGACCAGGCCGATGGCGACGACCTGCATGATGAGGATACTGAAACCGCCACTCCCGGAGCCCGGGGCGGGCGCCATCGCGAATAGCACGGCAGGGGTCACGAGTGTCCTCGGTGGTAGCGGTCGAGCCAGGCTCGGTGCCAGTGGTCGAAAGTGCCGTCGCAGATTCGCTCGCGCGCCTGCTGGGCCAGCCGGATCAGGAAGCGAATGTTGTGAATCGAGACCAGCCGCAACGCAAGCATGTCCTCGACCATGAAGAGATGGCGCAGGTAGCCGCGCGGAAACGTGGTGCAGGTCTCGCAATCACACTCGCTATCCAGCGCCGCCCGCGAGCCCTTGAACGACGCGCCTTTCACGTTGACTCGACCGGTTGGAAGCCAGGCCGTTCCGTGACGTCCGTTGCGCGTTGCTGCGACGCAGTCGAATAGATCCACGCCGCGAGCGATACCCTCGAGCAGGTCGGGCGGAAAACCGACGCCCATAAGATAACGGGGGATCGTCGGCGGCATGGTCGCGTCCAGACCCTCGAGCACCCGGTGCATCACTTCCTTGGATTCTCCCACCGAGAGCCCTCCGATGGCGATGCCGCTCCAGGGCCCCTGCTCCAGGATTCCTTTGATCGAGCGGGCGCGAAGGTCGTCGTAGCTCCCCCCCTGAATGATGGGCCAGAGAGTCTGAGCCTCCTCTCCATTCTGTAGCCGCTCGTGTTCCGCCCTACATCTCGCCAGCCACCGGAGGGTTCGTTCCATTCCCTCACACGCGAGTTGATAGGGAGCTTGGCCGGGGACCACGTGGTCGAACGCCATCGCGACGTCGGCGCCGAGCATCCACTGAATTTGGGTGGCGCGCTCGGGCGTGAGGGTTCGCAGGGAGCCGTCGACGTGACTGGTAAATGCAACACCGTCTTCACCGATGGTGCGGAGACCTTCCAGAGAAAAAACCTGAAAGCCGCCGGAGTCGGTCAGCATGGGCCCGTTCCAGCCGGTAAACTCGTGGAGGCCGCCCATCGCCGCGATCACATCTTCGCCCGGGCGCAGGTGAAGGTGGTAGGTGTTGGCGAGAACGATCTGCGCTCCGGTTCGGCGTACGTCGGCCGGATGGAGTCCGCGGACGACTCCGTGAGTGCCCACCGGCATGAAGGCGGGGGTTTGGATTTCGCCGTGCGGCAGGCTGAGGCTGCCGGCCCGTGCGGAGCGGGAGGTGGCGTGGACGCGAAAATGGAACATGGGGTGGGGAAGAAGCTATCAGCTATCAGCTATCAGAGGCGCCCAGCCATGGCGAGCCGAGCGGCTCCCTGTTGGACTGATAGCTGATAGCTGATCGCTGATTGCTGGTAACTCACCCCAGTATCCGATCAAGCTGCCTCCGATGCACCAAATCATGCCCCCCGATCATGCGCACGATGTGCTCCACGCTCTCGAGGCCACGCTCGCTGTGCAGCCCCGCACGCTTCCACTGCGCCGGCTCCAGCCCGCGCAGCAGGCGAAGATTGGCGCCGCGGAGTACGGCGAGCTGCGCCAGGATGTCCGGCAACGGCATCTCCCGATACCGGAATGTCCGGGCCCACGCGTCCTGATCGTATCCCTGGAGCGCGGGGGTATCCTGGGTGAGGATCATGCGCACCCGAAAGCCGTACACCAGTTCTGTGTCGGCCAGATGATGGACGACTTCCATGGCGGACCACTTCCCGGGAGCCTCCGGTTTCCGGAGGACAGCGGGGTCGAGGCCGCGGACGCGTTGCTCGATCCACGGAACCAGCTCGGTCATGACGACAAGTGGGTCGCGGTCGCCAAGCACTTCCAGTATCGCGCGAGTGTACCCGGCGGCTGCAGCCGGCGCCGTGCCGGCGGGATTGGAGAATGTGGTCATACGCAACTCCACTGATGGCTGATAGCTGATAGCCGATAGCTCGTGCTCAGATAATTACCATGGCGTCGCCGTACGAATAGAACCGATAACGCCGCTCGATGGCATGGCGGTATGCCGCTCGCATCGCCTCGTGACCCGCGAACGCGCTGACCAGCATCAATAACGTCGATCTCGGTAAGTGGAAGTTGGTGATGAGCCGGTCGACAATCTTGAATCGGTAGCCAGGCAGAATGAGCAGGGAGGTCTCTCCCGCGCCGGCTCTCACCACGCCGTCCGCAGACGCTGCACTTTCCAGCGCGCGAACTACGGTGCTTCCGACCGCCCAGATCCGCCCTCCCAGCCGGCGGACCTCTTTCGTCAATGCCGCCAGCCGATCCGGGATTTCGAATCGTTCGGTCTGCATGGCATGGTCTTCGATCCGCTCGGTCTCTACCGGCTTGAAGGTGCCTGACCCGACCTCCAAATCGAGACCAGCGATCACCACGCCCCGCGCCGACAACGCATCGAGCAACTGATTGGTGAAATGCAGGCCGGCCGTGGGCGCCGCCACGCTGCCTTCCCGTTTGGCATACACGGTTTGATAGCGGCTGGCGTCGATTGGCCCAGGCTCGCGGGAGATGTAGGGCGGAAGCGGCAGCCGACCGCGCCGTTGCATGATCTCCTCGGCGGTCGCTCCGACAACCTGCACACGCCGATGGCCGTCCGGCAGAACCTCGAGGGTGTCGACCCACACGCCCGGCTCGAGCTCCACCCGCTTACCGGGCTCGAGGGCACTGCCGGGCTTGCCCAGCGCCAGCCAGCCACCCTGCGAGGCCGGCCGAATCAGCAGCACCTCGGCCGCGGCACCTGACGGCCGGCGACCAATGAGTCGCGCTGGGCGGACCCGCGTAGTGTTGAGCACGAGCAGATCGCCGGCGGGAATGAGCGTCAGCAGATCGCTGAAGATCAGGTCTTCCAGCATCTGGCCGGTCGGCTCGCATTCACGAGCGACCAGGAGCAGGCGACTGGCCGTCCGCTCTTCAATTGGAGTTTGAGCAATCAGTTCGGGCGGCAGCTCGTAATCGAAGTCGGACGCCGTGTATTGCCGTTCGGTCAAAAGAGCGCGGCCTGAGTCGAGGGTGGCGCGATCCCGAATCGCCGATAAGCGTGAGCCGTGGCGCAACGGCCGCGGAGCGTCCGCTCCAGGAATCCCTGCTGGATCAGGAAGGGTTCGTACACTTCTTCCAACGTGCCGGCGTCTTCGCCCACGGCTACGGCTACCGTGTTGAGGCCCACCGGCCCGCCTCCGAACTTCTCGATGATGGTGAGGAGGATCCGCGCGTCCATGTCGTCCAATCCAAACTCGTCCACGTTGAGTCGGCTCAGCGCATCGTTCGATACCGCCCCAGTGATGACGCCGCCGGCGCGGACTTGCGCGTAGTCACGCACGCGCCGTAAGAGCCGATTCGCGACTCTAGGGGTGCCTCGACTGCGACGGGCGATCTCGAGTGTCCCTTCCTCGTCTATGGGAACCTTGAGGATGTGCGCGGAGCGAGTGACTATGGTCCGCAGGTCCTCTGGAGGGTAGAAACCCAAGCGTTCCACAATCCCGAAACGCGCCCGCATCGGCGGCGTGAGCTGCCCGAATCGGGTTGTCGCGCCGATCAGGGTGAAGCGCTCGAGACTCATGGGGATGGTTTGAGCATGGGGACCGTCGGCGATCCGGACGTCCACCCGGAAGTCCTCCATTGCCGAGTAGAGGTATTCCTCCAGCGCTGGACGTAGGCGATGGATCTCGTCGATGAAGAGCATGTCACCGGTCTGCAAGCCCGTGAGTAAGCCCACCAGGTCGCCGGGCTTCTCCAGCACCGGCCCCGACGTCGTCCGGAGCTGCACCCCCATCTCGCGCGCCATTAGCATCGCCAGCGTCGTCTTACCCAGTCCTGGCGGGCCAAAAAACAGGATATGGTCGAGCGTCTCTTTGCGCGCCCGAGCAGCCTCGACTGCTATCTGAAGTGAGGCTTTGACCTGCGCCTGACCGACGAACTCGTCCAGCCGCGACGGCCGAAGCGCCGCATCGGCGGCGGGCTCATCGGGAAGAGCAGCGGGAGTGGTGATTTGAAGTTGGGCCATTGGACCTCGACTGCGTGAACGGTAAACGGTGAACGGTGAACGGGGCACTGCGTGCGGCGGATTCCCCCGTTTACCGCTTACCGTTCACAGCGGTCCATCGCACAATCGGGCGGTCGCCGGGTTCGAGGTCCTGCACCGCGCCACAGTGGTTGCAGCGGTCTGTGGTTCGTGCGGTGCCCAGGGGAACCAGCTTGCGGTTCGTGGTGCCGCAGCGAGGGCAATTCCATTCGGCGGTCACTGCCGGCAAGGTCATCGGGCGCGGCCTCCACCAGTCTGTTTCATTCTCATTTGCTGGCGCCGGTCAATGCTGCCAGTGCCCGTCGAACGACGGCTGCCGTACCGCCAGTCGCACCGTTTGCGACTACGCTTCGCACGGCGTCTTCGGCCGCAGCCGGGGCATATCCCAACGCAAGCAAGGCGCGCACCGCCTGTTCCGAACCGGTGGGCGGCTGCTCGGGCGGGGCGACCGACAAGTCGTCGAAGCGGTCCCGGAGCTCCAGCACGAGTCGCTCGGCCTTTTTTCGGCCAATACCGCTGACCGTGCTGAGTGCCGCAATATCTCGATCGCGAATACTGCGGACAGTGCGATCCGGGCCTAGCGCCGACAACACGGCCAGGGCGAGCTTCGGACCGAAGCCGCTCGCGCCGAGCAACCGCTGGAAGATTACTCGGTCGGTTGGTCGATCGAATCCGAACAGGGCCCACCCGTCTTCGCGGACGACCAACTCGGTGTACAAGTTGACGCGAGCGCCGCGCGGAGGCAGCCGTTCGAAAACGCCGAGCGGGACCGTCACGGCATAGCCGACACCACCATCGGTCTGCACCACGACCGTCTCGCCCTCGCGATCTGCAAGGACGCCGGTGATGCTCGCTATCATCTCGCGCCCCAAAGCGCGCGCCCTCCGGGGGGTCGACCCGCCCGGACCAGGTGCGTCAGTGCGATCGCGACGCCATCGGCCGCGTCCGCCGGCGCCGGCGCCTCACGCAGGCGAAGCAGCTGCGCCACCATGTAACCCACCTGAGGTTTGAGGGCTGCGCCGCGCCCGACCACGGTCTTCTTTACCATGGCGGGGGTATACTCGGTGACCGGCACGCCGGCCTCCTCTGCCGCTAGCAACACTACACCGCGCGCATGGCTCATGACCATAGTCGTGCGCGCGTTGCGGGCATAGAACACGCTCTCGACCGCCACCATGTCGGGTCGATGGCGAGCAAGCAGGGCGGCGATGCCGTCATGGATGATGCGCAAACGGGAAGGGAGCGAGTCGCGAGGGCGGGTGGTCAGGATGCCGCACTCGACCAGCCGGGCGGAGCGGCCGGCAACCGACTCCACCACCCCGAAGCCGAGGACGGCGGTGCCGGGGTCGATGCCGAGCACCTTCATGCGGCCGGCCGGATCAGGCCTCTGCCTCAGCCAGCTGTGCCGCGTCGATGTCGAAGTTCGAGAAAACCTTTGAGACGTCTTCCAGTTCCTCGAGGCTCTCGACCAGCTTGAGGATCTTTTCGGCGTCGGGCCCTTCCACCTTCACCGTGTTCTTGGGCACCATGGCAAGCTCCGCCGATTCGATGGCCATCCCACGGCTCCGGAGCGCATCCTGAACGGCATGAAAGGCGCCCGGTGTCGTCGTCACGATGTATTGCTCGCCATCTCGGCTGAAATCCTCGGCCCCGGCGTCGAGCGCTGCCTCGAGCGTGGTGTCCTCGTCCAGCTTGCCGGCATCCAGGTAGACCTGCCCCTTGCGCTCGAACATCCACGCGACTGAGTTCGACGCGCCGAGATTTCCGCCGTTGCGGCTGAACGCATGGCGTATTTCCGCCACCGTTCGGTTCGCGTTGTCGGTCGTGGCCTCGATGAAAATTGCGGCGCCTCCGGGCCCGTAGCCCTCGTAAGTGAGCTCCTCGAACGCGGCGCCGTCGAGCTCGCCGGTGCCCTTCTTTACGGCCCGCTCGATGTTCTCCTTGGGCATGTTGACGGCCCGAGCCGAGTCGATCGCGAGTCGCAGACGAGGATTGCCGTTGGGATCGCCACCGCCCGCCTTCGCCGCGACGGTGATTTCCCGGATGATCTTGGTCCAGGCCGAAGCCCGGCGCGCATCGGTCACCGCCTTTTTCCGTTTGATCTGCTTCCATTTGCTGTGTCCAGCCATCACCGAACTCCTTGCGGCTCCCGAAGTTGCACAAACATAAGCCGCGGTTCAGTCGCGGTCCAGCAGGTCTTCGAAACGAAGCCACTTCTGATGGAAGAAGAGATCTACGAATCCGGTTGGCCCGTTCCGATTCTTGAGCAGCATGAGCTCGGTGGCGCCTTCAACGCCGTGGCCCGGCCGATACATCTCCTCGCGATAGAGCGCGAGCACGATGTCGGCGTGTTGCTTGACCGCACCGCGCGCGCCCAGGTCATCGAGCGACGGTCTCGGATCGGGCCGCTCACGCCGATGGCCCGGCAGCTGAGCCAGGACCACCAGCGCCACATTCGACCGAACCGCGAGAGATTTGAGCCAACGCATCGCGACGGCCGTGCGCTCGTCTTGCCGAGGAGCGACCCCGGTGGGTTGAAGGAGCTGGAGGTAGTCGAGGACGACCAGTCCTCGGCGGGGAATCCCCTCGAGAGCGGCTTCGATTTCACCGAACCCGGGCTCGAGCAGCGCTGCGAGGCGGAGCGGCAGATCGCGCTGGACCACCGCCGCCGCCGCCACTGCAGCGCGGCTGGATTCGTTGAGCCGACCCTGTCGCAACTCATCGATCGACACGCGGCCTTCCATGGCAAGGGCACGCTCGCGCAGACGCTCCTCACCCATCTCCCCTGAAATCACCAGGGTCGGCGTGCCAAGCCGCGCCGCGCGCAAGGCGAGACCGAGCCCGAAAGCCGATTTCCCGCTGCCGACGTCGCCACAGAGCACGATCAGGTCCTGGCGACGGAAGCCGCTGCCCAACGTCCGATCGAGGGAAGGGAAGCCTGACGCCACGGTATCCGGCGACGGGTTACCCGCACCGGCGGTGTCGATCCGAGCCACCAGCGCTTCGAGCGGCGTCGCGGGACGCCGTCTCCCAGGCCGACGTAGCTCACTCACAGCGGAGCGCAGTTCGAGCTGCCCGGGCGGCCAGTGCCAATGCATCTCCCGCATCTGGTCCAGCGCCTTCACGTGCCGGCGCCACCAGTTGGCTCAGAGCCTGAGCTGCCGCAAGCTGGTTGCCGCGTTCCAGTTCCCCCAACGCCGCGGTGAGCGCCCGTTTGAGCGGTGGTGGAAGGGTCAGGCTCGAAACCCGGTGCCCCAGCGCGGCAACTCGCTTCCGATGGGCTCGGTCGGGCGGCGCGGGGTCGGCAAACAGATCCTGGGCGACGCGCACGGTAAGCCAGAGAGCAAACACGCCGTCGCGCCGGGGTCCGCGAGAAGCCCGGGGCAGCAGCATCAGGAGCGGTGCAGCCCAGCTCACGTGAGCGCCCGACAGAGGGCGGTGTATACGGCGTCCGGCTGAATCTCTTGCAGGCACAAGTGGTGGCCGAGCGGACATTCGGCGCCGCCACCGACACGGCATGGGCGGCACGACAGGTTGCGCTCCAGCACGAAGGCCCGGCTCGAGTTGTACGGGTGATAGCCGAACGCTCGGACCGTTGGCCCGAACAGCGCCACAAGAGGCGTTCCCACCGCCGAAGCAATGTGCATCGCTCCGGTGTGTCCGGTGACGAGCGCAGCGGATCGCTTGAGCAGGGCCCCGGTTCCCTGGAGCGACAGCACGCCGGCAGCGTTCACCGCTCGCGCGCTGCTCCGTGCGGCGACCTCGGCCGCGAGCATGGTGTCATCCGGCCCGCCGACCATGACGGCATCGGCTCCGGTCGCGACCACTCGGCGGACCAGCTTGATCCAGTATTCCAGTGGCCAGCGCTTGGTTGCCACTGATGCGCCCGGAGCGAACGCGACGAACGGCCGCTGGATCCCGACGTTCGCCTGGGCGAGCCATGCCTCGGTTTGGTGTTCGATTTCCGGATTGAGAAAGAACTCCGGTGGCCCGCCGTCAGGCGCGATGTCGAGGTCACGAGCGGCATCGAAGTAGCGCTCGGCGACAGTGACGTCTTCCGGATAATGATTGCGTTTGGTGCGAACGAGGATCTGTCGCGCCAGACGGTACTGCGGAGCTGAGCGCCACCGTCCCGGGACGAGAACCCGTAGTAGCCAGCTTGCCGGGCTGTTCTCCAGATCGAGGAAATAGTTGAAGCGGGTGGCGCGAAGGCGGCTGGCAACCCGAAGCAGTGAGTCCCCCGGTGCGAGCCCCACTACGTCATCGACACGCGGATTGTCGGCCAGCAGGGGCGCGTAGCGGCGGCGGGTGAGAACCGTCAGCCTAACTTGCGGATGCCGTTCGCGGATGACCCGGAACAGCGGTGTCGTCAGCAGCACGTCTCCCAGCGAGCCCAGCCGCACCGCGAGTATGTGGGGAGAGACAACTATCAGGTTCACTTGGGGAATGTACGGACCGCCCGGGAGTGGTGCCAGCGGCCAAGTGCTTTGGCTGCCGCGTTGTGCACCTTTCTCCGCTGCCCTACTTTTCGGCCATGGCGCGTCCCAGGAGCATCCTCTGGGTGGACGACGAGGTCGAGAGCCTCACGTCCCACATTCTTTTCTTGCAGGAGCAGGGCTTCGCGGTCGAGACCGCCACTCACGGTGACGACGCGATCGTGCTGCTGCAACGCCAGAACTACGGGGTGGTGCTGCTGGATGAGCAGATGCCCGGCCGCAGGGGGCTCGAGCTGTTCCATTCGATCCGCGCCATGGACAACGCCCTGCCCGTCGTGATGGTCACCAAGAGTGAAGAGCCGGACACGCTGCGCGACGCGATCGGCGCGGAGGTTTCCGACTACCTGACCAAACCGGTCAATCCTCGTCAAATCCTTTCGGTCGTCACCCGCTTGCTCGAAGGCGATCGCATCCGTCAGCAGCGGCTCTCCCGTGACTTCACCACTCGCTTCCGCGAGCTCGAGTCGCGTCGACACGCACCGATGGCGTGGCGCGAGTGGGTGGAGCTCGTCGTGGAGCTGGCCGAATGGGAAGTGCGGCTGGGCGAGGCGGACGAACCCGGCTTGCAGGACGCGCTGCAGACGCTTCAGGACAGTATCCGGGAGGATTTTGCCGGTTACCTCAGGAAGCATTACGCCAGCTGGCTGCACGACCCGCGCATCGACCGGCCGCCGCTCTCGGTGGATATCGGCGCGGAATTTCTGCGTCCGCTACTCGACAGCCACCGACGTGCCATGCTGGTGGTGGTGGACTGTCTTCGCCTGGATCAGTGGGCGATGCTCCGCCCAATCATTGCCCGGCGCTTCGATGTCGAGAGCGCGCACTACTTCTCCATCCTGCCCACCGCCACACCGTTTGCCCGGAATTCGATCTTCAGCGGGCTGTTCCCGGCCGAGATCGCGGCCCGGTATCCCCGCTGGTGGGTGGAGCAGGATGAAGCCAGCCTGAATGCCCACGAGGCGGAGCTTTTGGTGGAGCAGCTGCGCGAAGTGTGCGGCCGCAACGTGCCGGTGCGCTATGAAAAGGTCTTCACCTCGTCCGATGGCGAGAGCCTGCTCAAGCGTTTGCCTGGACATCTGGCCCAGGACGGCGTCACGGCGCTCGTCTTCAATTTCATCGACCAGCTGACGCACGGACGAACCGAGAACCTGACGCTCTATGAAGTCGCCCGCGATGCCTCATCGTTGCGAAGCCTGACGCGGACCTGGTTCGAGCGCTCCCCACTGTGGGACGCGCTCAGGGAAGCGGAACGGCGCGGCGTCCCAGTCCTGCTCACCACCGACCACGGCTCTATCCACTGCCATACCCCGGCGACGGTGTACGCAAAGCGCGACACCACGTCGAACCTGCGCTACAAATTCGGCGACGATCTGAAGGCTCAGGACCCGGAGGCTGCCCTCATCGTGGAGGACCTGCCCAGCTTTGGCCTTCCCGCCCGAGCGCCGGGGACTCGGCTCTTGCTTGCCACGGGTGACCGGTTCTTCGTGTATCCCACCAAGCTTCGCGAGTACCAGGCCAGATATCGCGGCGCTTTTCTCCACGGCGGTGTTTCCCCGGAGGAAGTCGTGCTGCCTATCGCATTGCTGACGCCGAGGCGCGGGTAGTGACGCCCAGCTTCAACGCCCGGGTGCTCCTGGTCGCCGCCGCCGGCGCCGACTGCTTCCCTCACGCTCCGCTCCACCGTCGCGCGCTCGAACGGCTGGGATGCGAGGTCGAGTTGATCGACCTGGACTATGGGCACGGCTGGGGTCGGTTGCTGGGTTTGCCCACGCTGGCCCCACGCCTGCGGCGAGCGCTGGCCCGGCAGGAACCGGAGCTGGTGGTGGTCCTGGACGAGCTCCCCCTCCAGGCGGACGTGATCGCGGCTCTGCGCCGCGTTTCGGGCGCGCGTTGGGCGCTCTGGGCCACCGGAGAAACGCCGCCGTCCCGGCGGCACCGCTTGAAGCAGGTGAGTTCCTGTTTTGACGCCCTCTTCGTTGCGTCGACAGGTGCCCGGATCGATCTCGGCTCGAACGGGGGCCCGCCCGTTATCTACCTGCCCGATGGATGCGATCCGTCGGTCTGCCGACCCATGCGCTCGCGGGACCAGTTCCGGGCCAACGTCGTGTTCGCGGGCCGGGCGACGCCGCATCGCGAGCGGTTGCTCGCGGGGCTGGCGGAATTCGGTCTCGCTGTTTGGGGGCCCGGCTGGCGACGGACTCAGCTCCGCGATTATTGCCGCGGTGAGCGCCTCGGAATAGGTGATTACGTTCGGGCTTATGCCGGCGCTACGGTCGCGATGAACCTGCATCGGGAAGACCCGGCCATGGCAGGCGAAGGCTGCAACCGGCGCCTCTTCGAAATCGCGGCCATCGGCGTGCCCCAGGTGGCCGAGCAGTGCGCCGACCTAGCGCTGCACTTCATCCCTGATCGGGAGGTAATGGTAGGAAGGGACGAGCGGGAGCTGAAAGAATTGGTCCGGGCCTCGCTTCACGACGGGACAACCGCCGAGGCTGTCGCGGCCGCCGGCCGGCGCCGTGCTCTTACGGAACACACGTTGATGCATCGGTTGGCAGTTTTGCTCCAGGTAGTGCGCGGTGTACGGGACCGCCAGCCGATGGTTATCGAAACCCCGGCAACTTCACTCTATACGCTGCAGCGCTGACGGCTCGACTCGCCATCCCTCGTGCCCTCCGACCTACTGCTGACGTTGGCATTTCCGCCGATGGGCGGTGGGGTAGCGAGATGGATGTATGAGATCGCTCGGCGCTATCCCGCCTCCGGGATAGTGGTCTCGACCGCGTCCCACCCCGACGCCGCGGACGTCGACGGAACGCTTCCGCAGCCGGTGGATCGTCTGCCGATCTCTGCCAAGCGCCTCAAGACACTTCAAGGACTCATGCTCTGGGCCCGTCGGTCGGCGGTGCTGGCCCGCTCCCACGGGGCCCGGTTTACCTGGTGCGGCGACATACATCCCGCAGGCTATCCCGGCAAATGGACCCTTGAACGGGTAGGAACTCCGTTCGGCATCCTGCTTCACGGGCCCGATCTCCTGGTGCTGCAACATCACGTACATCGATCAGCGATGAAGCGCCGAAGCGCCCGTGCGCTGCTGGGAGCGGCTGCCGTCCTGGTAGCCAACAGCGAGTGGACTCGAGGCCTGGCCCAGTCCCTGTTGCGCGAGCTCGAGCTCGAGCCCGGTGGGGATCGAATCCGTGTAGTTCCGCTCGGAACTGATCCTGACTTCTTCCGGCCGGGCGAATCCACCTCTGGTATTCGGGAGCGTTACGGGCTCGAAGAGGGCCGTTGGATCGCGTCGGTATCGCGACTGGCGGCTCACCGGGGCATCGATGTGGTGCTGCGCGCGCTGGCGCTCCTCGATGACCGTGAAGCCGATGTCCGTTACGCCGTCGCCGGTACCGGCGATGCTCGCCGTGAGCTGGAGCTGCTTGCCGCAGAGCTTGGCGTGGATCGGCGAGTCCGCTTTCTGGGCGGCGTTGCCGATGCCGACCTCCTGGGGCTCTACAACCTGGCTGAGGTCTATGTCGCTCCTGCCCGGCGAGCCCCGCTCGTCGGGGAAGGGTTTGGACTCGCCTTGGCAGAGGCCTCGAGCGCCGGCAGGCCGGTGATCGCCTCTCGAGCGGGAGGTGTTCCGGAAGCCGTGCGCGACGGGCAAACCGGATTGCTGGTCGACCCCGACCGCCCGTCAGAGTTGGCCGATGCGCTACGACGGCTGCTGCGGGATCGGACGCTGGCTCGAAAGCTCGGGGTGGCAGGTCGGCGGGAGATCGAGCGCTACTACAACTGGGATAGGGTCACGTCTGACCTGGCGAAGATTGCCGCGGATGCGGCGGGAGTCAGAACCGGAAGTTAGGCCGCGTCCGTGAGCTCAGCCGCGGTCCGTGGTTGTGCGGGCAGTACGGCAAAGGCCGTAGACGGCCGGACCGGCCGTTCGTCGGCAGGAGGCCAGCGGGGGTGCGGCGCCTCGGCGATCTGGTCGAGTCGGCCGCCGAGCAACTCGAGGGCGTCCCGAGTCGCTTCGTATCCCGCCGCGATAAGCTCCGGGGTCTTGTCGAAGGCAAACATCGAGATGGCGGCCACTGGCGGCTGGATCAGTACCAGCGGCGGACCGCCCCACTTGCGCAGCGAAGCCTCGATCTGGGTCTGCATTACGATTTCGAGCCCGCGAATGTAGGTCGCCGCAAACCCGGCCAACTCGGGCCCGCTACGCTCCACGCTCGTGGCTGCGACATTCACCGCGATGATCGGCCAGGGAGCCGTCGAAGCTGCCACTTGAACAGGCAGGTTTTCGATGATAGCCCCATCGACGTAGCGGCGTCCGTTAATTTCGTGCGGCGGGAAAATGCCCGGAAGCGCACAGGAGGCGAATACCACGTCGGTCAGTCGGGCGTCGCGTGTTTCCGGGCTGCCCCAGACGCATTGACGACCGGATGCCAGATCTACCGTGTTTACCAGGAGGCGGTGCTTGAGATCGTCGAAGGTGCAGGTGCCGACGATGCTGCGGATCAGCGTTTCGAGCGGTTCTCGGCGATAGACGGCAGGTGACATCATTCGCCGGAGCGCCATATCCGTATGGGCAACTCTGAAGACATGGCGTCGCTCCACCCGCAACGCGCGAGCTGCCATCTCTTCGGCGGACATCCCGCAGGCCCAAGCGGCGCCGATCAGCGATCCCATGCTCGACCCCACGACGAGATCGGGTACGAGTCCCCGTTCCTCAAGAGCGCGAAACACCCCAATATGGGCGAGACCCTTAAGGCCGCCTCCGCTCAAAACCAGGGAAAATTGGGTCGCTTGTTTCACCTGCTTGCCTCGACCGAGTACCCCGCCCTAACCTTTGCAATCCCGGTGCCAGAGGGGGATCGGCATGCGACAATGCCAAAATTTGCAGTCCTTACCCACGAAGGGGACAAACGTGGGCGAGCGACGTCCTGAGGTGGCTACTTCCCTGCGGGTGGCGTTGAAACTATTACCAACGTTCAATGGGCTGTGGCTGACCTTGTGAGCGCGCCGTTTTCCCCCCTCGCCCTCCGAACGGTCGAATTTCCCTGGACCAGCGACGTCATCTATCTCAATGCGGCCGGCATTGGGCCCCTGCCTGAACGATCCCGCCGGGCGCTCGAGGAGTTCGCCGCCCTCAGGGCGGCGCCTCATCGGATCTCCGAACGGCACCTGTTTGGAACCCTGGCTGAGTCCCGCCGCCTTGCAGCCGCCTTGATCAACGCCGACCCAGCGGAGATCGCCCTGGCCCAGAACACGAGCTACGGGGTGAACCTCGCCGCACGGGGTCTGCCGCTCGACCCGGGCGACATCATCCTGCTCAGTGATCGCGAGTTTCCCGCGAACGTCTACCCCTGGCTTGCGCAGCGGGATCGCGGAGCCGAAATCGAAATCGCGCCGACTACCCCGCAAGGTTGGCCCGACGAAGCCTACATGCTCCAGCGAATGGCACATCCGCGCGTGAAAGTGCTCGCGGTGTCGCTCACCCAGTTCGCCAACGGTTACACGGTGGACCTTGGGGGTCTCTCGCGAGTGGCTCGAATGACGGGGACATACCTCGCAGTCGATGCGATTCAGGCGGTGGGGCAAATGCCTGTCGACGTTCAGAAAACTCCGGTTGACCTCCTTGCCTGCGGAGGCCAGAAGTGGCTCCTCTCACCCTGGGGCTCCGGCTTTGTGTACGTGCGTCGGGAACTAATTCCCAAGTTGGCGCCTGCGGATGTCGGTTGGCTTGCCTTCGAGGGCACGGACGACTTGAGCCGACTCACAGCCTACGACACGACGCTTCGCTCCGATGCCCGTCGTTATGAGCTGGTGACCTTGCCGTATCAGGACTTCGCAGGCTTCAATGCTTCGGTGGCCCTGCTGCTCGAGGTTGGGATCGCAGCGATACGCGACTACTTGCGGGCGGTCATTCAGCCCGTTCTTTCCTGGGCGGCGAGTGCCGGGGTACGCGTAACTTCGCCCCAGGGGGCCCACGGATCGGCAATTGTTTGTTTGGATCTACCCGACGCTCCCCGCGCCTATCGCGCACTCAAGAGGGAGGGCATCGTTGCCACAGTGCGGGAAGGTGTGGTGCGCCTGAGTCCCCATCTCTACAACACGCCCGCAGAGCTGGAAAAGGTGGCGGAAGCGCTGGACACGGTAGCGGCCGGGACGTAACCTCAGTCATCTCCTAGCATCGATTCGTATGAATTTCGCCGACATGCTTCGGGCAGGATACGGATTCTCCGATCCTTCTGTTGTCTTGGGCGCCGCACTGGATGGGACCAGCGTAGTTCCGAACCCGAAGGTTCGGATCCCCGTCGCGATGATGAACCGTCATGGCCTCATTGCCGGGGCTACCGGCACGGGTAAGACTCGAACCCTCCAGTTGCTTGCGGAACAGCTCTCCGCGGCGGGCGTGCCGGTATTTGCTGCCGATGTCAAGGGCGATCTCTCCGGCATCGCACAGCCCGGAGAGGCGAACGATCGCGTCAGCGCTCGCGCTAAGGAGGTCGGCTACAACTGGAAGCCTCTGGCTTGCCCCACCGAGTTCGTGAGTCTGAGCGGCAAGATCGGCGTTCCTCTGCGCGCGACGGTGAGCTCGTTCGGACCGCTGCTCCTGGCCAAGTTGCTTGACCTCAACGACACTCAGTCGAGCGTGCTGGCCATGGTGTTCAAGTATTGCGACGATAATCGGCTTCCGCTGCTCGATCTCTCGGACCTCAAAGCTGTGCTTCAGTACCTGAGCTCGAGCGAGGGCAAGAGCGCCCTTGCCGGCTATGGCGGCATGTCGGCCGCGTCGGTTGGAGTGCTACTTCGCAAGATGGTAGAGCTCGGTGCGCAGGGGGCCGAGCCGTTTTTCGGCGAGCCGGAGTTCGATGTAAAGGAATTCCTCCAGACGACATCGGATGGACGCGGCATAGTCACGTGCCTCGAGCTCGCGGATGTGCAGGACACGCCTCGACTCTTCTCAACTTTCCTAATGTGGCTTCTGGCGGAGCTGTACCACAATCTCCCCGAGGCGGGTGATCTGCCGAAGCCGAAGCTCGTGTTCTTCTTCGATGAGGCCCACCTGCTCTTCGACGATGCCTCCAAGGCATTTATGGAGCAGGTGCAGCAGGTCATTCGGTTGATCCGGTCCAAGGGCGTCGGCGTGTTCTTCGTCACCCAGACACCGAAGGACGTCTCCGACGATGTGCTGGCTCAGCTCTCGAACCGGGTACAGCACGCCCTCAGAGCCCACACCCCGAACGACGACGCAGCGCTCAAGGCGACGGTTCGTACCTTTCCCAAGACCACCTTCTACGATCTCGAGGAAACGCTGACCTCGCTGGGTATCGGCGAAGCGGTAGTGACGGTGCTCGACGGACGCGGAGTGCCCACACCCGTGGTTGCCACCCGCCTGGTTCCACCGGCATCCCGAATGGCGGGATTGACGCCCGACGAGCTGCAGGCTGATGTACGGCAATCGCCCTGGCTGGCTCAGTACGGCCAGTCCGTCGATCGGGAGAGCGCTCGGGAGATGCTGGCGAGCCGGATGGAACGAACCACCCCGCCCGCCGCTGCACCGGCGAGCCCCGTTCCTGCCGGCGGTGGCAAGGCCACCAAGACCGTCGCATCGGTGGCTGCCGGTGCCATGGTCGGAGCACTCTCGAGCTCGATTGGAAGAACGATTGGCCGGGAAGTGGTGCGCGGCTTGTTCGGACTGCTGGGGGCGAAGCCCGGTTCCGGCAGCCGACGAAGCAGATGGTAAAAGCAGGGAATCGCCTCACACCTTTCCGTTTTCCTTTTCTCCCCTTCTCCCATTTACTGCAGTATTAGTTTCACGAAGTTCTTCTTCCCCTTCCGGAGCAACACCCAATTCCGGCCGGCGAAATCGTCGGACGTAATCCACCGGTTGACGTCATCCACCTGTTCGCCGTTCACGTAGATCCCGCCCCCCTGGATGCTTCGGCGCGCGTCGGCTTTGGAGGACGCGTGCCCGGCCCGTACGAGGATGTCGATCAACGGCATCTTGTAGCCGAATTCCGCCCGCGGAACCATCGTCACCGGGATGTCGGTGCTTTCGGCGATCACAAGCAGCGCATCCGCGCTGCCGCTCTGTGCCACCGGTCCTGAGCTTCGCCGGAACAGCGCTTCACTCGCCTGCCGGGCCTTGTCGGCCTCATTCCGGCCATGGACGAGTGCAGTGACCTCCCAGGCCAGACGGCGCTGGCCCGGCCGGCCAGCCGGGTCGGCCGACTGCTGCGACACCACCTCGCCGATTTCGCCAAGCTCGAGAAACGTGAACAGCTTGAGGAAACGCTCCACGTCCCGGTCGTCACTGTTCAGCCAGAACTGATAGAACTGATACGAGCTGGTGCGGGCGGGATCGAGCCAGACGTTCTCACCTTCGCTCTTGCCGAACTTCGCCCCCGACGCTGCTGTAATGAGCGGGTACACGAGCCCGTGCACCTCGCGTTGCTCCCGCCGCGCGACCAGCTCGATGCCGGCAGTGATGTTCCCCCACTGGTCGCTGCCGCCCATCTGCAGCTCGCAGCGCTCGCTCTTGTAGAGATGCCAGAAATCGTAGGCCTGGACCAGCATGTAGCTGAACTCGGTATAGGAGATTCCCGTCTCCATCCGGCTTCTCACTGACTCCTTCTGCATCATGTAGTTCAGCGTGAAATGCTTGCCCGTATCCCGGAGGAACTCCATGAGACTCAAGGGCCGCAGCCACTCCGCGTTGTTCCGCATGCGGGCGTAATTCGTGCCGCCATTGGGGTCATTGTCGCCTTCGAACCGGAGGAATCGACCGAGCTGCGACTGGATTGCCGCCGCGTTCGCATCGATCTGCTCCAGCGAGAGCACCGGGCGCTCCTGTCGTTTCCCGCTGGGGTCGCCGACCATGCCGGTGCCGGCTCCTATCAGCGCAATGGGAGTCCCCCCCGCCCGCTGAAGCCAGGCCAGGCCCATGACCGGCACCAGACTCCCCACGTGGAGGGAGTCGGCGGTTGGATCGAATCCGATGTACGCGGTGATCGGTCCCTGAGCCAGGCGTGCCGCGAGGCCGGGAGTTGCGTCCTGAAGGAACCCGCGGTCGGCGTAGAGCTGGAGAAGGCTGGACATGGGAAAAGCGTAAACGGTGAACGGTGAACGGTAAACAGGGTACCTGGGAGGGGCCGCTCACCGTTCACCCCTTCACCGTTTACGCCGTTGTAGCTGTTCTAGCCCCGGTCGTCCGGCTAATTTCGGGTCATGCTCACCCGCATAACCGCACCCCTGGTCCGGGCCTGGAAGACGCCGCGGGTCCGCCGAGGCGTGCTGGTCGGCGTCCTCGCACTGGTAACCCTCGGATTCGCAGTGGTGCTGGCGGCGTGGACCGGCGCCTGCGGCGGCAATACCTGCCCGTCGATCGAAGGGCTCGATCGCTACGATCCCAATCAGGCGGCGAAGGTCTATGCCGCCGACGGGCGTCTCATCACCGATCTCGGCCTGGAGCGTCGCACGGTCGTGCCGCTGGGAGAAATGTCGCCCTACGTCAAGGCGGCGTTCATCGCGACCGAGGACAAGCGGTTCTACGAGCACAAGGGCATCGACTGGGTCCGCGTCTTCGGTGCGGTGAAGGCAAACGTCTTCAAGCTGCGTTTTGCCGAGGGTTTTTCCACCATCACCATGCAGCTTGCCCGTAATCTCTGGCCCGAGGACATCAGCGGACGGGACAAGTCGCTGCGGCGGAAGCTCCGGGAAGTAAAGGTCGCACTCGAGATCGAGCGGAAATATCCCAAGGACAAGATTCTCGAACTGTACCTCAATCAGATCGACCTGGGGAACCGAGCCTACGGCGTTGAGACGGCCTCGCAGCGGTATTTCGGCAAGTCGGTGCGGGATCTCAATCTAGCGGAAGCAGCCACGCTCGCGGCGATTCCGAAGGCGCCGTCGCGCTACAATCCGCGCCGTAATCCAAACATGAATCTCCAGCGGCGCAACACGATCATCAACCTGCTCCGCGACGACCAGGCACTCTCCGAGCGAGATGCCGAGCGATGGAAGGCGTATCCGCTGCTGCTCTCGTCCCACTCGGACTTCAGCGGGGTGGCCGAGTATTTCGTGGAGTACGTCCGCCAGCAACTGGACGCCCGCTTCGGCCCTGACCTCTACCGGGAGGGCTTGCGGATTTACACCACGCTCGACCTCGACATGCAGCAGGCCGCCGAGCGCGCCCTCGAAGCTCGGCTCGAGGCTATCGAAGATGGGGCTGACGGGAAGTTCTCCTGGCAGACCTATCGGCAGTACCTCGACGCCCACGCGGATACGCCGGAGGATCACGGCAATACACCGACGCCGTACCTCCAGGGGCTCGTGGTCACGCTTGAGGCCAAGACCGGGGCAATTCGCGCAATGGTGGGAGGGCGCGACTTCGAGGACAGCAAGTTCAACCGGGCGACCCAGTCCCGTCGCCAGCCGGGGTCCACCTTCAAGCCCATCGTGTATTCGGCCGCAATCGAGGCCGGTTACCCGCTCTCCTACGTAATCGCGGACGATCCGCTCACGGTCGAGCTCCCGCCTCCGCAGGGCATGTGGATGCCCCAGAACTATGATCTCGAGTTCGAGGGGCCGATGACACTGCGGCGCGCGCTCATGCTGTCGCGCAACATCGTCGCGGTCAAACTGGGTATGGAGGTGGGTGAGCAGGCCGTCATCGCGGAAGCAGCCAAGTTCGGCTTGACGACCAAGGTTCCCCCCGTTCCCTCGATTCACATCGGCTCCGCCGACGTCATTCCGCTCGAAATAATTGCGGCCTACACCACCTTCGCGAATCTCGGCGTCCGCACCGTGCCGACCGCGATCTTGCGAGTCGAAGATCGCAGCGGGAAAATGCTCTGGCAGCCACAGGTGAAGAGCGAAGTCGTGATGGATACGCTGCACGCCTGGCTCATGAACGATGCGCTCCGCGACGTAGTCCGGCACGGTACCGCATTCGGCGCCGTCACCGCACGCAACTTCCCGGCACCGGCAGGCGGCAAGACCGGAACGACCAACGACGGCTTCGATGTCTGGTTCATCGGGTTTACGCCGGACCTCGTGACCGGCCTATGGATCGGCTTCGACCAGCCCAGGAAGATCAAGAGCAACGCCCAGGGAGGCATCCTCGCGGCCCCGGCGTGGACCGCGATGATGAAAGAGATCTACGATCGGCGGCCGATTCCGGCTGCATGGCCTCGGCCCGACGGACTCGCGGCACTCGACATCGACCGGAGCACCGGCTTCAAGGCAACGCCGTTCTGCCCCAAGGAATTTCACTACATCGAATCGTTCATTCCGGGTACCGAGCCTTCCCAGTTCTGTCCGGTTCACTCGCCCTTCAACCTGGGAGGTAACGGGGCGAGTCCGATGGGCGGGGCACCTCCACCTCCGACAGCGCCCAACCCATCTCAACCTCCGACTTCGGGTACGCTGGGCGGAACCACGCCTCGTCCGGGACAGCCCGCTTCGCCGGCCCCGGGCGGGGGCACCTCTGCACCGAACGGTGTCATGGGCGGAAGTGGACCGCCTCCCTCGAGTGGTGGACCTCCTCCGTCACCCAGGAAGCCCCCTAACTGAGATGCCGGCCGTCCGGCTTTCCGCCGGGTGGGTCGTGCCGATCGAAGGGCCGCCGATCTCCAACGGGGCTGTTCTCGTCGGACCAGACGGCCGGATCGTCGGACTCGGTGCGGACGCCCAGGTGCCGCGGCCCGTCAGCGTGCCCGTGCATCACTACGCTGGTGCCGCAATCCTCCCCGGGCTCATCAATACTCATACCCACCTCGAGCTGACCGATCTGGCCGGACAGGTTGAAGAGGACGACTTCTCGGCATGGATTCGCCGGCTGAGGGAGCTCAAGGAGCAGTGCGGCACGGAGCAATACCTCGCGGCGGCCAAGCGTGGGGTGGAAACCTGCTGGGCGTCCGGGGTCACCACTGTCGCCGATACCGGAGACCGTGCTGTCGTCTTGCAGGCGCTCAGGGAATGCGGCGGTTCTGGTATCGCGTACCAGGAAGTCTTTGGTCCGCATCCAGATCAGGCCCCGACCAGCATGGCTCGGCTCCGCGAAACGGTTGCGAAGCTGCGTTCATTCGAGTCGGACCGAGTCCGCCTCGGCATCTCACCCCATGCGCCGTATACCGTGAGTGGTCAGTTGTACCAATTGGCGGCGGAGTTCGCGGCGAGGGAGGGGTTGCCAACCGCCGTGCATCTGGCCGAATCGTTGGCAGAGACGCAGCTTCTCCGTGCGGCAGCCGGACCGTTTGCCGACGCGTGGCAACGACGGGGTATTCCGCTTCCTGTGATGCCGGGTCGCTCACCGGTCGCATGGCTGGGCGAGCATGGCGTGCTGACCGAGCGAACACTGTGCATTCACGTGGTGCAGCTGGATGCGGCCGATGTCGCTCGACTGGCGGCGGCCGGGGTAGCTGTGGCGCATTGCCCCCGCTCGAATCGCCGTCACGGCCATGGCGCTGCCCCCCTCGCTCGGCTGCTCGAGGCAGGGGTTCGGGTTGGCGTGGGGACCGACTCGGTCGTGAGCCTGGGGCCACTGGATCTCCTGGCCGAAGCCAGAGCGGCTCGCGAGCTGGCGTCGCTCTCCTGGGAGGAGGCCTTGCGCCTTGCCACCCTCGACGCGGCTCGCGCTTTGGGCCTGGAACGCGAGGTAGGGAGTCTCGCACCACGGAAGTGGGGTGACATCACAGTGGTGCGGCTGGAGGAAGACCAGCGTCCGCTAATGGAACAGATCGTCAGGAGTTCGAGCGATCGGATCATGGCGACTTATCTAGGAGGCCGGCGGGTGTACGAGGAACCAATCGGATGAAAGTGCAGCGACAGGCGACAATTCTGCGTATTGTGCGCGAGCGGCGGATCCACAACCAGGAAGACCTGCGGCAGGCGCTCGTCTCGGAAGGCTACGGGGTGACCCAGGCGACTCTCTCTCGCGATATTCGTGAGCTGGGTCTCGCCAAGCTGAGCGACCCCCAGCATGGCGCCTATTATGCTCATCCGACGGACGGGAATCTTAAGCCCGATCTCGCCCACGTCCTGCCTGCGCTGGTTGTGAGCGTCGACGGGGTGGGCCCGTTTCTGGTGCTCAAGACCGCGACCGGTTCGGCGGGAGCCGTGACGGCTGCCCTGGACCAGGCAGGCTGGAGCGAGGTGATGGGAACGTTGGCAGGTGATGACACCGTCCTCGTCATCACGCGGGGAGAGCGACTCCGCCAGGCAGTCGCCAAGCGCATCGCGAGCATGTTGCGTTAGCTCACCTTCCGGTGGCCGCTACGGGAAATGACGCGGCGCGCCCAGATACCGGTTTTTCTTTAGGAAGACCAAGTTCTCTCGGAGTCCTGTTCATGAGCCATCTCGTTAGCGCCGCCATCGACCGTCGGGGCGGGCCGGTCAACGAGTGCGCAGTTCTTTCGGAAGCTCTTCTCTGGTCAAGCCATGAAGCCACGATCTGGAAGCCCCAGCGCTTCGAGGGCCAACCGCACTTTTATCCGGTGTACCGGTGGGGAGAGTTGTACTCCTACTCGCTGCTTTCGCTGATCCTCCACAAGGGAAGCCTTCACCTAAACCCTCGAGCCGCCCAGCAAGCATCGGCGCCCGGTTTCGTATATCAGTCAGTCGGCCATGGGGGCCGGGAAACCATCGACCGCGACATCATGCGAGTGGGAGGGCCACTCAAGCCCGGCTTCGAGATCCGCGAGCCTCGGGAGTTCGTGCGACGACTCGGTGACGCAATGCGGGAGGACGTTGCGGGGATCGAGGCCCGCAATCCGACCTGCACCAACGTCTTGCTCTGTGGGGGCCGCGACAGCTTGAATCTCCTTTTCCTGCCTTGGAACAACCCTGTAATCGTCGCCAGCGCCCTTCCGAACTACGCTCTGGTCCGAGAGTTTATGGATCGAAACGGACTTCGTTTCGATCTCGTCCAAATCGACGATCTTGACGCCAGCTTGCTCGAGACCGAGATCTTGATCAACGCCTGCCGCAACAACCTGGCACATTGTCGATGGGGACCGGACCTGGTTCGACTTGCTGCCAGCCTTGGCGGTAAGGTGGTCTTCTGGAAGGGCCAGCTCGGCGATTCTTTGCTCCAGCCAAAGTGGCGGATCTACTCCAACGGACCGGATCGGTTGCGGCAGCTGCAGCAGAGGGCGGCCGGCTTCCTGGGTGGCCGTGGTGAAATTCGCTTGGATCGGTTTTTCGACCGCTCAACCCTCCGCCAGTGGCGCTACGTGCGCGCTCAATGGACACGCGGAGCAATGTGGCAGGGCGCCCACACCGGTTTACTGCGGGAAATTACCGACGCGCTGGTGGTTTCGGCCTATCACGGCCCCGCGGCGCGCCGCGTGCGCGGCCAAGTAGACCTGCGGTATGCAGTCACCGAAGACATCCGGCCTACGCTGGGTGAATATCTCGCCGCTAGGCCGCTGATCTATCCAGCGAGCAACCCCAGTCCGCCGCTTTCTGCGATTCGCAGCGGGGGGGCCTATTTGCCGCGATTTGTGGATGCAATAAAGCGTTTGGGAGCCTCCGTTTTTTAGGGTCAAATCTGCTATCTAGAGGCAAAGTGGCTTCCTCGAGGGGGAGGCGAAGCGCCTAAGCAAGCAGCGTCCTGTGATTTCGGATCAAAAGAAGCCGCGCGATCCGCTCCGGAGAGCGGACCGCGCGGTTCTGCGTCGGGAGCTTACTCGACTGAAGCGCGAGTCGGCCCCACCCGATGACGATCGAAGAAAATCGCGACCGCTCCCGGCCACATGCCGGCCTGGCGATAGAAGGCGAGCTTCGAGAGCAGAGCGCTGGTGGTCTCGTCGTTGATGGTTTGCTTCACGAATCGGGTGCACCGGCAGTCGGGGAACGTCTGTTGCACCCCGTTATACCACAATTCGACCCAGCCCTGCGTCGGGTCCTTGGAGAACTTCACGTGCACCATGAAGTCGTGCCACCTGCCCTTCACAATCGGCGTCCTCCAACCCCCCGGGTACTCGAACTGGGTGGCCCCGCTGGACTCGTTGTGGGTCAGCGCCAGGTGGGCGGCACCGGATCCACCGCCCGGCGAGCCGTAGAAGCTTTGGAGAATGACCCAGCCGTGGGACGGCACCTCCGGCATGTTGGTGGGGAGGTACAGGCTGAAGGCGGCCCAGTCTTCGTCGCCGGCTTTGATATAGTTGGAGCTCCCGATTTGAGCCCGCGGGTTCTCCGTGGGGGTACAGGGATACACGTCGCTGTCGTAGACGTTGAAGCGGGCGGCGTAGGTGCCCTCGCGTGGGGTGGGCCAGGTGGGCTGAGAGCTCGCCGAGTACACGGTGACGCGGTCCGGAGTACACTGCTGCACCATCGTATACTGACGCAGATTGCCGGTCTCGAAGTTGCCCGTGAACGACGCCCCGGACGATGTCGGGGCTGTGATGCTAACGCTGCTCGTATCCGCCATTCCCCCTTGTGCGGTCGCGATGACTCGGTAAGTGCCTCCGCTCAACCCGGCTACGTAGTAACCCGTCACCGAAATCGACCCTCCTGTGGCGCTATAGGCAACTGGCACGTCGGGCGTAATTGTCCCGTCGGACAGATGTCCGACCACGTTGAACTGAAGGCCTTGGCCGGCGCTGAGAGAGACGCTGGTGGGAGCCAGGGTGATTGACGTAAGCGTGGCGGGAGGTACCGTGACCACAGCCGTATCGGCGAGGCCGGTCGTGACGTGCTTGGCGATCACGTGGTAAGTGCCGGGACGACCTGCGGTGTATAGGCCGCCCTGGTCGATCGCTCCACCGTCAGTGCTCCAATCGACACCGATTTGTACCTGGGTGCCATCGCTCCGAGTCCCCACCACCGAGAACTGTCGTTGCGTTCCCCCGGCGACGGTCGCCGTCGTCGGCGTCAGCGTGACTTTGACGAGCGTGGGCTGTGTGGGGACGACGATCACTATCGACGTATCAGGCTGGTTGTGCGGGTTACCCTTGCGGCGCCCAACCACCTTGAAGGATCCGGTGCCGGACGATGCGTAGTTACCGCTGGCGTCGATGGTACCACCGGTGGCCGTCCACTCGATGGACGTGACCTGACTCGATCCTGGTATGAGCGACTCGAACGCCCTGAAGAGAACGCCTTGGCTGCCTTCGAGGGTTACGGCGCGCGGATTAAGGGCGACCGGACCATCGGTACCCGTATCCACGGGACGGTTGAGAGAGGGGTCGGTCGGCTCGCCGGCTGAGCACGCGGCCAGGAGCAGAAGCGGGCCGAGTCGAAGGCGAGCAAGGCGTCGCGACAGCTTGTAGGTGTACGTCATCGGGGAAGTCCTCTGGGTAGAGAAAGCCGAAAGCCGCCAACCCGGAGCCTCGGTGGAGACTTCCGTCGCTGGCGGCCCGGCTGGCGTGACGATCAGGTTCGATCGTGGTAGCCCCGAAGCTCTGTGCCGCCGCCTTTCGGCGGCTTTACTCTGAGCAGCAATGGAGATGGCGCCGGTGCGAAGCGCCTATGGGGTTGTTTGGGCGGGTTATCTGGCAACTTCTGATCCACGGCGTTGCCACGGCGAGAGCAGTTCTGCAGAATCAATTGCCACTACACGAGTTGCTTCGTTGTGATGTCTGTTAACTAGACGAATACACGCTGTAAAAAACTTGGAAGTCCGTCTTCAAGCGGTCTTGAATGCCGCCGAGGAGTCCAGAATCTGCAAGGAACGACAACCCTTGCGCCGATACGCGTTTCGGGGTCTCAGTCCCTCCCTTGCCGGGCCGGGGTAAGGCCGGTTAGCATTTGACGGCTCTTGCGGTTACGGGAATCTCGTGCGCTGCCTCGCGCTTAACGCCTCGTTCGAACCCTTGACCATGGTCCCGGTGCGGCGGGCGCTGCGCCTGGTGATCGAAGGGAAAGCTGAGATCGTCGAATCGGACGGTGCAGATGTCGTCCGAAGCGAACGGCTCGCCTTCCCCAAACCGGCCATCATTCGGCTGGTCAAGTTTGTGCACGTTCCCCGCCGGTTCCGCCGTCAAGTCACCAACACCTTCCTTTTCGCTCGCGACGGATATCGCTGTCAGTATTGCCATCGAAGCCAGCTCGAGCTGCGACACCGCGAGTGCCTAACGCGCGACCATCTGGTGCCCCTCTCTCGCGGCGGCGACAACGAGTGGACCAACTGCGTCACTGCCTGCAGTACCTGCAACACCAAAAAGGGCAATCATCTCCCGGCAGAGTGCGGCATGCATCCGTTGGCTGCGCCGCATGAGCCCCATTTCGTGCATCTCTCCTGGGCCGTCCGGCGACTCACGGCTCAACAGGCGAAGTACATTCGACTCTTTTACGGCGAAGCGGCACTTCGCGCTTTGGGCGGCATCGCGGTTTAATGGTGGTGAGGACACTCTGACCGCACCAAAGATCCTGCTCCGTGAAGACAAGGCCCCTCCTTCTTACGCCGGAAGCGCAGACCTTGCCTGGGCTTTGATCGCCGGTGTTGGCTTTGTCCTGCTCGCGACAAATTTTTTTGATTTGCTGGGCTTCGCGGCGATTCCCCGCGCCGTTGGTTTGCAACAATGGGAGCAGAGCGCCGTAGCGCGGGCTTACGAGACTCTTCCGCTCATAACTCTCGGACTGGTGCTCCCTCTGTCCGCCGGAATAGCCAGCGGAAGGCGCAGGCTGGTGCTCGTGATGGTCTGTGTGCTGATCCCCTTTGGGACATTGCTCTTGATTACGCCCCTCCTGTACATCTCCGGCCTGGTGACGGCCTGGTACGCGGGGGAGGATCCGGTCGAGCGCTTCAGCCTGAAGGACGGCATCATCAACCGCGCCGCTTGGCGCGCCACGATCTACCCCTTGTTGTACCTCTGGTTGGGCCTCAAAGGAGTGTATTGGGCCCACACGCCCCAGCACGTCCTGGGGCCTCCACCGACCTGATGCGGCTCCGGCGTTGGGGAACTGGTACACCAGTTCCTCAAGCGCTGCTTACGTAGAGCTCAGGACCGATCTGAGCCGCCAGCCCAGGGTCGCCGCAACCACACCGACGCAGCACTCAGCTAGGGTCGTGGTTTCGCCGAACAGTGCGGGAATCGCCAGCAGTCCAAGTAGGAGCAGTAGAACTAGAATGGCTGCGGCATATAGGGGCTTTGTGCCGGTACCCCGCAGCCAAAAGCTCACGAGCCCGAGCCAGCATCCCACCCAGAAGGCCGAGACCCAGCCGGCCTCGGATCCGAAGGCGTAGTCGAATGGCAGCAGCAGGCTCCATCCCCATTGAGCGCTCAAGGGCAGGACACGCGACCGTCGGCCAGTGGGCCCGTTCGCCTCGATGATGAGCCGGTTGTCCCGAACGCCGCCCGCGATGGTTAGTGTACGCCCCGTCGTGTTCTGAAAGACGCCGGGCAACCGAATTGCCGGCGGCCGAAGCTCGAAGTCGATGGCCCGTGCACGAAGTCGGAACAGGAGATCGTCTTTCCATTGAGCGAGCACGAGGATCTCCCGTTGCTCGTCGTCGAAAATGCTCGCAAGCGGAGCGATCCCTTTCGTAGGGCCGGCCGGCTCGGCGACCGCAGTGACCAGTTCGCCGCTAAGAAGCTGGTGACGGACCTCGGCAGAATTGGTCAGGCGATGCCCCGGCAAGGTGGCCGTGCCGATCCGCGCATCGAGAAGTCGGCCGGGGAAGGTGTCGAACTGACCGAGGTCGGCGGCACGTTGGCCCCAGTACACAGTGGTAGGCAAGGCGGGTCGCACTGCTGCGCCGGTCAGGGCGACCTGAGCCAGCCAGATCAAGGCAGTTGCGGAGGCGAGCACACGAGCTGTCGAACGGTTGGGGATGACCCACGCACGCCATGAACCGGCCAGGATGGCCCCAAGCGCGGTGCCGATCGTGTTGGTGATGAGGTCACTCAGCGAAGCGTCGCGCCCGATGATCGCGACATATTGCGCAAGCTCGATGGAAAAGCTCAACAACGCGCCCAGCGCTATTGCTTGTCGCCGCGGCACGCCCAGCAGGGCAAGCCCCGCACCCAGCGGCATGAAAAGGGCAACGTTGCCGAGAACATCCACCATCCCAAGGTCGCCGCACACGAGGCACCAGATCGGCGTCTGTTCGACCAGGGCTACGCGTTCGGGATGAGGGACCAGCGTCGCGGCGGCAATGAGGACGAGTGCCGCCAGCGTGATTCCCCAAGCCGCCCAGCGTGGCACGTGGCCACCCGCTTCATGCTGCTTGATGTGTGTCACCGCGTCGTCGGCAGAGTCACGTGCATGCCTGGAAGAATGATCGGCACCGAAGATCCTCAGGACAGAGTCCGCTGACAAGCCACCGCGTGGTGTTCGTATATTCCGCTGATGCCCGAGCCCGCTTGCCATGTATTCTCGGTCGATCTCGAGGAATATTTCCAGGTGCTTGCCTTCGAGCGCGCCGTGCCACGCGCCCAGTGGGATTCAATGCCGAGCCGTGTCGAGGCGAGCGTGAACCAGTTGCTCGAGCTGCTGGCTCGGCACTCCGCCACCGCGACATTCTTCACGGTCGGCTGGGTTGCGGAGCGCAAGCCCCGACTGATCAAGCGCGTGGCTGAGCTCGGGCATGAAATCGCGTCGCACAGCTGGTGGCATCGCCGGGTCACAGCACTGAGCCCGAGCGAGTTCAGAGACGACATCCGTCGCTGCCGCAGCGTGCTGGAGGATCTGAGCGGCCGCCCGGTGAGAGGTTTTCGCGCGCCGAGCTTTTCCATCGTGCCTGGAACCGAATGGGCGTTTGACGTGCTCATCGAAGAGGGGTACCGCTACGACTCGAGTGTATTTCCCATCCGGCGGCCGGACTACGGATATCCGGGGGCGAGCCCCGACCCCTATCAAATTCGGCGCCCCGCAGGAGTACTGCTCGAGTTGCCCATGGCCACGACCGTTGCTGCTGGCGTGCGGCTCCCCGCCGCCGGCGGCGGATATTTCAGGCATCTTCCGTATGCGCTGACGGTGCGTGCCCTGCGCGACCATGAGGCGCGTGGCAGTGCGGCGATGTTCTACATTCATCCGTGGGAGATCGATACCGAGCAGCCGCGTATTCCCGTTTCGCCGATCACTCGGTTCCGACACTACGGCGGCCTGTCGCGAACCCTTCCACGACTCGAGCGCCTGCTCGCCACATTTCGATTCGTGTCGGCCGAACGCCGCTACGAACTCGCCGCATGACACTTACGGTCTCCGAGTTCGATGGGGTTGCGGAGGTCTGGGATGGCTTCGCACGCCAGCACGAGGGCTGGACCCACTTTCACCTGTATGGGTGGAAGCGAATCATGGAAAGCGTGCTCGAGCACGAATGCCTGTACTTGGCGGCCCGCGATCGCTCCGGAATGTTGCAGGGTGTGCTGCCGCTGGTTCGAGTACGCAGCGCCGTTTTCGGCCACTTTCTGGTCTCGATGCCTTTCCTCAACTACGGAGGACCACTCGGCTCAGCAGAGGCGATTCGCGCCTTAGCGGACCACGCCACCGCATTGGCTGACAAGGACCGCGTCAAGCTGCTCGAGATGCGAAGCCGCGTGCCGCTACCGCTCGAGCTGCCCGTATCGCACCGCAAGATCACGGTTGTGCTCGATCTCCCGGAGAAGGCCCCTGAGCTCTGGAGCCAGCTCGGCTCGAAACTGCGGAGCCAGGTCAAGCGACCCCAGAAGGAGGGTGTCGAGATGCGGTTTGGCCTTGAGGAGGTTGAGCCCTTTTTTGCTGTCTTCGCTCGACACATGCATGATCTGGGGACCCCGACGCAACCTAAAAGGCTGTTCCGCGCCGTGGCCGACGCATTTCCCGATAGCGTCTGGTTCGGCTGCGCGTACCACCAGGGCCATCCAGTGGCCGGTGGAGTTGCGTTTCGATGGGCTCAGGAGATCGAGATGACCTGGGCTTCTTCCCTGACAGCCTACAACGCGATCGCGCCCAACATGCTGCTTTATTGGTCGTTCATGGAAAAGGCGGTAGCCGACCGCTTGGCTCTCTTCAATTTCGGGCGCTGCACGCCTGGTGTCGGTACACACCGCTTCAAGCGGCAATGGGGGTCGCGAGACGAGCCGTTATGGTGGTATCAACGGGGGCGAGAAACCGCCGCCACTCCCTCGCCGGACGACCCAGCGTTCGCTTGGGGACCTCGCCTCTGGCGCCGTCTGCCGCTTCCTCTTGCGACGGCGCTCGGTCCGCGTGTCGTTCGCCTGATCCCGTGAGGCTGCGAGCGCAGCCGCCGGTTCATTCCCCGATTGGGCCAGCAGCACTTCTCGCCGGCCTTCGCGCAGCTGTTTTCGGAAGCGCGACCGCGAGAACGCGTGTTGAACGCCTCCTGCTCGATCGGTATCGGAGCCGCGGGGTGATCCTGACCGACAGCGGGACGACGGCGCTGAGTCTTGCGCTCCGGCTGGCTGTGGCGGAACGCCCGGGACCCGTTGCTCTTCCCGCATATTGTTGCTACGACATCGCCACGGCTACGGACGCCGCCCAGGTCGAGTTCGTGCTCTACGATATCGACCCGGCGACGCTCGGCCCCGATCCGGAGTCGCTCCGCGCGGCGCTCGATCGAGGCGCCCGAGTGGTCGTCGTCGTTCACCTCTACGGGATCCCGGTTGATCTCTCGTCCATCAAAACACTGACGGCCCCGGCGGACGTCATCATCATCGAAGACGCGGCCCAAGGCGTGGGGGCGCGCTTGAACGGTCAACCTGTCGGAAGCTTCGGTCGATACGCCGTGCTTAGCTTTGGTCGCGGCAAGGGAATGACCGGGGGCAGGGGAGGTGCCCTCCTCACCAATGCTCCGGATGCTGCCGCACGTCTGACGGGGATGGGCGGCGTGTCAGGTGGGGCTTCGGGCAGCGGGCGGGATGCAGCCCTGCTTTTGGCCCAGTGGGTCCTCGCTCGGCCCTCACTCTACGGGGTGCCGCTGAGTCTGCCGTTCTTGCGTTTGGGTGAAACAGTCTACCGCGAGCCTACGGCGCCAGCGGCGCCGTCCGGATTCGCGCTCGGTACCCTGACGCGCACGCTCCACCTCGGAGAGGCCGAGGCTGAGCAACGCAGGGTCAATGCGGCGTGGCTCCTCCAGCGGCTTCCCGACAACGGGTTGGCTTCAGCTCCGCGTATGCCTACCGGCGCCCTACCGGGCTTCCTTAGGTTGCCTCTGCTTGTGGACCCGGCGGCCCTATCCCGGTTTAGGGACGAGCAGTTGCGGAGTGTAGGCGTCTGGCGTGGATATCCCACTGCGCTGCCGGATCTGAAAGGGTTCGGCTCCCGTCGGCGTGATCCGGAGCACGCAACGCCGGGCGCACGAATCCTGGCAGAGCGTCTTTTCACCCTTCCAACCCATGGACTCTTGAATGACGAAAGTCGACGTGCGCTGGCGGTGCTGCTTGCTCCGACCAAGGACTAGTGCGTCGCTATTAGGCTGGACGAGTACCTCAGGCCTCGGCTAATTGCATGCGCTCAGATTCACGCATGAACCTCGACAGCAGGCAACGCACCTGGATCGCCCAACTATGAGCCTTCGAAATTTCGTGCAGCGGGGTGCAGGGCGGATCGCCCGGGAGTTTCGGCGCGCCGGCGGCGGACCTTTTCCCAGCCGACACGATCGGAGGCTGATAGTCCATTGCGCCCACCACCGGGTCGGTAGCGCCTGGTTTACGAGGGTGCTCAGGACCGTTGCGGAGCAGTATGGGTTGCATTTTCAGAACTGCACCCAGGCTGATCTTCGCCGAGATACGGACGTGTTCCTGCAGGACCACAGCCTCGTGGACCTAACCCAGCTGCCGCGGCATCGCGGCTCGCACATGATCCGCGATCCGAGAGATGTCATCGTATCGCGGTACTTCTTTCACCTGTGGACTGTCGAAACGTGGGTTCATGTCCCGGACGCAAAGTACGGCGGTCGCACCTACCAGGAGTACTTGAACTCGCTCGACCAGGAACAAGGGATTCTGGTTGAGATCGATCGATTCGTAGACTACGGCCTGGCGCATATGAGAGACTGGAACTACTCCAATCCTGATTTTCTCGAGCTTCGCTACGAGGCGATCATCAAGGACGAAGAGGCTGTCTTCCGGCGTCTGTTCGGCCACTATGGATTCCGCCCGGAAGCGATCGAACGCTCCGTCGAAATCGCAAAACAATTCAGCTTTGAGCGGCAGACCAAGCGCAAGGTCGGACAGGTAGAGGCAAAGTCGCACCTCCGGTCAGGTCGGCCGGGCGAGTGGCGGGATATACTGAGTGCGACTCATAAGGCCCGCTGCAAGGAGGCCTTTGGCGAGGTACTTATCAAGCTCGGGTATGAAACCGGCTATGACTGGTAGGTGGTCGGTGAAGAAAACCCGCCCGCAGATCGTCTTGATAACATGCTGTAGGACAATGGCTTGCCTTGGTCTTCTGCTTGAACTAAAGCCGCGCTAACCGTATTGTTTGACGGGATGCGACGCACGCTGGGAGTGCAGCATGATCGAGCGTTTTGCCCTCATCATCGGGGCGATGAAGTGCGGCACATCGAGCCTCTTCAATTACCTAGCGCAACACCCGGAGATTGCTGAATCGCGCCCGAAAGAGATCGGGTTCTTTGACAACGACGACCACTGGGCGCGTGGACGAGACTGGTACGAGGCCGCATGGCGCTGGGACCCGGCACAACACCGGGTGGCGTTGGAGGCATCCACGGGCTACACCAAAGTGCCCACTATGCCAAACGCCGCTGCGCGAATCGCGACCTATCCGGCGAAGTTCCAGTTCCTTTATATCATGCGGAATCCGCTGGATCGCTACGAGTCGCACTACAGCCACAAAGATGCGCGGAAGGAGCTTCAGCAGGCCCGAATTTCACTCAAAGAGGCTCTGAAAGATTTCGGCCATGCTCTGGTCGGGAGAGCGCGGTATGCTGGCCAGCGCAGCCCAGTTGATTGGGTCAAGGATTCCGGCCACGAAGAGGTGCGAGCTGGGCTCCGACGTGCGCGAGTTCAGCTCAATCGGGCGCTGACCGACTTTGATCCCCACATGGTGGCGACATCTCAATATGCTCGCCAACTCGATGAGTACTACCAACGGTTTCCCGCTGGAGATATCCTGCTGCTCAATCTCGATGATCTCTCTGCCACGCCGCTGGTTGTGCTGCGGCGGATTTGCCAGTTCCTCGGGGTGGATCCCGATTTCCAATTCAGCGGAACCGATCGGCGGCACAACCGGTTCGATGACGCGCCAGGAACCCACCTGCGGGCGGAGGCGATTGCGCGTTCACCGGGTGTGAGTCGGGTGCTCCGGTTAGTCCCGAAATCGGCCAAACAGGCGGTCCGACGACTTCTGGCCAGGCGCCAATCCCACAAGCACGCTCGGCTTGACCCCCAGGAGCGACAGGCGCTGTTGGCTGTCCTGACGCCCGATCTGCGTCGGCTTCGGGACGAATTCGGATTTGATCCAGCCTGCTGGAACCTCCGAGTCTGACGCCTGACACTGATAGGGAGCGGCGAGAACGTGCTTGCCGCTTTTCACACGTACCGGGTCCTCGCGAACCTGGACCTGATTCTTCTCCCACGAGACGCCCCCGTTGACTCCGGGTTGAGCTGCTCTTCACGTGCCTGACTCATGGCTTCCGCCTATTACCGCCTCGTCACCCGTCTCTTGCCCGAAGTCGAGTATCACCAGAACAAGTACGCCAAGAAGTTGGACACATTTCTGGGGGCGGGCCACCGTTGGCTGGATCTCGGCGCGGGCGCCAGCCTGCACGGAGGCTGGGGCGGAAGGTCTCAAGCGGACCTTGCTGGGCGGGCGAGTTTACTGGTGGGCTGCGACATGGAAGCCTATAGCTTGCGTGAGAACCCCTATCTTACCGCAGGGACGGTAGCCGATGGCGGGACGCTCCCATTTTCTGACTCGACTTTTGATCTCGTGACTGCGAACATGGTTCTTGAGCACTTGAGCGATCCCCTCGTGGTGTTTAAGGAAATAGCCCGAGTGCTCAGGCCCGGCGGCCGTTTCGTTTTCGTGACGCCGAATCGTGGGCACCCGGCCGTTCGTCTCTTGTCACTAACCTTGTCCCGCGCCGCACGACGGCGCGTCGCCGCGATCCTCGAGAATCGCGAGCTCAAAGAGGTTTTCCCGACCTTCTATCGGGCAAACTCCCCGCAGGCGATTCTGGCAGCGGCAGTGCAAGCCAACCTTCGGGTTGTCGACCTGGAGGCCTTTTGCTCGTTTCCAATGATCAAGTTTGCTCTTCCGATGACTTGGCTGGAGTGCTGGTGGATACGCGTAACACTCCGTCCGTCACTGGAGCGCTTTCGGTCGAACATTGTGGGGTGCCTTGAACGACCTCACGGAGCGCTACCTCCTTTGCGATGAAGTCGGAGGCCCTGGAGCCTGAGGCTGTGTGGCGCCCCTGTGTCACCGCGCTCACCGCTGCAACTGCAGGAACTCTCCAGATTAGCGAAACACGATTCAGCGTTAGAGGACCTAGGACTCCAGTCGGGTAGGACGCATTGGCTAAACGCTTGGGAGCCATGTGAATAGATGAAGCTCGAGCGTTTGATTGAACCTGGCCTCCCACCTCTTGCG